>JAJTEE010000035.1 GCA_021298215.1 Alphaproteobacteria bacterium
GTTAAAGTCTATTTTCGATAGTTATTAATTAAGGCAGTACCCTCAGATCCTGCTTTAGAGCTCCATTCTTCAAGCATTTTTGCTCCAACTTTCTGTAACTCGGTTTTTAGTGTTGGTGAAGGTTGAACAATATTCATACCATTTTTTTGAAGAGCTGCCGCCGATTCACCAACGACTTTCCTTGAAGACTCCCAGCCACGTACTTCAGCTGCAGCACCTGCTTTGAGAACGGCGTCTTGAGTAGTTTTATCAAGCGAATCAAAAGCTTTCTTGTTAATAAGTACCGCATTTTTTGGCATCCAAGCCTGGGTATCGGTATAAAACTTCATACTTTCCCACATTTTAGTGTCAACGCCTGTGGCGCCAGAGGTCATGGTAGCCTCAATTACACCAGTGGCCATAGCTTGGGCTAATTCTGCAGCCTGAACGGTAACTGGTTGCGCTCCAACTAAATCAGCAATGCGCCCCGTCGCAGGGCTATACGCTCTCCATTTAATTCCTTTTAAGTCAGCTACTGAATTAATTGGCTTTTTAGAATAGATACCTTGAGGTGGCCATGGAACTGAATAAAGCATAATCATGCCTTGTTCCGCAAATTTTTTTTCTAGCATTGGTTTTTGAGCTTTATATAATTTCATAGCTGATTCGTAGCTATCGGTTAAAAAAGGAAGACCGTCTGCACCAAAAATAGGCCATTCGTTCTCAAAATTAACTAATATGATTTCACCCATTTGCGCTTGCCCACCCTGTACGGCCCTTTTTATTTCTGGGGCTTTAAATAGCGAGGCTGCAGGATGAACAGTAATTTTTAATTTACCATTAGTTGTTTTATCAACATCAGCCGCAAACTGATTTAGATTAAGGGTATGAAAATTAGCAGGAGCATACGCACTTGCTAAATCCCATTTGGTTTGGGCAAAGCCTATTGATGGGCAAGCGATTACTAAACTTGCCAGAACTGCTTTAAATAATTGCGATAAAGACTTCATTTTTGCTCTCCTCCATTTAAGGTTTGTATTATGTAAACAAATCAACTAATGAGACTAATTGGTAATGCTTGGCTAAATACTCATGAATTAGTTTGGCACTCTTTACGGAATTAGGGTTATCACCATGTACACAAATACTATGGATTGGGGTCTTAATTAGATGACCATTTGTACTAACAATACCACCTTTTTCCAGCATTACTTTTATGTGTTGGAGGCACACTTGTGGTTCATGAATTACAGAACCAGGAATTGATCGGGAACTTAATTGACCATCAGAATCGTAAGTTCGATCAGCAAAAATTTCCAAGGCAATAGGTAAGCCAGCCTTACGACCCTCATATTCTAATTGTGAACAGGCTGGTGCCAAAAGAATTAAACTCCGATCCACTGAGTATATTGCCTGGCTTATTGCTTTCGCTATATCTTGGTTGATGCAAGCTTGATTGCTTAATGCGCCATGTATTTTGACATGAGTAACTGAATAACCTTCAGAATTAGTTATAGCTTGAAGTGCACCAATTTGATAAATTACAACGGATTGGATTTCTTCTAAAGTGAGATTTAATACTCTTCGCCCAAAGCCCTGTAAATCAGGATACGAGGGGTGGGCACCTATACTAACTTGATTCTTTTTTGCTAATCGCACGGTATTGCGCATAATTAGTGGATCACTTGCATGAAAGCCACATGCTAAGTTAGCTGATTTAACAACGCTTAGCATGTTAAGGTCATCACCCATTTTCCAGGCGCCATAACCTTCGCCTAAATCTGCATTTAAATTTATTTTGACTTTAGTCATTACGTAGAACCATAAGTATTATTTTCATGGGATGAATAATTGTCCCAATTTTGTATTTTTAACCCCTCTATCCATCGATGAAGTTTTAACTTTTTTTGTTTCAGAATTACTATTGCATCATCAATCTTAAAATTTTTGAATTCAATTTGATCTCCTGTGCGTAAATGTGCTAAACGAGAGATGTCTGCAGATATGATAGTTGCTATTTTTGGATAACCACCAATTGTTTGTGAATCAATTCCTAAAATAATTGGCGCTCCAGAGGCTGGTACCTGAATGGTGCCTGGCACGATCCCATCAGATGCTATATCAGCACTAGATGGGCTCAGATGTTCTAATGGTTCACCATCTAAACGAATACCCATACGGTCCCATTGCTTGGAAACAGTATAAGGATTGGTAACAAATTTATATAGACTATCTTGTTTAAATAAAAACTCTTGTGGTCCCGGGATCACTCTCAACGGACCGGTTTCATGCGCAAATGGCAGATCCGCACAAAGACCCTGAGGAGTGGTAATGGGGCGCAAGGGAATTGTGTCATTTATATTTAACCATGTACCATTTAAACCACCTAATTTTGCTCGTTCATATGTTGAACAACTATTCATAATCGCTTGTAGTTCTAGGCCACCTTGAATTGATAAATATGCCGTGCCATTTGTTCCAGAAAGCTCGACTATGTCACCTGCCTCAACTCTAAAAGCTTTCCAAGGCTGTGGTGATGTTACATTCCCATTTTTTGATATCTGCTTTATTCTAATTTTCCCGACCAAAGCAACACTTCGAGTTGAGCATTCAAAAAATAAATTTGGTCCAGCTAAGGGAATTTCTATTACAGGCTGATTTAACTCATTTCCTACAAGCGCATTTGCACAGCTTGCAAAGTAACTATCTGCCATGCCAGAGATTGGTACCCCGTACTGTCGATAACCAAAGCGGCCGCTATCCTGTATTGAATTACCAACCCCAGATTTAGTAATCTTGACAAAATTTTTCATTGCATTTGAATTTGATAGGGAGCCCAGTCTATTTTTGACTTCTGGGAATTAAAGATTTCTTCGAATTCAGGAAGCGTGATGGGCTTCCATGAAACCATGTCTCCGGAACGCAATAAGGTTGGCCTAATATGATTATTTTTATCAAATAGTGGAACAGGCATTTTTACCTGAAGAATAGAGCGACAAAATTTTTTTTGTAGCTCATGAGGATTAATTTCTAATTGCTCACTAATTTCAGTTAAATCATTTAAAAAACTAGGGTCAAAGCATATTGGCAATTCCCAATGTAAGCCTAATTGATGATTATTGATAGTTTTTGTTGATATCCGTTTAAGGGAAGAAATAAGATCAGCTTGGTTGCATTCTGGATGAAAGTAAATAGTTGCTGATGAAACTGCAGGTACATATTCAATTATTTGCGGCAAGTAACCAGTATTAATTTCTTCCTCTAAAGAATTTATAAATGCGCTTACCTGTTGATTAAGCTCTCTAGTTGTATCTAACCCAAATTGAATTGTTATAGCAGAATCCCCAAGCCTAAGAAAACGAGGAAATTTTTGATTTACCATTTCACTAGTAATTAAAGAGAAGTGGCAGCGCGAGCAGCTTGATCATATTTAGCAAGCATGCATCACGAACATCGCGATATTTTGCACATATCTCCTTCCCTTTTTTAGTAGTGGAAAAAAATACTTCTTTGCCTTTGCGATGATTTTCAATTAAGCCATTAGAAATTAATTTTTTTAAGCCATATGAAACAATATGGGTATCCTCGATATTTAATGTAAAACATATATCTGATAATTTTTTTTGAGTTTGTCGATGATTGACATGATGAATGATAAGAACATCTGTTGGCGTCACATCTTTTATTCCTGTTGCTGAGATACACCGAATCATCCAGCGCTCAAAAGCATGCCATGCGATGATCATTCCAAATTCAAGTTCAGATAATTCTGGACTTTTTTTTGAGACCAAGTGCTCACTGCTCACAATTCGCGGCTGAGCCACTTTTTTGTTTTGCAGGTTTTTGTTGGCTGATTTTTTCATTTAATTTCCAATTAATATAAATTATCAATAAATTATCAGTAATTTATATATATGGTTTACCCTAATAAGTGAATTCAGAAGTGATTTTTGTTATACATTAATAGCCATTAATTGCTATTAATTTGAATAAATGTTTATACGTCAATTGCTCAATAGATTTTATGAACTTGCAGGGGCCTTGGCTGCAGTAAATGTATTTTTTATTTTTATTCTGATGATTTATGCGT
>JAJTEE010000020.1 GCA_021298215.1 Alphaproteobacteria bacterium
CTTAAAACGGCTTTAAAGCAGTGATGTTAAAACGGCAGCAGAATTAGTCAATTGATCGCGCTTGTCTAAAAAGTAATGCTTCTCATCTGCTGGACAATGGTTTGAAAGCATAGTGAAAGCCACTGCCCCATGCATCAGAGAATCTATAATTTGTTGCAAATCAATAGTCGTATCAATAACAAGATTGTCATTATTGTTATGTTCTGCTGCAACTATGATGCTTTCTTTAAGTTTGCCCATAATATATATCCCCTAGAATTGATTTAAACGCCTTACAAGGCGATAAAAAAGGCTAGCCTATACCTGACTAGCCTGAATGAGAAAAACGTCTTAAATCGTTGTATTTGAAAAGTCAATAAACTCAACCCATGAGCCCTCAATAGGTAAATTTAAGTTTTGCATTTCCTGAAAGCTGAAAATGTCAAAAGAATTACCATCTTGGCTAACCCATCCGAAATCGTTAGACCATAAAAGCTCATTATCGAATGTATTTTCAATAACAAATTTACTTATTAAATTTCTATTAAATTCACAGTCTGCTAGACCATGCTTCTCAATTTCTTTTAATAAACTCATGATAAATCCCCTATGTTATAAAGAAAGTAACAGTACAAAATAAGCGTACATAACTAGAAAGCATATAAAACCTGCAACTATTTCAAATATGGTTTGCATGGTTAGCCGCCTAATTCAGTAAGTAATTCTATTTTCGCTCCGCTGTTTTCAAGCTTTTCAAATTCCTCATAACTTAAATCACCAATAATAAATTTATAATTATTTGGCATAGTTACTAAATGAGAAATGCCATATTCGTATAAATTAAATTCATCACAAATTGCTTGATCTGCTTTTGACATTGAAAGTGTTGACATTGTCTAATCCCCTAAAGTGTAGGAAAGCAAGGGAAAATCCCTTGCCTTTGTTTATGCTGCTAGTAATTCATCCTCGATTAATACCTGCTTATCAGTGCCACAAGCCAGTAAAAAATCACTTGCTTGCTGTGCTAATGCGCTTGCTTTGAATATCGCTCTGCTGTCTGCTTTTAAGCATTTCAACCATGATTCGATATAGCCAGCGTGACGTAAATCGCCTTTGATACCATGTTGCTGGCAAAGAAATGCTGCCCCTAATTCTGCTACTAGTTCTTCAAAAGCATAGTCACTGTTACCGAATCTACCCTTGCTTAAATCACGGTCACAGCGAGTTTTCTCGCTAGTCCAGTGCGTTAATTCATGAAAGAAAGTAGCGTAATAGTGTTCAGCACTTTGGAATGTATTTAGTGCTGGCATACGAATAGAATCAATTGAAGGTATGTAGCAAGCTGTATCGCCGCCGATTGTGTATTTTGCTTGTGTAGCAATGATACGATTCTCGCAAGCTTCAATCTTTTGGTTGTCAGATACCGGCGTATCTTCACTTGCGATAATGTCAATGCCAGTTACTTGTGCGACATTGTAAATGTAGGATACTTTTGCGAATTGGTAGAATTTATCCTCGCCTGAAGCTTCTGCTTTCTTATCCTTTGCTTGTGACCAATAGACAATCTTTGTTGCTTTTTCATCCTTACGAACTCTTGCACCTAGTTCATTCCACTGCTTTAGACTAGCCCATGCTGGACAATCGTATCCTTTGATACCGGATACCATTGCTGTAATGAACCGATTGATACCTCTGTAAGGCTTTCCACTGACTATGTTCTTATCCGCACTGGCAGGTGCATTCCAAGGTTTAACCCAAGGTGTAGCACCCTTCTCTAGTTCCTGAATGATTGAATCGGTTATTTCCTGATAGATAGTCATTGTCTAATCCCCTATTTAATTGACTATTGATAATTGCTTACTTCGATTCTGTTACTGTTTGATAGTGTTCAATTACTATTGAATTAAAGTATTCAAGCATTGGCGATATTCTTTCTAATTGCCTTGTTGCTATAGCCTGAATTGTTTTGTTGTTGCTTGATTGCTCTTGAATCAATTGCTCTCTACGCAAAACTAATGTGACGTGCAATTCTGTTATTTCATCGATTGTTAGTTCTACAGTGTAAGCATTCATTTTAATCCCCTATTTGATTATTAAGTTACTGCTATATAGGATTATGCATATATTATGCCATAACGTAAAGCAATAATTTGCGTAGAACAACTGTATCAAAAGTTACACTTGTAACTGTTACACTTGTCACACTGTAACAATGTTAATGTGATAACAATGCATAGCCTATGCATATATATGTATATATATATATAATGGGTTTATATAATTGTTATATAAGTTGTTTAATATAAATATATAGCAGTTGTCTATACTGTAATTGGGGACAGAGCGAGTGAGGCGCTCTCTCATCGCCCATAGCAAATATACAACAAGGGTATAGGGATTGACGTCATCCTACTAGCTAGTCATTGGCTACTGGCTTAAACACTACGTTATTGCTAGCCAAAAGGGAAAAGGGTTGTGCTTTTCCATTGTCATTGTTGCAGTTGTCTTTCTGGCTATGTCGATGGGTTTTGACCTTGATTGTTGCGTGCCCTATTCGCTTCTCCCCCCAAAGAAATTTACTGTTTTTCTGATGATCTGGTAATCTGTGGTTGAATCTTTCTTGATTCTCCTTCTGTGTTGACTGCGTCTATCTCTCGCTTGGCGCAGTTGTTTTGCCCCGGTTAATCGCCGGGGTTTTTTTTCGTCTGTAAGTAATATATGATTATGGTTAGGAGGTATTGATATGGATAGAGGTGAGGATATGGGAGTTATTATTGATGATGCTGTACCTATGCCGGGTGCTAGGGTGGTTAGGCGGTATCCGTATGCGGATATGGGGGTAGGGCAGAGCTTTTATGTAGAAGGTGTGCAGATGCAAGTGGTACTGAATGGTAATTGGAGGGCGGGTAAGAAGTTAGGTAGGAAGTTTATTGCTCGCCGTGAGGGTGATGGCATACGAGTATGGAGGTCGGAATGAGTCAGGTAATAGCGTTGCATGAAGACTATGTGGATATGGAGGCCCAAGACTATTGGGAGCAGGTTCACCGTATGAACCATGCTGAGCTGGTGATGGAGTTGCGGCGGCAGCAAGCCCGTTCTGCGGGATTGTTAGCTGAGTGTTTGTCTGAGTTATCGAGAATGAAGAAGGTGTTAAATGGAGAACTGTACGGAGCAGAACTCTACGCGGGATAAGTATAAGGAGGAGTTATTGCTATCTAGGCGCATCTTGAAAAACGAGATGAACAGAGCAATAAAGGCTATAAAACCTGCTGAGAAGATAGAGTTAGTGCGGGTGTGGAAAGAAGTGTACAGGCCAGAGATAGTGGACGAGCTTCTGCGTGTAGCGAAAGACAAGGAAGCAAGGCTTCGTATTGCCAACTGGAATCTTGATAACTTTGACGGGGAAAGAATAAAGAAATGAGTCATCCTGCTCAGATGGAGTTTGTTGCAAGCTTGAGGGAAAAGTTTCCTGATTACTTTATACGCAAGAATGTGCTGGAGATTGGCAGCCTAAACATTAACGGCTCTATACGAGAGTTTTTCCAGCAGTGCGTGTATGTCGGTGTGGATATTGGGCCGGGGAAAGATGTGGACTTAGTAGCCAGAGGCGAGAACCTTGTTTGCGAAGATGGTAGCTTTGATGTGGTTGCAAGCTGCGAGTGTTTTGAACACAACCCTGAATGGGTAGCCACGTTTGCCAACATGGTCAGAATGTCCTCAGGGCTGGTTTTCTTCTCCTGCGCTACAACCGGAAGGGCAGAACATGGAACACCCCGTACAAGCCCGTATGACGCGCCCTACTGCGGCGAATACTACAAGAACCTAACTGAAGACGATGTTCGCTCTGCTTGCGATCTGAGCGCGTTTAAAGAGTATGCGTTCAGCGTAGATAACCAAGCGCATGATCTGTATTTTTGGGGGATTAAATGAATTATAAAAATATTAAACACTACGACAACATTACTGTTGTTGCTATCTACGGCAACAATGAAGGAATGAAGGCGTTACCTGCCTTACGTAAAACGGCTGCTTGCTTGCCGGGATCAAAACAACTGTTAATTACTAACAGGCATATTAGCTGTGACGTTCCGCAGAAGATCACTGCGCCTATAGATTATTTTGGGTACAGTAATTTTTGTATGTTTAGCTTATGGAACTATATAGACACAGACTATGCCTTAATTGTTCAGCATGATGGTTGGGCGTTAAATGCTGACAACTGGAAAGATAAATGGCTAGAGTATGACTATATAGGTGGACTGACACACGCTGGACTTGTCAACAATACGTTTATTACTAACTACCAGTGGGTAGGAACACCAAACGTCACTGTTGTACAAAATGGTGGGTTTAGTCTTCGCAGTAAAAAGTTTATGTCTGCGTTGGTTAAGAATGGAATCATGCCATCCAGATATGACGATTACAAACTTAACAATGAAGACATACAGCTAACAGCGTTTATGCGACCTGCGCTGGAATCAGTAGGTATTAAGTTTGCGCCAGATGATGAAGCTAAGTTGTTTTCGTTTGAACATTTGTACGACAAGATACATGACTTAGATAACGTAGATAAGATTTTTGGTCATCACAGCAGATTTAGAACACTAATAGATGATAAGACAATGTTATGGCATTTAAGCAAAGAACAGACAAATGCTATGCTTTTTGAAAACACAGCGTATGACTTATTCTCAAAACACTATAACTATAAAATAATTCAATGATATGAATTTCAATCTTAACCAGTTCTATAAGTTTTGTTCTAAGTTGCAAATTGAAACAAAAGAACAAGGCTTACGTAACCTAGATAATTTATTAGGTACGCAAACTTACGTAATGGATGAAATAGCACAAGGCTTAAAAGATAACATTCACTTCTTTGTTATTTTGAAAGGCCGACAGCTTGGCATTACCACTATTTCTCTAGCCCTCGACCTCTACTGGCACTATATAAACAATGGACTTAATGGAACACTGGTCACTGATACTGAAGAAAACCGGGATATGTTCAAAGGAACACTCACGGCCTATATGGATGGTTTACCAAAAGAGTACAAGATACCCATACTCTCACACAATAGAAACTCGCTTGCGCTCAAAAACAGAAGTCGAATCTTTTATCAAGTCGCAGGGCTTAGAGCGAAAGGAAGTCTTGGTCGTGGCAAGGGTATTACATTCCTTCACGGAACAGAAACTTCGTCGTGGGGTGATGAAGAAGGCTTAGCCTCACTGCTGGCATCCCTTGCTGAAACCAACGAGAAGCGTCTGTATATCTTTGAGTCCACAGCGCGTGGATTTAATATGTTCCACGATATGTACGTCACTGCCAAACGTGCGCGTTCTCAACACGCTATCTTCTGTGGTTGGTGGCGTAACCAACTCTACTCTGTACCCGGCGACTCTAATCTCTACAAAGTGTATTGGGATGGCAAGCTAACGTCAGAAGAAAAGGAATGGACGCGAGATATTAAGAAACTCTACAACGTAGAGATTAACAGCCGACAAATGGCATGGTGGCGTTGGAAGTTATACGAGGGCATCAAGGATGATGCGCTGATGTATCAAGAGTTCCCGCCTACTGAAGACTATGCCTTCATTATGACAGGCACTAGCTTCTTCTCTAACGCCCGTTGTACGGACGCTATGAAGGTAGCCAAGCAGATTAAGTGTGACCACTACCGCTACAGCATGGGTGCAAACTTTATAGATACAGAAGTTTTAAAATCTACAGACAGGATGGCAACCCTAAATATATGGGAGGAACCCATTGATACAGCTTTTTATGTCATTGGTGCTGATCCTGCCTATGGCAGTTCTGATTGGGCTGATCGCTTTTGCATACAAGTGTTCCGTTGCTATGCTGATGGCATGGAGCAAGTTGCAGAGTTTGCTACACCAGAGATGAATACCTACCAGTTTGCGTGGGTGATTGCCCACCTAGCTGGCGCATACAAAAACTCAACACTAAACTTGGAAGTAAATGGCCCCGGTCAGGCAGTCATTAACGAGCTACGTAACCTAAAGCGACAAGCAGCAGCGTTGGGTGGCAAAACCGGACATCAACTGATGGACGTATTGGGTTCGATGAGCAATTACATTTGGCGGCGTAACGACACGATGGGCGGCTTGTCTAACTCTATCGGATGGTTGACTACCGCTGCCAGCAAAGAGCGAATGCTGTCTTACATGAAAGATTACTTTGAGCGCGGCATGATGACGATTACTTCTACAGAACTGATAGATGAGATGAAAACCATCGTGCGTGACGGTGGTTCTATTCTTGCGTCAGGTAGAAATAAGGATGATCGTGTCATGGCAACTGCTTTGGCTTGCGCTGCGTATGCAGAACAGCTCCAGCCTCGCTTGATTGCTCAGAAAATTACAAGGAATGTAAGCAGAACTCAGGAAGACAGCACACCAGAACAGATTGTTGTGGGAAGAACCGTGTCTGACTACCTTAAAAGGATAGGAGTTTATGGACAGTAATGACAATTACATCATTCCTAAAGAGGAATTAAAGCAAATTATGAAACGATTTCGCGCAGACAAGAAGCGCGGGATTCCTATGCGGTTGTTTTACGAGTTATCCGGGGTAGATAAGGCAAGAATGGACGATATGTTCTTCTATGACCGAACTCACATGACGGAATTGGTGCAAAGACGCGTTTCTAAGGCGTATTTAGCGTGGAAAAATGGAGAAGTAGCCGTAATGATCCGGTTTGGACAGAAATGGCTGGAGTGGAGAAAGAAACCCAAGCCAGTAATTGTGCGCGGGTATGGTTTGCAGGTGGAAAATGGTGGAATTAAGCTCAAATTAGGGCTTAAAAACAGGTTAGATTACTCAGATTATCGTTTAGATGAGCAAATTAAGGGGAGATAGATATGAGCGTTATGCACGACTATAAATGTGATTTACATGGGTTTTTTGAGGCTTGGGAGCCTATTTGCCCTGACGGATGCACTGAAAACGTCCAAATGGTGTTCTTGCAGCCAGTAGGAACCAAGTCTGATACCACAAAACACAATGACAAGACACTAAACCAGCTTGCACTCGACTTTAATATGACAAATATCAAGTCGGCAAGAGAAGGTGACAGTCAGGCTGGCTACTATTCACGCAATAACAAGCCAAACCCGAAGGGTGTACCAGAACCTCCACGCGAACCACGCGCAGGAGATGCTGCTATTTGGGGTGGAGCTGGTGGTAAACTTGAGATGAGCAACTTATTAAGAGGAAATATGTTCCCTTCTGTTGCTGGTGAGCAAGTCGGCATCATGCCAAAGCAAGTTGGGAACTTGACACCGCCCCGTCCAGCGAGTTATATGCAAGACCAAGACAATTTATCATTGGATAAAAAATGAGAATTCCGTCAGAGCCTCTACAAAGAGAGCAGTTCTATCTTGATCTCATAGGGAAATGTTTAATCTCAAGAGAGGAGCGCAAAGCCGACTACGCTGCGCTGCGTTCTTACTTTCTTTTTGGTTCTGCTCCCGAAGATGCGCCAGCAATTTTTAATAAAATTTATCCGCACATAGATCAACTAAGCAGTTTTTTATATTCTGCTGAGACAACACGTTTCTCAATTGATTTAGGTGCGGCTGTGCAAGTTGGCGAACAAAGAAAAATTCGCTCAATGCAACGGCTTCTTAATGATGATTGGCTGCGCTCAAATACTGACCAAGTTTGCTCTAACGCTTTGCTATGGTCGCTGTGCTACAACACCTCATATACCAAGTTAATCATTGGCCCCGGTGGAAGTCTGAATCCTTACATGGTCGATCCGGGTGCGATAGGTGTACTGCGCGAAGACACGCCATATACAGACAGACAAGAAGCATTAGTCCATACGTACTACATTACAAAGTCTGACTTGTATTCCAGACTGTACGCTCACCCTAAACGCGACAGCATTTTAAAGCGCGTAACTACGTCATTCCACGAACAGTCTAGCGATGTTCCCGAAGGTATTGACCGGATCATAATGAATCAATCTGATCCAACAATGATGGGTAACGTCAACCTAGACTTGTCTGGCATGAATCGTTACAAAGCTAGGGTTGCTGAAGACACAGTTGAGATGCACGAACTATGGGCATTTAATGACGAAATTGGTGACTACCAGTGCGTCACTATTGCTGATCCAGACGTTATCATTTATGACCGTCCGGGCGAAAAGATGTTCTTAAAAGGTGAGTTACCTTTTGTTCAGTTTTGCCCTAATCCTCAGTACGATTATTATTGGGGTCAGAGTGAAGTTCAGCGATTAGTGTTTTTGCAAGAGTTGCGTAACAAACGTATGAGTGAGATTCTTGATTTGCTGTCTAAACAAGTATCTCCACCTACCGCATTGATGGGTTTTAACGGTATTTTGGATGAAAAGAACTTTGCGCTTAATCGTGCTGGCGGTTTGCTTGCTAGTGATATGCCAAGTGCAAAGGTCGAGCGTCTTGCGCCTAACATTCCAAACGATCTATTTGAAGTCATCAGAGAAGTGGACTCAATGTTTGCAGAGGCAAGCGGTATTACTCCCGTGTTGGCTGGTCGCGGTGAAGCAGGAGTTCGATCTAAGTCTCATGCAGAATCGTTATCAAGACTTGGCAGCTCAAGAGCAAAGAAACGCGCATTGATTATTGAAGACGCACTTGAGAAAGTGGCAACGCTTTACCTAAAGTGCATTCAAAAATATCAACCAATCATGCTAAAAGACGATGATGGTAACGATTTTATTCCAGAGCAATTTACTGATGATTACATTGTAAAAGTTGATGCTCATAGCAATAGCCCAATCTTTACTGAAGACTTGAGAAACCTAGCGTTTAGCTTGCATCAAGCCGGAGCAATCGACCAAGAAGGTCTGCTAGATTTGCTAGAACCACCTATGAAACAATTGTTAAAAGAAAAACTTTTAACAAATAAAGCAAAGCAGGAACAAATGGCAATGTTGCAGCAGCAACAACAGCAGCAGCAACCACAAAAACCTAGTTCACCACCAAATTTACAGGAGGTAGCATGAACGCAAACGGTGTAGAAACCACATCAAAAGCCGATCAGCCTAGAGTTACCTCCGGTCAACTAAAGCAAGAAGAGCGAGGCCCAAATTTGGAATATCGTGTTCAACGTTTAGGCACATACCAAGAGCGAAGCCCAAATAGAGGCTCTTATGGGCGCATGAAAAGATAATAAAACTTGACAAAGCTTTCTAATTTGTTTATTTCTATTGCCAAATTTCATACGGAGTTATTATGGCTGTCTCATCTGAAGAAATTATGCGCCTTATGGAGCAGCAAAAAGGATCAAAACCTGCTCCTGAAGCTCCAGAAATGGAAGAAGGCGCAGAAGAAGAAGTCGAAACCGAAGAATCCTCATCCCCAATGGCAGCACCCATGTCCACTCCAGAACCTAAAATGGGTTCAAAAGAGGGAGCAATGGTTAATCTTGGGCTGGCAATGGATTTAATCAAACGCGCACTACCAGCTATCGGCGTTGATTCAGAAGAAGGCAAAAAAGTTATTTCAGCAATTAAAGTATTATCCGACCTAACGGGCAAAAACTCTGATGGAATGGAAGAACTTAAAAAATCTGAAATTTTGCAAATGTTGCAGACCTTGCCGCAAGCAGGGGGTGCTACACCTGAAGGCAAAGCAATGGCTGCTGCGCCAGCAGTTCCCGGCATGATGCCGTAATTTTTGGAGAAATCACTATGGATTTGTTTAAGCCCCGTGGTGCTGCTGCACCTCGCAACCCAACTGATAACACACAGCAGAATGGTCAAATTATCAATGTTCCCCGTTTTTCACAAATGGGTGGATTGAAAAATGCCGCTGCAACTGGCGTTAAAAATCGTATGACGGTTGAAAAGCCGGGCGGTAAGCGCGTCATCTGATGCGCTTTTTTATTGTTTACTTGAGGGGATAACCTATGTCACTTGAAGACCTAAGTTTTGAAGCCCGTGATGAACTGGCTCTTTTAGCTCGTCAACTTGCTGAAAATCCAAAAACGCGAAAAGCTTTCTTGCGTCTAACAAAAGAAGCTAAACCGGATATGCCGATTCCTGAACTCGAAATTGAAGATTCAACCAATTTTGCTGTTCAGAAAGCAAATGATCGAGTTGCTCACCTTGAAGCAAGACTCCAGCAAAAAGATGCAATGGATGAATTGAACAAGCGTCGTAGCAAATTAAAAGAAATGGGTTTGGTTGAAAATGACGAACAGGTTGAGGAAGTGGAGAAAGTGATGCTAGAAAAAGGTATTACTAACCACGAAGTTGCTGCTGATTACTGGAAATACATGAATCAATCCGCTGCACCAACACCAACTGGATATAATCCTTCTGCGATTAACAAGTTTGACTTGTCAGCGTATTGGAAGAATCCAATTCAAGGTGCGCGTAATGAGGCAGCAAAAGCATTAAGTGAGTTACGGCGCAATCCTAAACCATTAGGGTTGTAATTTAAGTAGGGGATGTTTTTAGATCGGAGATAGATTATGCCTATTGGTGGCGGCATTCTTCCGGCTTCGGGTTCCACTCAATTTACAGAGTTGACCTACGTTACCCGTAGGGCATTTATCCCGAAGCTGGTAGTACAACTTTATAATTCGACACCGCTTATGGCGGCACTGATTGCTAACAGTCAGTCTGCTTCTGGTGGTGTTTCCTCTGTTACAGTTCCCGTTCAGGGTTCTCAGTTTGTAAATGCTCAATGGTCAGACTACAGCGGCTCGTTCGCTCAGCCTTCTGTCCAGCAGGGTGCTTACAACGCTGAATTCAACCTGAAGCTGATGATTGCACCAGTACCGTTCCTCGGTATGGAAGGCGCAGTCCAGCAAGATGCAGC
>JAJTEE010000013.1 GCA_021298215.1 Alphaproteobacteria bacterium
CTAGTCGACTAGCGATTCTATTATCACAATTTGAGCTCAGATGGTTGCGATCTTAAAATCTAATACCATCGTCTCACAAAACTTTCCTCCTGGCAAAAATTATTATAGCCCATATATTTTTCTTGATTGGCTGGTGAAAGCTGCTGAATATCGTCAATTTAATGTGAATAAAAATATAATTAGGGGCTTTTTGATAGTGGGGTATATGCTGAAGAGTTTTGGGTGAAATACGATACCAATAATAATCTTCATTTTTTTTGTGTTTTTAAGTAATATGGCAACTTGATTGGAGAAGAATACATGTCTAAGGATTATTACGAAGTACTAGGCGTTGGAAAGTCGGCAAGCGACGATGAAATAAAAAAAGCATACCGAAAGCTTGCGATGAAATATCACCCAGATAAAAATCCTGGGGATAAAAAGGCCGAAGAGAAGTTTCGTGAAGCCACCGAAGCATATGAAGTGCTTTTGGATGCGCAAAAACGCGCCGCTTATGATCGTTTTGGGCATGCGGCGTTTAACCAGCAGCAAGGTGGTGCTGGATACTCTGGCTTTTCTGGAGGAGGATTCGGTGGTGGTTCTTTTGTGGACATCATTGATGAAATGTTTGGTGGCGCTTTTACGGGTGGTGGTGGACAAGCTAACCATGCTGGGGCTGATGTGCGCTATAACATGGATATTACCTTGGAGGAAGCTTACAAGGGAAAAAATGCGACCGTAAAGTTTACGACGTTTACAACGTGCACGGGGTGTAAAGGAAGTGGTGGTGAGGCAGGATCTCGCCCTACAAACTGTACGGCATGTCATGGACGTGGGAAAACACGTTATCAGCAAGGATTTTTTACAATTGAGCGCGCATGCGCGACATGTGGTGGCGCTGGGCAAACAATTTCTAAGCCGTGTAGACCATGCAATGGAAGCGGGCGAGTGCGCAAAGAAAAGAATTTAGAAGTGAAGATTCCTGCAGGTGTTGAAGATGGCACGCGAATTCGTGTAACGCATGAAGGGGAGGCAGGTCTTCGAGGTGCGCCAGCAGGGGATTTGTATGTATTTTTGAATATTAAGCCGCATTCGCTGTTTAAGCGACAGGGGCCAGATATTTTGTGCAAAGTACCAATTCAAATGGTTACGGCAACTCTTGGTGGAGAAATTGAGGTGCCAACAATTGATGGATCTCAAGTTTCAGTAAAGATTCCAACTGGAACACAGCCAGGGCAGCAATTTAGAGTGAAGTCAAAAGGGATGAGCATTTTGCGGGCAACGGGGCGTGGAGATATGTTGATTGAGGCAAAGGTTGAGACGCCAGTGAGCTTAACCAAGAAACAGCGCGAGTTGCTTGAAGAATTTGCACAAATTGGCAAGGATGGGAAAAATAGCCCTGAATCTTCTGGATTTTTTGCAAAAGTGAAAGATTTATTTCAATGACCGCTTGTCAAAAGCTTGCACCTACTCCGTTTGTGATTAATAAGGCGAACATTGAGCCACGTGATACAGGGTACGGAGAACGGGTGTATGAGTTAGCGGGGCCAACGGATGGCAATATTCATAAGCACTGTATAGCAATTGTGGATATTGATCCGGGTAAAAGTTCGAAAAATCATTACCATCCAAGCGTTGAAGAGACGTATTTTGTGCTATCAGGGCAAGCGCTTATAAACATTGATGGAACAGATGCTTTTCTTTCTCAAGGGGATTTGGTGACGATTCCAACGGGTGTGCATCATAAGGTGACGAATTCTTCAGAGACAGAGGTTTTGCAGTTATACGTTACTTGTGCAGAGCCGTGGACACCTGAGTGCAGTGTGTTTTTGGAATAAGGACTTGCATACTTTTCTTAAAATCTTTATGATTTTTGTAACAACAATCAAAAAATAGTTTTATGACTCGCGGTGGGATTCGTAAGGGGGCTGGGCGCAAACCAAATTCAGGAAAATTTGGTGAACAAACAGGCTTGGTGCGTGTACCGAAATCGCTGATACCACATGTTAAGGAGGCGCTGATGAATGTTGAGAAGGTTCGTTTGGGTTCCGCTTTATCCAGCATTAAAGCGGCCTTTGATTGGCAAAGTTTTGATTTGCCTTCGGTTGCCCTGCCGATGTTTTCCAATAAAGTGTCAGCGGGGTTTCCATCGCCGGCTGATGATCACATGGACATGAAGTTGGATTTAAACCAGCACCTGGTGCAGCACCCGGCAGCGACATTTTTCGTGCGCGTAAGTGGTGATTCGATGATTGGGGCTGGCATTTATGATGGCGATATTTTGGTGGTGGATCGTTCGTTAATATGCCGGGATGGTGGGATTGTGATTGCGGTTGTGGATGGTGAATTGACGGTGAAACGATTTTTTACACGAGGCAAAGAGGTTTTGTTAAAGGCTGAGAACCCTAAGTATCCTGATATTATTGTCAGCCATGAAATGGATTTTCGTATTTGGGGTATTGTGACTACGGTTATTCATAAGGTTTAATTGTATTGGTAGACGTGATACGTAAAAAGCTCATGAAAGCCTAAGCGTTTGTAAACGTTTAAGCCTTTTGATGAGGCATCTAGCGTAGCATGTTTTGCTCCTTTTTCTTGCGCTAAGCGCATGCCAAATTGCATGATTTGTGTGGCATATCCAAGGCGTTGATGAGTGGGGTTGGTTGAGACATTATCAATTTTTACCCAGTCATTTAGAAAAGTGAGGGTAAGCGTTGCGATGGTCTTATTTTCTAGAGTGCCAATGAAATGATTCATGTTTGTATTTTGAGATGCTGCTCTTTTTAAGGCTTGATTGTATTGATTGATCGTTTCATTTGTTCCGCCAAAAGCTTCTAACATAGTGTTTAAAAAGCCATTGCGGTTGGTATCTGCTGGCTGAAAGGTTACGGATGTTTTTGGCGTGATGATAGGAGATTGAAATTCGTAATGCATCGCGGATGATATTTCGGAAAAGGTAATGTTGTGCTGGTTAAGCTTTTCTTTTAAAGAAGGTGTATGAAGATCACCAGGTACAACATATGTCCAGCGCGGAACGTTATGCTTGGCAAAGAATTGCTTAACGTTATCAATAAGTTGATTCAGGTTTTTATGTTCTTGTCGTTGCAGAAAAACATTAAAAGGGGGCTCATTAATTTCTGCAATATAAGCCATGGAATGCTCTTCAAAGTGTTGCTTTGTCGAGCTGATAGAGTTGGAAAAATAATCCTCTACTTTATGAAAGTGGCGCCTTAATTCGAGTTTTTCCATACGTCTTTTGCTCTTTCTTGAAAGGCTGTCATGGTGGTGGCAGCAACTTTGTCTAGGACTTTGCCAACTGTTAACTGTAGCAATGTTGAGCGTAATTCAAAAGAGAGGGTGAATTCTACTTTGCACTGATTTTCTCTATGTGGGTGAAAATGCCACAGAGATTCTAAGGATTTAAAGGTTTTATCGGGAATAGCCTGGGCTTTTACGGCGTTATCGGAGACGAAAACTTTCGAGCGATAGGTTTTTTCAAAGGCGCCAGAGCCAATGGTGAGGTCAGCTTGGAAGGAGTTTTCTGTTTCTGGAAATATAGTTGCAAAGTTTACCATTGGTAAAAATTTGGGATATTGGGCAACATCAGCAACAATGTTTTTGAGGAATTGCGAGGGATACGGGAGTATTTTAGTTGTTTGATACATGATTGAGAGCGGCGCTACGTGCGGCGGATAAGCGTTTAAAATCATCACCCGCATGATAGGATGAGCGGGTAAGCGGAGAGGCTGCCATGAGCAAAAAGCCTTTAGAACGTCCTCGACTCGCATATTCACTGAATTCATCGGGAGTAATAAAACTCATCACCTGATGATGCTTGGGGGTGGGCTGTAGATATTGGCCAATGGTCATAAAGTCTACGTCAGCGGCGCGCAGGTCATCCATGACTTGAAATACTTCGTGTTTTTCCTCGCCAAGACCTACCATGATGCCGGATTTGGTGAAAATGGAGGGGTTCATTTTTTTAACCGTATCAAGTAGACGTAATGAATTAAAATACCTAGCACCGGGACGTACGCTTGCGTATAAGCGAGGAACGGTTTCGAGGTTGTGATTGAAGACATCGGGTTTAGCTTTAACGACCACTTCGATGGCGTGTTCTTTGCGCAAGAAATCAGGCGTAAGAACTTCAATGGTTGTGTTAGGAGATGCTTGACGAATAGCGAGTATGACTTGAGCAAAGTGTTCGGCACCACCATCGTCGAGATCGTCGCGATCAACGGACGTGATGACCACATGCTCTAACTGCATCTTGGCAACTGCTTTAGCGACCCGTTCGGGTTCGTGTGGGTCGAGCAAATCTGGTCTGCCAGTTTTGACATTGCAAAACCGACAGGCACGCGTGCATATGTCGCCTAAAATCATGAAAGTAGCGTGTTTTTTAGCCCAGCACTCGCCTATGTTTGGGCACGCGGCTTCTTCACATACGGTATGAAGTTTATGCTCACTAACAAGAGCTTTTGTTTCGAAATATTCTTTCGAAGTGGGGGCCTTAACTCTAATCCAATCGGGCTTTTTAAGCGGCAATGCTTCCACTCATTTTCCTTTTATTTAGAATCTTCACCAACGCGAATTGAACGCGCTTTTTGCAAAATAATGTTTTCCAGATCGCGGGAAGCTTTATTATCAATGCCTGCGTCGCGCCATTCGCTGTTTTGTTTGATTTGTTTGTGCACGCTGACTTCTAGAGCATCAGAGCGTAATTGTTTATCTTTGATGCGTACTTGAATTTTCAAGCGATCCGTTGCGCCAGCTGGGTGGTACCAATCAGTAATTAACATACCGCCTGGACCATCAGAAGAAATAATGGGGGCAAAACTTAGGGTATCAAGGCTTGCTTGCCATAGATAGCGATTAACAACTTGCCCTCCGCCACTTTCCGTGCGGCCAGAAACTTTAGAACCGATAGTAATCCCTTCGGGACCTGCCAAAGATCCAAAACCTAGCTTAACTTTGTCTTCTTGAGATAACGGAGCTTCAGCCTTTTGATGAGAATTCGAGCATGCAGCAAGAATTAGGGCAAAACTTATATTAAGTGTTTTTCTGAAAGTCATTTAAAATCGGCAATATCAACGAATAGTAATGCAATATAGCGAATTCTTGGGAATTTTTCGAGGTTTTATTTTAGTGAACTTTAGTGCTCTAAAAACTGTTCGCGTAAGATGCGTTCTTCAAGGTAGTGATGGGGGTCAAAGAGCAAGGTATAGGGAGTAGATGTGTCCAATGAAACCTCTACCGTGTGAACTTTATGAATAAGGCGTTGGTCTGCTGTTAATTTTACCGGCCGTTGTTCGGGGGATTGCACCTCTAATTTAATTTCAGATGAGTTTGGAATAAGAGCTCCTTTCCAGCGACGAGGCCTAAAAGGGCAAATGGGGGTTAAGGCAATCAGTCCCGATTCTAAGGGAAGGATAGGGCCTCCAGCTGATAGATTATAAGCGGTACTTCCTGCTGGGGTGGCAATGATTAACCCATCCCCAATTAAAGAATTGAGACGTGGCTTATTGTTTACCTTGATAGAAATTTTTGAGGTTTGGGCAGAGCTTCTAAATAATGAAATTTCATTGAAAGCTTGCACTTCATATTCTTGTCCTAGAACATCAATAACTTTTGCTTTGAGAGAAAATAGCGTTGTTTTTTTTGCAGAAGAGATTCTTTGTGAAAGGTCTTTTAAGCTTTCTGAACTATTGAGTAAAAAACCAATAGTTCCTGTATTGATGCCATAGACAGGTATCTTGTGGTCTTTAAGCTGATGAAGGGTGTGTAGCATAAAACCGTCCCCACCAAAGGCTATAATAACTTCTGCTTGATCAACAGGAACAATTTCGAGCGCGCTATCTATTTCTCTAGCTAGATTTTTTGCTTTTGTTTTATGAGATGTTAGGACAGCGACTTTCATGAACTAAAGCTCACCTACGTAGATACCTATCGATCTTGCGGTTTCTAATAATAATCCCTTGGGGTCAACGACATTGTAGATATCAATAGCGGCTTCGATAGGTACAGAACTAATTGTATTATTGCTCCACGTTAGCATTTTACCGAAGTTTTTTTCAGCAATCATATCAACCGCTTTCACACCAAAAGCTGTTGCTAAAATGCGGTCTTGGCTATTTGGTTGAGCTCCCCTTTGTACATGCCCAAGAATCGTGAAACGGAGATCAGCTTTAAGCTTTTCTTCTAGCTTTTCACATAGATATTCTGAAATCCCACCGTATCGAGGTCTTTCGTTGTAGGAGGTGCCACGTAGAATTGAAGCATCCTCTTGTGTTTTAACAGCTTCTGAAACGATGATTAAGACATGCTTTCTGCCTTGTTCTTTGATGTTTTGTATGTGTTTACAGATTGAATCGAGGGTGTAAGGGATTTCTGGAATGAGGATGACATCTGCTCCCCCTGCAACGCCTGCAGCAAGGGCAATGTGTCCAGCATCACGCCCCATTACTTCTAAGATGATGATGCGATCATGGCTTGCAGCCGTTGGTTGTAAGCGGTCTAGCGCTTCCGTTGCAACATCAACAGCGGTGCTGTACCCTATAGATAGCTCTGTTTGCGCAAGGTCATTATCAATAGTTTTAGGAATGCAGACCATGTTGATTCCTTCTTTTTTGATAAGTTTGCTATTGATGCGCATGCTTCCATCACCACCGATAGCAATGATGGCATCTAGATTTAGTTGTTTGTACCCTTCAATCACATCGTCGGATCGATCAATTTTTGAGCCATCAGCGGATGGAAAATAAAAAGGATTATCTTTAGTTGTGCTGCCGAGTATTGTGCCGGCTGATCTCAGCATTGATTGATCGCAATTAGCAGCGGTTAAAGATGTATACTCCAATGGTCGGTGAATGAGTCCACATGTGCCCCTTAGGATGCCCATCACTTCCCACCCATAATGTTGGGTTGCGCGAAGGGTAATGGCGCGAATAGCAGCATTTAAACCAGAGCAGTCTCCTCCGCTCGTCAAAACTCCAATTCTTTTGATCATTTGCTGCTCCTTTGTAACCTATCGTCTACTTTTTTCTGACGCTGAAAAATCATGCTTCGAATGGTAACATAAGAATCCGAAGATGTCTCGTAGATGTCATCCAATGCTGTAAGAAGAGAAGCGCGAATATCAATAACTTCAGCTGCAGTAACGCCCCAAAGCCAATGAACGAATTGATGGTGTGTGTTGTGATGGCTCTTGGAGTGCTTAGCAACATAATAAACAGGATCAGCAAACCAATCGAAGGCATATCCAAAGGCTCCTCTGAAAGTAGTAGGACCAATGATAGGTAGCATGATATAAGGACCAGGTTCAACGCCCCACGATGATAGAGTTTCATTAAAAGTTGTTGGGTTTTCTTTTATTCCAATGAACTCAGCAAAGTCTAATAGGCCGCATAATCCAAAGGTTGTGTTAAGAAGGAATCTAAGTATTGTTTTTGAAGATTTCTCTCCTTCTCCCTGCAGAAGGTAATTCACCGCGCTAAGAGGGCCGCGAACGTTTTTAATAAAACTTCGGGTGCAGTATTTAACATTTTCTGGTGTGCCTAAATCATAAGCAATCGCCACGGGTTTAATGATAAAGGCATCAAGCATACGATTAAAACCATATACGTATCGATTGAATAGCTCTAGTTGATCAGGCTCATATAAGGCAAATTCATCATCTTTGTTTTTATTAGGGTCTTTATTTAGATCAGATGTTGAAGAACAATCACATAGAATAAATAACAGAAAAAGCCAGTTCCAGCGTTTCATACAATCTTTAATCGGGTAAACTCTTAAAACTTTAACAAAATTTGCGCAATCACCCAAGATAGATTAATAAGAAGAATACAGATAATAAAAAAATACCTTATGGATTATCATTTTAATGAAACTGCGTTGCATATGCTTCAGGTGTTGAACCAAGCAGGTTTTGAAAGTTGGTTCGTTGGGGGGTGTGTGCGCGACATAATTCTCAAAAAACCTTTCAACGATTATGATATTGCCACGCGCGCTAAACCCGCGGATGTAATTGGTCTTTTTTCAAAAAAATTTGAATTAGATCAAAAGGGAAGAAGGTATGGCTGTGTAAGGGTATGCTATGAAGGTATTTGGTACGACATTACTTCCTTAAGAAAAGATGTTAATCAAGATGGTAGGCGCACGGGCATTGTTTACACAGATGATTTAAAAGAAGACGCAAGTAGGCGGGACTTTACGGTAAATGCCTTATACTGGAATCAAAATGGCTTTGTTGACTTTTTTAATGGACAGCAGGATTTAGCTGAGCATCGGGTGCGTTTTATTGGCGATGCATCACAGCGTGTGCATGAAGATTATTTACGAATATTACGATTTTTAAGGTTTTCTAGTAGGTATGCGGATGAATTTGATGTTGAGGGTGTTAAAGCATGCTATGAAAATCGAGAGTTTTTGCGCTATTTATCTGGAGAACGTGTTTGGGATGAATGGCAAAAAATCTTATTCCAGTCAGGCACATTAAGAATTTTGCGCTTAATGGCTGAGAGTGACATGGATATGACTTTATTTGGTGGAAAATTTGATCTGCAGCATTATGAAGCATACCAAGGAAACGATAGCCTTTTGTTAACGCGTTTGTTGCTTCCATTTATCCATAACGAGCATTTAGTGCAACGACTTAGCTTGGATTTTAAAGAAAAAATGTGGCTAAAAACAGCAGATGGACTTTTTCCAAGTGAGAATTTTCGTGAGCTTTATTTAAAGTATGGCGGGAGCGTAAAAGAGTTAGTTTGGTATTGGGCAGCTAAATATAAAAAAAATGCCCAAGAAATTTTCCAACATTCATTTTGGCAAGTTAAAGATCCTCAATTTCCTTTAACAGGGCAGGATATTTTAAATCTTGGTTGCCAACCTGGGCCAATTGTTGGAGACTACTTAGAACGTGCTCGCCTATGGTGGGTCAAGAATGATTTTATCCCTAGTTATGAGGACTGTTTGAATTATGCAAAATCCTTACTTAACCCGTGAATCTCGACTACTTTATGCAAAGTCTTTTCATGATTTAGCGGCTCCCTTGGGGGCTTTAACGTTATGTCTTGATGATATAAAGAAGGCACTGCCTGAATCAGCAGAGATTGTTGAAGCAAGTGTTGAAACGCTATCAAATAAAATACGCTATTGGCGGTTAATGCTGACTGGTGGAGATGAAAGTCCTGCTTACGCGGAGGCTATAAATGTCATAAAAGAGATGGCAAAGCTTAAAAATGTTAATGTTATGTTTGCAAGTGGTGGAGAATATCAGGGAATGTATGTGCGCTTGATATTAGCGCTGGCTATGGTTTGCATCGAGAGCTTACCAAGGGGAGGTGAAATCATTATCAATCCGGAAGAGGGAGTAGTAAAGGCCACAAGCCAAAAGTGTTATGTTCCCAAAGAATTTCAGAATGCTATTTTGCAAGTTGCTGATCAGCCCTCAAGCAGGCATGTTTTGGGAATGCTTATTGTGGATTTAGCACGTTGTTGTGGGTGCGTCCTGAAATTGAGCTCTGACCCCACAGAGTTACTTTTTACGTTAAATAAAGCTTAAAAAAGAATTTTAAATTAATTCTTAAATTCTAATTGCAAAAAAGTTTAAGATTGGCTAGAAAATAAGGGATATCTCTATCTATTTGAGCTTTATGTATTGTCGTTTTGATGTGAGTAAAAAGCATTTATGACGGCAATTGAAAATCCCCAACATAACGAAAAAATTCATTCCACCGTCTGGAAGATAGGTTGGATGATGTTCCTGGTTAACCTGTCTTTCGTGATGGGGTATAGCTATATAGCCATTTATATGGATTCGTTGGGCGTTGCGATGGCTTGGATTGGTGTTGCAGAAGGTGTGGCCGAAGCAAGTTCTTATCTGTTGAAGCTATTTTCGGGAATGATCAGTGATTTTCTAAGGCGTCGTAAGCCAATCATGGTTATTGGGTATTCTTTGATTGTGACAAGTCGCATTCTTTTTGGTTTGGCAAATTCATTTGCTCCATTATTTATGGGGCGGTTAGTTGAGCGAATTGGTAATGGGACGCAATCAACACCTCGCGATACGATGGTTGCGGATGTGGTGCCGGCAAAGCGTATTGGGGCTGCATATGGTTTGAAGCGTTCGCTTTCTCAAGCAGGCGCATTTCTTGGTGCTATTATGGGAATGGTTGTTATTCGTTGGTTTGATAATGATATACAATCTGTATTCCAAATGGCTATTTTCCCAGCAATTCTGGCGTATTGCATTTTAATCTTTTTTATAAAAGAGCCTAAGCAGTTTACGCACTCAGCTGTATCTGCTGAAATTCCGTTGCCGGAAGAAAAACGGCGTCATCCGATTAGCTTGAAAAATTTGCCTTTATTAGGGAAATCGTTTTGGACACTAATGCTTGTTGCGGCAATTTTCATGTTAGCGCGGTTTGGTGAGAGCTTTTTAGCGCTTTATGCCCGTAAAACCTTTGATATGCCTTTAGAAAACGTACCTTTGGTGATGATGGTGTATAACGCCGCGTGGTGCTTAACAGTGTATCCAGTTGGAAAAATGTCTGATCGCATGAATCGTTACTGGTTCTTGATTATGGGGATTTTATTCTTGGTGCTTGCGGATATGGTGATGGCAACTGCTGAATCTTTAACGATGATGTGGTTTGGTATTGCGTTTTGGGGTATTCAAATGGGGATTACCCAGAATATCTTTTTGTCGTTGATTGCCGAAATTGTGCCCGAAGATCTGCGGGGTACTGGATTTGGCTGCTATTATATTATTTGTGCTTTTTCTGAATATTTTGCTAATCATATTATAGCAGGCGTCATTTCGCAGCACTTTGGCCAATCTAAAATGTTTTTGGCCAGCGGAATAATTGCCGCATTTTCTTTACTGGTTCTTATCGTGATAATGGGCTATAAAAGTAAAAAGCAGCAGTAAGCTGATAACACTATTACATTAAGAGATTTTTATGACTACTCCATTGATGCCGAAGGCAACTGCAGTTTGGCTTATTGAAAATACATCGCTTACATTCAAGCAAATAGCTACGTTTTGCGGTTTACATGCTTTAGAAGTTCAAAACTTAGCGGATAGTGAGACCACGCATAGTATGGTGGGATTTGATCCTCTTGCATCCGGACAGCTTACACTCGACGAGATTCATCGTTGCGAGAAAGATAATTCTGCTGATCTGAAGATTTCAATAGCTGTTTCAGCTGATTCAGTTTTGGGCAAAAAACGTTCGAAATACACGCCGCTTTCTAAGCGTCAAGAACGTCCTGATGCGATTTCATGGTTAATTAAGTATTATCCAGATTTAACAGACACGCAGATCTCTCGTTTGGTGGGGACAACAAAAATTACGATAGATGCGGTTCGCAATAAAAGTCATTGGAATGCGCAAAACATTAAACCAAGAAGTCCGGTTCACTTGGGTTTTTGTACCGAAAGTGAACTAAATGAAGCGGTCAAACTATTAAAGAAAACACAAGAGGCATCATGATTGTTGTTGCTGCATTATACCAATTTGTTGAACTTCCTAATTATCAAAAATTAAGGAGTTCTATAAAGGCATTTTGTGAAGTGCAGGGCATTAAGGGGACGTTATTACTTGCAAGTGAAGGTATTAACGGAACTATAGCCGGCTCTAGAGTTGCTATTGATGCTGTTGTTGAGTATTTAAAAAAGATTGGGCCTTTCCAAAATCTTGAATACAAAGAGTCTGAAGCTAAAACCATGCCTTTCATGCGCCTTAAAATCAAGCTCAAGAAAGAAATTGTTACGCTTGGGGTGGATGCAGATCCAAGACAAATGGTGGGAAGTTATGTCTCTCCGAATGATTGGAACGAGCTGATTTCAAGATCCGATGTTATCACCGTTGATACACGTAATGATTATGAAGTGATGCTTGGCACCTTTAAGGGGGCAGTTAATCCAAAAACAGCGACTTTCAAGGATTTTGTTGAGTACACTGAAAAGAATCTTATGCAACATAAAGATAAGCCAATTGCAATGTATTGCACGGGTGGTATTCGTTGTGAACGTTCGACATCTTACCTAAAAGCCAAAGGATTTAAAGAAGTTTATCACTTAAAGGGTGGCATTTTAAAATATCTAGAAGAGATTCCTGAAGAAAAAAGTCTTTGGGAAGGTGAATGCTTTGTGTTTGACCAACGAGTGGCAGTAAAGCATGGTCTTGAACTTGGTTCATATGATATGTGTTATGGTTGTCGTATGCCGATTAATGATGAAGATAAAGCCACGGAGTACTTTTTAGAAGGCGTGCATTGCCCCCATTGTTACGAGAGTCACAATGATAAGCATTATGCTCGTGTTAAGGAACGCCATAAGCAGGTCCAACTAGCAAAGGCTAAGGGGCAAAAGCATATTGGAGATGTTTCGGAAACAAGGCCGATAGCTTCTAGAGGTTAGTTTGGAATTTATCTCCTCTGCTGCAGTGGCGGCTCTTAAAAACACTAAAAATCGTTTGCTTGGTATTGATTATGGTGAAAAACATGTGGGATTAAGCACGTGCGATACCACATGGCTTATTGCATCGCCGTTTAAAATACTTAGTCAATCGGAGCTTTTGCAACAATTGCAGTCACTTATCCAGAAAGAAAACATTGCGGCGGTTGTCATTGGGTGGCCGGTGAATATGAATGGCACCATTGGGCCACAGTGTGAGAAGGTAGAAAAGTTTTCAGAAAGGCTTGCCAAAATCTGCAATATTCCCATTTGTTCTTGGGATGAACGATTATCGACCATGGCAGTACACCGCACCATGATTGAGGCGGATCTATCGCGTAAGAAGCAAAAGGAAGTTGTCGATAAAATGGCAGCAGCGTATATGTTGCAAGGTTTTTTGGATAGTTTGAGGGGTTAATCTAATTTCTTATTTTTTGCTAATTGCCTTAAAACTTCACATGCAGAGGGATCTTTCGGAGATGGTTCTTCAAGGTATTCCCTTACTACGTCTTTAAAGCTTGTTCCTCTCTTCGCAAAGCCTTCAAAAACGATTTTTTCAGTATCAACTTCCCAGCTCCAAAAAAAAACAATAGGTGTGAGTTGGCCTTTAACTACAAGGTATTCAGCCATTTCTTTATCTTTGTATTCGGTGACTATAACAACGTAGGGACTACAAACTGTGGTTGTTCTGGAACGTATGGGCTCTTCTATGCCATTTGTGAGATCATTTATAATGTATTTTGATCCTGTCGCAAAAATCATTTTTATGAGCAACAGAACTACCAATAATTTTTTCATGATTCACATTTAGCTAAGGGATATACTTAGAGCTTGCTTAATTTTTTTACATGCAGCAATAAAAAAGAGCACTCTCTTGATTGAGTATACGTTTCATGACAATATGTACCTGATAAAAAATGAGAAAAAACATGGTACTAGTTACAGGCTGCGCAGGGTTTATAGGATTTCACACCTGCGCTAAACTTTTAAAAGAAGGGCACCAAGTTATTGGCATTGATAACTTGAACGAATACTACGATGTGTCGTTAAAAGAAGCGCGTTTAAGCCTATTAAAAAAGTACCCGAATTTTAGCTTTTATAAATTAGATATTGCTGACAGATCAATTTTTGATTTAGCGCAGAAGCATTCTGATATTGAATATATTATTCATTTAGCGGCTCAAGCAGGAGTCCGCTATTCATTGCAAAATCCTCACGCATATGTGGATTCAAACGTGACTGGGCAATTGAATATGCTCGAGCTATGCAAAAAGCTGCCTAAACTGAAGCATTTTGTGTATGCGAGCACATCTTCGGTGTATGGAGCAAATACGAAGATGCCTTTCAGTGTAGAAGATAGAACGGATACTCCGATTTCTTTGTATGCAGCAACGAAAAAAAGTTGTGAGTTGATGACGCATGCTTATGCGTATCTTTTCAACATTCCCTCCACAGGACTTCGGTTCTTTACGGTGTATGGGCCGTGGGGGAGGCCAGATATGGCTGCCTTTATTTTTATTAAGGCAATTTTGAATAATCAGCCTATTCCTATATACAATAATGGTCAAATGCGTCGCAATTTCACCTATATTGATGATATTGTAAACGGTATTTTAGGTAGCTTAAATAAGCCTCCAAAAGGTAATGTTCCTTACGCGTTATATAACATTGGTAACGATTGTTCAGAAGAATTGCTGCATTTTATTGATACATTAGAAGGTCACTTAGGTAAGAAGGGGAAGCGGGAATTTTTACCAATGCAACCGGGAGACGTGAAAGAAACGATTGCTGATATAGAGGCAACTCGTCAGGATTTTGGGTTTGAACCAAAGACAGATATCGAAGAAGGACTAAAACATTTCGTTGATTGGTATAAAGAGCATTATGGATTCTAAAAATTATAAAATTGCGGTTGTGGGACTTGGTTATGTGGGGTTACCACTTGCTGTAGCGTTGGCTAAAAAATACTCAGTTGTTGGGTATGATCTTTCAAAAGCTCGTGTAAAGGAACTACAAGAGGGTCATGACCGAACCCACGAAATTGATGCAGATACCTTAAAAAAGAGTTCTTTGAAGGTTTATGATGATGCAAATGCTATGTGTGGTTCAGATGTCTTTATTGTAACGGTTCCAACTCCTGTTGATGATAATAACCAACCTGACCTTGGGCCTCTCGAGAGCGCATCAACGGTGCTTGGTGGGATTATTAAGAAAGGTAATACTGTTGTTTTTGAGAGTACAGTTTATCCTGGCGTTACAGAAGATTTTTGTGGTCCTATACTAGAGAAAGTTTCTGGCTTAAAAGCTGGTGAAGATTTCTTTCTGGGATATTCGCCAGAACGTATTAATCCGGGCGATAAGGTGCATACAGTTGAGAAAATAACAAAGGTTGTTGCAGGGCAAACGACGGTAATTGCCGATAAACTTGCTGAAATTTATGGTTCAATGAACGGTGGCAACATTTTTGTGGCAAAGTCGATCAAAGCAGCAGAGGCGGCAAAGGTTATCGAGAATACGCAGCGTGATATCAATATTGCCTTTATTAACGAGATTTCGTTGATTTTTGCAAAGATGAATCTTTCTATTCATGATGTTTTGGATGCGGCGGCTACAAAATGGAATTTCTTAAAGTTTCAACCAGGACTTGTTGGTGGTCACTGTATTGGTGTAGACCCTTATTACTTAGCGACAGCATCAAAGGCTTTGGGGCACAACCCTCAGATGATTTTGGCGGGGAGAACTACAAATGAATCCATGGCAAATGAATTAGCAGATTTGATTACCCAGCGGGTAGGGCGACCGATGAGCCTATTAGTGTTAGGATTAACATTTAAAGAGAATGTTCCGGATTTGCGAAACACAAAAGTTGTTGATTTGATTGAGGCGCTGAAAAAAAGAGGGCACCACGTGGATGTGCATGACGCATGTGCTGATCCGATTGAGGCTAAAAAGTATTTTAATTATGACCTTGTGCCCTCTTTGCAAGGTGATTATGAGGGCATTATCGGTGCCGTTCCTCATGATGAATATTGTACTTTCAGCAATGCTGACTTTTCTAAATTTTTAAAGCCTGAAGGGTGGATTTTTGACCTTAAGGCAATTTGGCGTGAGCAGCCGTTAGAAGGTTTTAATTACTGGAGTTTATAATAAATCTAGCGGTATGCATTATTGAGGTTGAGAAGTATTCTTAAATTCATTGCAAAAAACAATTAGAGCAGAGACTAGTTTTTCATTTGTCCAATCGGTTTCACCAAGAAATCTTCCGAGTAAGAATCCATCAGGGGATATTAATAGGGTGGCGGGTATGCCACTTACTTTGAGTTCTGCTGCCAATTTTCCGTAGGTATCTGCGCAAACATTAAGGCCTTTTATATTATTCTCACGGTAGTAATCCCAAATTTTGCTGGCTTCTTCTGCTACATTATTTTTAATTTCTGGAGTGATTGCGTATATATCCATTACTTCTTGAGAACTTGCAAAATCAGCAAAATAAGGTAATTCACGTTTGCATGGTCCACACCATGTGGCCCAAAAATGTAAGAGGGAAAGTTTTTTCTTGCTCAATGCTATTCCTTGAAAATGCGTTTTGGGGGAATTTTGCACATTAACAATGGAAGATGAGATAAAAACTGCAGGAAGCTGGGGTAAAAAGCCATGGGCCAGCATGGTATCCATAGCTTGGTCAAAAGTCATTTTTATTTTTGCGGTTTTGGCTTTTTTGCTTTGAACCTCATTTTTGTCCGTATCATTTTTATGGTGCTCAGGGGCGACTTTATCTGTTAGCCAAGCAAGAATCAGGAGCGGAGCGAAAAACATCGTAAAATAGCTGCAATAAGTAATTAGCTAATTAAAGCAAAGCTTTTCAGCTTGCTCAAGAGAGATGTAGATATCCACAGAAGTTTTCCACAAAGAAGCAGCACCTCTCAACACTAGACTGAGTAATTATTTTCCATAATATATATTATGAAATCAAAAGATTGAGCTTTTCTGTTGCCTTTGGGTGTTAGAAATCAAATCCTTCGGGGACCTTTTTATCGTCGTCTTCCGAGGTTTGCTTGTCTTCATCTTCTGTATCTGTTTATTTATCTTCTTCGGAGCTCTCATCCTTATTGTCGTCATTATTTGAATCTTCTTCAGCGTCTTGCGGTTTTTCTTCATCTGGATGATCAGCTTTTTCAGCTCCTGATGTAGCTAAATTTTTCCCCATTCCGTCTGGGGTCTGGCCAGGCTGAAGAGGTGTAATCGGCGCAGGAGCCCCCATGATAGCATTTTGAAGGGAAGCTAAGGCTGATGGATTATTTATCATTTGACTGGGAAGCGCCCCACCCCCCACTAACGTGCAAGACTTATTGTCGCAGTAATTTAGGGCTGCATTTTTCTTATCAATAACAAAAACGCCACCATTTTTAGCGTCTGAGACTAAATCAAAACGGTAATGTTCTGAGATTTGGTGGAATGCAATCCAAACGGCCAGCAATAATCCGATAATAAATGTTAACATTGACCCCATAAACTTTTCTCAAATTATTCTTTTTGCTACACTTATGAAGGGTACTGATAAAATGTTAATAAATTATCAATTTTCTAGAACTTAAATAAATTTTTAAGAAAGTTTTTTATGCTTAGATTGCTTCTACTTTTAGTTATTGTATTTAACGGTCTGGTTTTTTCATCAACCGAGCAACGGCTTATTCAATTCTTACCTAAATTTCAGCAATACATTCAAAAGAATATGAAGGATTGGGCTATACCTGGCCTAGCCATCGTTATTGTGACGAAGGATAAGGTTTTACTCTGCGAGGGCTATGGAACCCGGGAAGTTGGGAAAAACAAACCTGTTAACGCACATACAGTTTTTCAAATTGCATCTCTTACCAAGAACTTTACAGCAGCGCTTTCTGGGGTTTTGGAAGAAAAAAAATTCTTTTCTCTTGAGGATCAGGTAAAGAAGTATTTGCCAGAATTTAAACTTTCCAGTGCCGATATCACTGAAAAAGCTGTTCTTAAAGATTTGATTGCGCATTGCATAGGTTTTGAAAGTTTTGCGGGTGATACTTTGATGAAGTCTGGATATTCTCCAGAAGAAATTGTTAAGAAATTTCACTTTATTCCTATAGAGCAGCGCTTTCGTGAGGACTATAGCTACAGCAATCAAATGTTTGGTTTTATGGGGCTTGTTATAGAAAATGCCACAAAAAGAACGTACGAAGAGTTACTTAAAGAGTGTATTTATGCTCCTTTGCATATGAATGATAGTTCTGTTGGTAAAACTCTTATTGAGCAGGAAAATTCGCTTTGGAATAAAATTAAAAAGATCTTTAATTGTGATGCAAATATTGCGTTGTGCCATGATAAAAACTTAGAAGGGAATGCTGTTTGTATAGGTTTAGATCCTTTGGTTTACACCTACCCCTCCACGTCAGGCGTTAATACCTCGGCGCATGATTTTGGTATTTGGCTTCAGTGTCACTTAAATAATGGAAAACATAATGGTGTAGAAATTATCCCCGAAAAGCATATGTTGGCTATGCGCCAACCAGGAGCAAAATATACAAAAATCAGGCCACGCGATATGCAGTTTCCTCCTGAATTTACTAGAAATGTAAGTTATGGCATGGGTTGGTTTATTTATGAATATGGGCCAAAAGAGAATTCTCTTCTTCTTTTGGAGCACCATGGCGGATATTCGGGGCAGCGCAGTTTAATGTTTATGTGCCCTGCACACGGTTTTGCGGTTGGGATTTTAACAAATCTAGGGCATTTTAATCATAATCTTTTCCCGGAGGCGATACATAACGTCCTGCTTGATTTCGTATTAGGGCTTGAAGAACATGATTGGGCTCAAGAATATTTGGATAGAAAGAAAGCTTCTTTAAAAAAAATGCAGCTTCAAAGAGCTAATAAAAAGCTTTTAAAATTAATGCCTAAGAAAGATGATGAATTTTATATAGGTGTTTACAAAAATGAGTTATATGGAGAAATGAGAATTGAAAAGGATGATAAGGGTCTTTTGCTTAAGATAAAAGATCGCTCATGCCATATTGAACACTGGAACGGTAATGAGTTTAATGTTAATGGGTGGGAATTTAACGGTAATATGTCGCGCACAGACCCTCATTTTATTGAATTTGGCACTGATGAAAAAGGAAGAGTCTTAGCCTATGTTAGCTTCTTATTTGAAGGTGCTGACCCGACTTTTGTGAAGGTTAATTAAAAGGTGACAAAGCCCATTTAATAGAGGTTTGTTGATTCGGAGTCAAGCTAAAAGCTATGCATAATGCTTGTTGATCGAGCATATTGACCTTGTAGAGTTTAGCTGCCCCTTGGCATAGGAATCTCTTTAAGCGTTGTGGTTTTTGTGATGTCTGGTCATTTTTTTTACACAAAAATGCGCTTGCATCATTAGTGATGATCCACTCAAGCCCAGAAGCTGCAAGGAAACGAATATGCCCCTGCCCTGACTGCGATAAAAGAAAAAAGTCTTCACCGCGTACATCTCCCTGAGATGCTATATATAGCTCTCGACGTGATTGAAAGACGGCGCCGTTTAGATTTGCTTTATTCGGATTAGAATTTATTAAATACTCAGCTGAAAAAAATGCACAATCCTTTTCGTGGATAATTTTTTTCTTGGGAAGAGGTGCGGAAGGTATATTGTAGCTCATAAACCTTTTGGAATCATTAGCGTATATGCTTAAGTCTCCGCGCGTGATCATGCGTTGATCTTTTTCAGTCCATTCGAAATCTAATACTCCAGTCGCTTTCAAATACCAGTCATGAAGGGTGGTGTAAGATGCAGTGGGCTGAATATTAATTAAAAGAGCTCCTGTTTTAGTTGAGCATTTTACGTATCCCATGGCTGTAGATTCTGGCAGCATAGCTTTGCTATCAGCTAATGATAGAGCCATATCGATAAGCCCTTCTCCTAAACTTGGGGAGCAAAATGCTTCTAAGCGTTGTGAGGCATTCCCAGTAAAAGAGCTTAGCATGCCGTCTCCTAACCGTAGATGACGAACAATAGGGGCAATGTGTAGAATGCACTCATTTAGATAGTCTATCTGTCCTGCATAAAAATGGCGCAGAAGGATACGCAAATCGATTAGGTCTCTTAGCAATAATACGGTTGTTCCCGGATGTCTTGATTGGTGATTAAACTCTTCGTCAAGCTGTTCTTGTAAACATTCTTTTAAATGAGTGACCCATTTACCTAATTGATTTTGCTCCCTTGGTAAAGCGCAACCTGCATAAATTAGTCCTTTTAAAGCTCGTAAGCGGCTTAAGGGATCTTTCAAATGCAAATAGCGGCGTTTTAAAAAGCGATATTGTTGTCCAATTGAGGTGATAAGGCTTTTTCGAAAGATGTGATCAGCGCTGTGTGCGAAAAATTCATAGAATCCAAGCCAATTACAAAGGCGGTAGCCAAGAATATCAAGATTCCAGCTTGCTCGCCTCCATGGTTTTTTTGACCATTGAGAATTGTTTTCTAGCCAGTGGCTAATGCATTGACGAGCTAAACGGCGGCTATTGTTGTCGCCAAGTGCTTGTAAATCTCTTAAGAAATCAAACGTGTGTAAACATACAGTTGCTTGATCCATTTTTGGAGCAGAGAGAACTTTTAGAACTTCAGCTATTGTTAAGGTTGCTCCACTGACCTGATAGAGCCCTGCACTTAAATTTCGAGTATTCCAAGTAACGGAAGGCCAGCTGTCTTGTTGAATATTTCGTAACTGTCCGCGTAAAGAGCCCCCTAGCACCAAGCCATATAGGCGAGTCCTTGAACATAAATCATGCAGAGAGCTTAACATTAAAAAAAGAGCTATTACCTATTAAAATAAAGAATAGCAAAAAGCTTATTTAATAACTACTAAATAAAAAAATTGGGAGTCACATTCACTTCAGTGATAAAGCTCCTGTTCCTTAATTAAAAAAATCAAAGAACAGGAGAAATACACAAATTTATGCAGCTTCTTCGTATACAGGTACTGGAATGCCTGGTTCAGATTTTGCGTTACCCATTACAATTGTTGTTTGAACACGTTCAACGTTGCTTAGGTTGAGTAATGTTTTTGAGAGAACATTTTGATAATGCTCAAAGTCTTGAGCGACAATTTTTAGTAAGAAATCGTCTTCCCCGCTTATGCGGTAACATTCACGCACAAGGTCAATACTGTGCATTGCTTTTTCAAATGCGCTAAGTTGTGCTTCGCTATTTTCTTTTAAACCAACAGATGCGAAAAGAGTAATATTATAGCTAAGCGACTTTGGATTAATGTTTGCTTGGTATCCTTGGATGACCCCACCTTCTTCTAGGTTTTTCAAACGACGCAAGCACGGAGGAGCTGAAATGCCCACGCGTTTTGCTAAATCTACGTTTGTCATGCGTCCAGATTTCTGTAGAATCTGCAGAATTTTTAAATCAATGCTATCGAGCTTTGTAATCAATTATTTCTCCTTCAATTGATAAATTTTTAACTATTATACGGTAGTTAATATAAATGTTAAGAAATTTTTAATTAAATTTATTGATCATAGAAGAAGAGATAAAGTGGAAACTCTGAATGATGGATCAATCTAAAAACATCGAAGATACAGATACAGAGCCAAAAATTGAGGCTAAAGAGCAGTCTTCTGTACAAAATACAAAAAGGAAATTGAGATCAAAGGTGTTGCTTGTTGGCACCATCATAAGTATTTTTATGATCTTTTCTTTCGCTAGTTGGTCATTTTATGAGCATTTTATGAAGCGGGCCAATGCAATTCAAGAAGCTAACTATTACGTGCCTATACCAGAAATTGTCGTAAATTTGCGTTCTGTAAACACGAAGGGAAATATTCTTAGGACGAACTTGAGCCTGCAGGTTTACCACAAGGAAGATGAGGTAAAAATAAAGGAGTTCATGCCGGTTATTTTGGATCAAATCCTTTCTTATTTGCGGGATCAGTCAGTTGGTGATCTTGAAGGTCCTGGGCTTGATCGCATGAGAGAGGCAATACTTTTGCGCATCAATAATATTGTGCGACCAATAAAGATTCATCGCATCGTTCTCAGGGATTTTATTATTCAGTAGGCGTTATGGACAATATGGAAGATAAGAATACATCGCAATTAGAGGTAAGCGCAGTGCAAAATGATGTTGATACTTTATTTGAAAAGCCAAAGGATAGTGGAATTGGTGATGATTTCTCGCAAAGTACTATTAATAAGCTTTTTGAAAGCGATGAGAACGCAAATGGTTTGGCGGCTATTCTAGGTGGGGATAAGATTTATTCTGAGCGCTTACCTATGCTGGATGTTGTCTTTGATCGCTTGGTTCGACTCTTGACTACGTCGCTTAGGAATTTTACCTCAGATAATGTAGATGTAAGCTGTTCACGCGTTACATCGGTGCGTTTTTCGGATTATTTAAACTCAATTTCGTTGCCCACACTTATTGGTGTGTTTAAAGCCAAACAGTGGGATACGCCTGCCTTAATTACTGTAGATAATCAACTCACCTACTCAATTATAGATGTGCTTTTGGGTGGAAAGAAAAGTGCCCAATCAGCAAGTAGAACAGAAGCTAGGCCTTATACAACACTTGAGCGAAATCTAGTCGAAAGGCTTATAGAGGTGGTTTTAGCTGATTTTACGGAAGCATTTTCACCTATTTGTAAGGTTGATTTTCACCATGAACGCTTAGAAACAAACCCACGCTTCGCTGTGGTTGTGCATGAAAAAAACGTTGCCATGAAAATTGTTTTTAAGCTGGAAATGGAAGATCGGGGTGGACATTTTGAGATTGTTATCCCCTACTCCAGCGTTGAGCCTGTGCGTGATTTATTGCTGCAAACATTCATGGGGGAAAAATTTGGATACGACCATATTTGGGAAGATCACTTAGCAAGCCGAATACGTGAGGAGGATGTGAAGCTTGAAGCAACTTTACCGACAGAAGAATTTTTATTGAAGGATGTATTGCAATGGAAGGAAGGTTCGCATATTGATCTTTCTTCAACTCTTCAAAGTCCTGTTTTTTTAAGTAGCGAAAATCATCATTTGCTGGCGGGAAAGTTAGGGCAAAAAAACGGGCACGTAGCCATTAAAATTAATGATGTTTTATTTGGTAAAAATGGAGAAGTAAAATGATATGGATGGATGCTGGAATAGCCCTTTTACTTGTGGTAGCTGTGGTGTTTTGCTACCGGGTTAGTAAAAAATTGCAATCATTAAGAAGCTTTACCACCGTTTTAGCGCCTTCTATTGAGCGACTGAATAAAACACTGCAAAACGCCAATCAATCGGTGGACGTTTTGAGGCAAGCTACAGACATTAGCCAAAAGGGTTTAGAAACCTATCTGCCTAACGCCCAAGCAATAAACGAAGACGTGACTTTATTAATAGAGCATGCGGACAGGATGAGTTATCGTTTGGATGAATTAATTGTAAAAGCCGAAGAGATTGAGAAGAATTTGCGCAAGACATTGCTTGTAAGCATGAAGCAATCAGAGAAGCAGATGCGTTTAAATGCAGATATCCTTTCAAAAACGCAAACTCGTCAAAATGATCCGCGTGATTTGTTTGTGCAGCGGGTGATATCAAGGTATCCGAAGGATCCTGTTGCGACTTCTCCTCAAGATCCAATGCGTCATCAGGGGTAAAAATGCTAAGAGTTTTCATGGTTTTTTTGACTTTATTGGGCGCATCATTATGGGCTGAAAAAAATGGTGCTGAAAAGGTACTGGCCAAAATTTCGGATTTGGTAAAATTTGACCCGCTAGAAACCAGTGAGGAAGAAATTGTCCTTTTTCAGGATTTAGCAAAACGTGCTCAAGAGCTAAAGGCAAAAGAAGAACATCTTAATAAGCGCTCATTGTCGGTTAAGGCTGCTGAAGTTGCGTTGAATGAGAAGCTTAAGCATTTTGATTTGCTTAAGCAGGATTTGCTGAAAATGCTAGAAAAACTAAAAGAAAAAGATGATAAGCAGATGACGGATTTGGTAAAAATTTATGCCTCGATGAAACCAAAGATGGCAGCGGGTGTTTTGAACATCATGGAAATGGCAACGCTTAAAGAAATTGTGAAGCGCATGGAAAAAAGAAAGGCCGCCCTAATTTTGGCGGCCATGGAGAAAGAAAAAGTGAAACTCCTAAGCGAGGTGCTTGCGAAGGAGTGTCAAAATATTAGTTAAAGTTCTTCTCTATCCTGTATGGTTAGGACAGAAGAACTTGGCACTGCAGTTATTACTGAGCTCTGGCTTTGTTGTTGCTCGCCATTTGTTAATAGATTTTGTTGCGGTAGCGCTAAACAACCTGCAAACATATCCAAAAGACTAAGAGCATTTGATGCGGCTGTTACCACTGCATTTGCAACTGGATAATTTGCTAGAGTTAATCTTCTTCCTGCACCGTTATTACCTTCTCTTGCAAATTCATAGCGAGTCATGGTAAAAGAACCTGACTCTCTGCGAGGATAAAAGATTCCATAAAGCTCTAAATGAAGAGAACGAACAACAGCATCAGAAATAGTTTGCCCTCTTCCACCATTAGTGAGAGCAATAATTTCAGCTACATTTGTTTTGTTTGTATTACCACTCATATAGTGAATAAACGTTAGAAATGCTGTATCAAAAAAACGATCTCTAAGCTCTTCGCCTGTTTCAATCAAAGTGGTTGCTTTTTTTGGCTTAAAGTCATTAGCTGCTTTTTCAATATTGTATCCTAGCATCATTAGCAGCATAGCATGTCTTTCAGATCCTTCTATATGCTCTTCATACCTGTATTGCTGAACTAAATCATACAATGTGTCTTCGCTATTAATAGCTGTATTAATTTTTTCAACGTATCTTGCACCTTCTTTTTTTAGGTCTAATACAGGAGCTGGCTGTGTACATCGGGAAGAACTACTTGTAATTGACACTCTTTAAGGAGTTGAGCGAGATTTGGATCGAGCACACCGTAAAGAATACGCTGAAAACTTTGTAATAAAAGTCTTGGGTCTGCTTGTATTTTTCTTACTGGCGAATTTCCGTTTCGCACTGTGATAGAGAGATTTTCTTTATCTGCTCCTGGTTGCTCGATATATTGTTGAAAGACCTCTAAAACCTGCCCTATGACAGCAGAGCGTGCATTTTGAATAACTTCTAATGAATCTGTACCAGTAGGATCAATATCAATGGTAATAGAATTAATTCTTTGGCGTAAATTCTTGTGGCCGGGAGTTACTGCTTGGTCCTTTTTCTTTGATTTTTTGATAGGGCTATTAAAAGCACCTTGTTCAAGGGCGTTATCAATGAGTCTAACAAACTGCTTATTAATAGCAACAACATCAATGGTGGTTGTACTTGGGCGACTTTCAAGTTCTTCTACTCTTGATCGAAGGCGATCACGTTCTTCTTTGAAGTCTTCGCCATTCCCACTGCTTGTAGTAGAAAGACTTTCTTCCATGGCTTTTAGGCGAGCTTCAAGGGCTTCTTTCTCTTTTTTTAATTGTCCTGCTTTTAGTTTTGCTTGAGTTATATTGAGGTCCTTAAACTCCGGATCCATAGCATTAAGAGAGCAAATACTTGCATAAATACAAATTAACAATTGTATATTCCTGTTTTTTGCATACCATATAGATTTCTCTTTTAACGATACTAAACACCCTTTTAACAACACTTTAAAACCTCTTCCTGATATTTTTAGAACATCTGCTTCATGCACGGTTGACATATACTAGGATTTGCGCCGATAGTCAAGATAGTTGGACTACTTTTTTTAATTTATGCTCTCAGTTTTGAAAATTTTGCACTTTTATACGCAAGGTGATAATCAATTAAACATTTTAAATAACTGTTCCTTGAATATTGATGCTGGGCAGATTGCAGCGTTAGTAGGAAATAGCGGCGCTGGAAAGACTACTTTTTTACAGGTGGCGGGGCTTTTAGAGCAAGTGCAGTCAGGCGACATTCTTGTTGAAGGAAAATCAACAAAAGCGATGAATGATAATGAGCGAACGCTTTTAAGATTGCATACCTATGGGTTTGTGTATCAATTTCACCATTTATTACCAGAGTTTAATGCAGTGGAAAATGTGATGTTACCGCAGTTGATTGCTAAAAAAAGTGAGAAAGAAGCAAGGGCGCGCGCAGAGGATCTCTTGGTGACATTAGGGTTGGAGCATCGATTGAAGCACCGCCCAAAGCAATTATCTGGTGGTGAACAGCAGCGAGTAGCAATTGCAAGAGCATTAGCAAACAAGCCTAAGATTTTATTGGCAGATGAACCAACGGGAAATCTGGATCCTTCAACATCTGCGGAAGTGTTTGAGATGTTGATGGTGATGGTGAAGGCTGAAAAAATTGCCGCAATTATTGCTACCCATAATCATGCTTTGGCGAGATCTATGGATCGTTTTGTTGAGCTTAAAAATGGCGCTCTTATTGAGAAGAAGTAATGCATTTTAATGACAGATAGCGTTTCGTTTCTTCAGAAGCGAAGCTTTCTGGAGTGGGCTTTGTAATATTGATATTATTTCACTGGATCCCGTTTTTCAACAGCACGTCGCTAACTAGATTCCACGCAAGGTTCTGTTTTACTGGAATAATGATAAATATATAAATTATTGCCGCAAAGGCGACGGTAATATCTAGAGATTTTTGCGCATTTTTGTGTGTATAATGCCGACTTCATTAAAATCATCCCCTTCGCACACATAACCATTTTTTTCATAAAATGGAACGACATGATGGCGAGCGTGGCAATAAATAGAGGGAATGCCTTTTTCTTTCGCGTATTTTTCACAAAAGTTCATTAATAGAGAGCCAAGACCCTGCCCTTGAAATTTTTTACTTACAGCTACTTGGCGCATCTTGCAGCTGCTGGATTCTATAACTAGTCCAGCCGTTGCGATAATTTCGTCATTAAGAAGCGCCACAATGTGCGTATGGCTTTTTTCTTTTTCAAGTTCTTCTGTGGTGAAGGATAATCCGAGTGGTGTTCTTAGGATTTCTTGGCGTAAAGCAACTAGTGTTTCGTATTCGGACGTTCCATGATTGACAATTTTAAAGGTAATTACTTGATCAGATGCGCTTTGCATAAATCATTACTCCCCCTAGGGATTCATTACGTAGTTGGTGTAATATATGAAGATACGTTGCGGAGAATTTTGCAATGTCTTGTTCTGGGAAACGGTCTTTGAGTTGGTTTCTTTCTTGATCTAATTTTTCTAGGAGATCTTCGTACCATCTAATAAACGTTTCGCTGAGGTCGCGTACTTCTAGTACCATCCACCCTGCTTGAGATAATTGCTCTTTAATTTTCTTTGTATTGATGGGACGCATCGGCTTTCCTGCCAAGTCCAGAAGAGGTTGTTGTTGATTGGTGATGCTGTAATCAAAAATCATCAAAATGGCACCTGGTTTTGAAACTTTTGCAATTTGTTTTAAGGCAGCTACTTTATCTTCAATGGCGTAGAGCACATTAAAGAGATAACAGAAGGAAAAGTACTCTTTATCAAATTTCACACTTAGCGTGAGTGCGTCTGCTGTTATAAACTCAATGCCTTTATATTTCTTTTTAGCGTAATCAATAACAGCTTGATCAACATCGATGCCCCATATTTTTTTGAATCCATTTTTTAAGAGGTAATCAGCCGTACCACCAAACCCACAGCCAATGTCTAAGCAATTTCCTTTTAATGTTTCGGGAAAGTCTCGCTTTACTTTTTCAAGCATCATATCAATAGCTTCTTTATCACCGGCGTGTGTAAAATCACCGCCGCGAAGCTTTGATAAAATAAGACGCGCTTGATTAAGTTTTGTCGACGGTGGCCTGGTTAAAGAAAAGGCTAAATAAGCAATTATCAGCAAAAAAGGTGCTGCGTACAAAAGCTTGTTATACATAAGTCCTCTCCTTTTGGAAGGATTGCTATCCGTATAGATACGTACTTTATAAAGATATACGAAAGGAAAAGCAAACTCTAAAAAGTGGCAGGTGTTTGTGCTTTAAGTTTATTCAATAATGTCAAAAACTTCATCTACTTTATCAATAGTTATGCCGTTTTCAGAGCTTAAGACTTTAAGAACATCGTAGTTTCCTTTATCAGGAGTTCTAAGAATAAAGCGAACGGTGCATTTTTTGTTATCGGCTGATGGGATGATTTCTTTTACGTCGATTGTCCAGCTGGTGACAGCGTCTCTAACACCTTTGAGTTGAGGATCTAGAGAATCTCTGCCGTCAACCTTTACTTCTCTATTAACAATTTTTTGAAACCCTGGACTGAATAAACCTTCGATAATCTCCGCGTAATTTTTGTCTTCCGATTGACCGTAGCTTTGTTGAAATTCATTGTATTTTCTGGCGAGGTCACTAATTGGATGCAAATCCGTACCTACAGTATTATACACCGCATCAATCTCGGTAATTTGATTATTTTCGTCAACCTTTAGAGAGACAATTGTTTTATACAGACCCATTTTTTCAGAATCCCATGTGAAATGAACGGTGCAAACTTTTTGATCTGTGTCACACAATGTTTTTTGAATTGTAAAAATGCAAGGATATGCTATTTCTCGGTTACGTCGTAATTGCGCAAGAAGTTCAGTGCGATTAGAAAGGATTTGTTTATCGTTTACAATTTTTACAACGCCTTCAGCAAAAATTTCTGAGGCTCGAGCCTCATACATTGTTATGTCCCCTCCTACACTTTGCATAAAGGTAACATAGCGTCTTCCTAATTCCTCTAATGCAGAGCGTTCGATACTTGCTGTTATGTTTGCAATTACATTTATTAAAATAAGGAATTTTAAAAGCTTTTTCATAAAGGACTAAATTTTTTAAATATTTCTGCAGCGTACTGAATTTTAAGCTTAGCAACAAGAGAGTAATTTCTTACGTATCTGCGTAATAAGTTCTCTCTACAGGGCCGCTTGGTAGAAAGTTAGACTTTAAATATTTGAACGCTTGTATTCGGTTTTGCCCGCCTTCATCTGATAGAAAAATTTGCTCGCAGTATTCGCCAATGTCTTGAATGATACGTTCAGCGCGGTAATAACAAATAGCATCGTGGTTTGTGGTTGTTTGGCCGTAACCCTTATAAAACAATGACTCTTCCTCAATTGGTGTGCGCCCACTATCCCAAATGCCGGCGCCGATGAACATGAGATCGCGTTCTTTGGGTGCGAATATGAGTGTGTCCCAGTCAACTAGATACAACCTGCCCTGTTTACCAATGAGCAAGTTCCATCCGTGAATGTCGGCGTGGCATAGAATATAGTCGAGAGGTTGCTTTTGTAAGGTATTTGCCTGATTTTCAGCAAGATTAATAAGATTCTGTATTTCCTGATTTTTGGATTTTAAGAATGATGCCATTTCAGCGGCGATAGGTTCTTTAAAGGATTCATTTTCAATACGGTTTAGGAATGCTTTGACTTTTTCGCGCCACTTCGGAGAGAAGGTTTCGCGTGGGACGCTATTGATTATGGTTGGTGGAAGATGAGCGGCGTGAAGTTTTTTTAAAGCTGCGCCAAATTGATTCCACTGTTGATCGGATAAATGCCTTTCAATGGCGTTGTGTCCTTCTATGTATGGGTAAAGAGTCATTTTGAAGGATGCTAAGTTTGTCCAAAGTTGTCCTGTTTTTGTGACTAGAGGAGGGATAATTTGTTTTAGGCCTAGGTCAGCAAGGTATTTTGGAACCAGCACTGAAGCTTCATTAAATTCTTGTCGCCGTAATTTTAAAAAGTAATGCATGGAGGTGCTTGTGGTAACATGATAAACAGCTGTATTGAAATCGGCGCCGAGCGGAAGAAAAGTAATTACTGCTACGTTTAACTCGTATGCATCGAGCAAACATTTGGCGATTTCTTCATCTTTGAGATTAGGTTTTGTTAGCATTGCTATCCACCGGTCTTCCTACGCTAAAGCTTCGGCATACACTCCTAGCTCGACATCGCGCCTTGCGCTATGTCGTAGCGTAGGCGGGTGGCGGAGAGGAAGAGATTCGAACTCTCGATACGCTATTAACGTATACACGATTTCCAATCGTGCGCCTTCAACCACTCGGCCACCTCTCCTGGAAAGTTCCTGTAAGGGTAATGGATTTTAACTGTGGCAGCAAGGGGTGGCGCGCTCTAAAACAGTGTTTTTTGTTCCTTAAGAGGTTGTATGCGCACCTTACCATCAGAAAATTGAATACTTGCCTCGCTCATCACTTTTAATGAGGCAGCTGAACTTACAATACCCTTTGGACCTTCAACTAAGCAAAATCCTTTTTCTAGCGTGCGTTGGTAGGAATTTTGATCAAGAAGCATGGCTTGCCATTTAAATGATTGTTCTTTTTCTGTAAAGACGTTTGAAAATGCAGTAATGAAGGGCTGGATAGATTTTTCTAGAGCTTGTTCTGCTTTTTCAATTTGTAAAAGAACCGAAGGAATTTTAATAGCATTGATTGCGTATTCTTTACGTTCAAGATACATAAGGCTGGAGCGTGTATAGCGTTCAAACCAGTCATCAAGGCGTTGATTTTTTTCTAACAAAATGGTGGGAAGATCAGGGATGCGGGATTCCAGGTTTGTCAACATTAAGCGATAGCGTTCTTGCATTTGCAGTATATTGCGTTGGAGACGCATATCGGATTCTTGCACGAAAAGTTTAAGGTTTTGATGATCAGGCGTGACAAACTCTGCGGCAGCAGTTGGCGTTGGGGCACGCTTGTCGGCAGCAAAATCAATGAGGGTTGTATCTGTTTCATGACCAACAGCTGAGACGATGGGAATATCGCTAAAGGCTGCAGCACGAACAACTATTTCTTCGTTAAAGGCCCAGAGATCTTCAAGGCTTCCTCCTCCGCGCGCAACAATTAAAACGTCGGGACGATTTTGAGTGAAAGTATTAAAGCCTTTTATAGCAGCGGCAATTTGTTCGGCAGCGCCTGGTCCCTGAACGAGTACTGGCCATACAAGAACATGACATGGAAAGCGATCTTCAATACGGTGTAAAATATCACGAATCACTGCACCGGTTGGTGAGGTAATCACGCCAATAATGGTTGGGAACTTGGGGAGTTCGCGCTTTCGATCGAACAAGCCTTCTTGAGCAAGTTTTATTTTGCGGTCTTGCAAAATTTTAAGCAGAGCCCCCTGCCCAGCCGCTTCGATTTGGGTAACCACCATTTGGTATTTTGACCGACCACCATAGGTTGTGAGCTTGCCTGTAGCTATAACTTCGAGGCCGTCTTGCAAGGGTGTATTCGTTTTAGTTCCGCGCCACATTACGGCATCAAGCACGCATTCGGCATCGCGTAGCGCAAAATAAGCATGGCCAGAGCTGTGAAGCTTGTAACCAGAAATTTCCCCGCGCACGCACACTTGTGCAAATTGAGATTCTACAGCTCTTTTCAGAGCATGAGAAATCTCGGAGACAGAAAAAATAGCAGGGCTTTCGGCTTGCGCTTCCACGTTTTTCTTGAATTTAAAACATTTCTTATAGTCATAGCATAAAATCCTCTTTATGTTTCGATTAAAAACAGGCACACTCTCTTTCATGCCTTACGATACTTTTTTTGAACAAGAGCTTGCGACTTTAAAGTCTGAAGGACGATATAGGATCTTTGCTGATTTAGAGCGACACGCTAATAATTCTCCTATTGCTACGTGGCATTCACCTACTGGCCCAAAGTCTGTGATTGTATGGTGTAGTAACGATTATTTGGGCATGAGTCATCACCCCAGTGTGATTGAAGCGGCTATTAGCGCCACCGAGAAATACGGAGCTGGTTCTGGTGGCACGCGCAATATTTCTGGTACTAACCATTTGCATGTTGAGCTTGAGCGCACCATTGCCAAGCTGCATGAAAAAGAAGCTGGACTGGTTTTTTCATCGGGCTATGTTGCAAATGAGGCTTCTTTATGTGCGTTGGCCAAAGGGCTGCCAAATTGCGTGGCATTTTGTGATGAGAAAATTCATGCATCGATGATTCAAGGAATTAGTCACGCGCGGGTGCCTAAGCATATTTTTTCGCATAATAATTTGGACCAATTACGCCAGCAATTAAGCCAGTATGATAAAGCACAACCTAAGCTTATTGCTTTTGTTTCAGTGTATTCTATGGAAGGCGATTTTGCGCCGATTGAAACAATTTGCGATTTGGCAAAAGAATACAATGCGTTGACGTATTTGGATGAAGTGCATGCGGTAGGTATTTACGGAAAAGGTGGCGCTGGTCGCGCAAATGAGCTTAATCAGCAGCACCGAATTGATGTTATTCAAGGAAATTTTGCCAAAGCTTATGGCGTAATTGGTGGGTATATTACCGGGTCTAAAATATTAGTTGATTATGTGCGAAGCGTTGCGGCGGGATTTATTTTTACAACATCCCTTCCGCCTATGGTGGCAAGCGCTGCAACGACCTCCATTAAAACATTGCGTGATGCTGATGATCTGCGTCACAAGCTTTGGGATAATGTGAATCTTTTGAAAAATCTTTTGAGCAAAACGCAGGTAAATTATTACCATACGCCAAGTCATATTGTGCCAGTGGTGATTGGTAATGCGGGGCTTTGTAAGGAATTTACTGATACGTTGCTTAATGATTTTGGCATTTATGTACAGCCGATTAATTACCCAACGGTGCCAAAGGGTGAAGAGCGCATGCGTTTAACGGTGACGCCTTTCCATACTAAAGAGATGATTCATCAGATGGTGGATGCGCTAAATGCCGTTTGGGGCAGTTTCTTTATGAAGATGGCTGGATAGATTGCTCTCAAAGTCATTTTTATAAAATTATCTTATTTTTTTTCTAATTTAATAACGCGTGTTTCCCTTCAAACATATGATAAATGCTGAACTAGGCGACTTCTCATGACTCTTTGGTTATGCTAAATTCCTTAAAGTTTTAATCAAATACATTTGATTGATTATGAAAAATCTAAGTGTTAGCCCATGCTTTAGAAAAAATTAATCAAGAATTCCATAGCAAAGAAGAGATTTTATCAGTATTTAAAGACATTTGTCTTAATTTTGGCTTTGAGTATTTTGCTCTTACTATTTTTCATGGAATAAACGATATTAAGGAAAAATTTTTCTCTTACAATACTTACCCAGAAGCATGGGTAAAATATGTTATAGAAGAGCGACAGTATTTGAATTCTCCTATTTTTATATCTTTAAAAAAAGCAGCAAGACCTTTCTCATGGCATACAACTAGCTTCCAAAACCTTACACTCGCACAACAAAATTATATGAACATAGCTAATGATTTTGGTGTTAAATGGGGTGAAACAATTCCCTTAATTCCTCACGAAGAGTATCATGGTTTTATAACGATATCTAATGCGCCACCTGTGCATCCTGAAGTTTTTTATATAATTCAGCATGTGGCTAATATATGTGTAGATAAAATTGTGCCTTTATTTAACGATAAAGCACCAAGGTCCTTAAGCTCTAGAGAATATGAAATTTTAATGTTAAAATCGGAGGGATTAGCAATCAAAAAAATAAGCAATTATTTAGATCTTTCAATCTCAACCATAAACTTTCACTTAAAGAACATAAGGGGGAAGCTTGATGCTCATTCCACAGAGCAAGCCCTTGTAAAATTCACAACGATGGGAGCATTGACCTTTGGTAAGGGGCATGGTTAAAGGTTAAGCATGATAAATCTTAGGATTGCCCTTGCTTTGGAAAAAATTAATCAAGAACTTCATAACAAAGAAGAGATTTTATCGGCGTTTAAAGATATTTGCCTTAATTTTGGTTTTGAATATTTCGCTCTTACCATTTTTCATGGAATAAACGATATTAAGGAAAAAATTTTCACCTATAATACATATCCAGAAAAATGGACAAAATATATTGTAGAAGAAAAGCAATACCTGAATTCACCAATTCTTATGTTTTTGAAAAGAGCTAACAGTTCTTTTTCGTGGCACACGACTAGTTTCCCAAATCTTACGCCAGCACAACAAAATTTCATGAATGTGACAAGTGATTTTGGTGTTAAATGGGGTGAAACAATTCCCTTAATTCCCCACGAAGAATATCATGGATTTATAACGATATCTAATTCGCCGTCATTGCACCCAGAAGTGCTATACATAATTCAGTATATAGCTAATATATGTGTGGATAAAATTGCCCTCTTGTTTGGTGATAAAAGGTCAAAGTTTCTAAGTCCCAGGGAATGCGAAATTCTAATGTTAAAATTAGAAGGATTGGCGATCAAACAAATATGTGATCATTTAAATCTTTCAATCTCAACGATAAACTTTCACCTAAAGAACATAAGGGAGAAGCTTGATGCTCATTCCACAGAGCAAGCTCTTGTGAAATTCGCAACAATGCAACGCTCGTCTAGTAATAAATAACCTGTATGTATTAATTACTACCTTTTTTGGAGCAGACTTTCGAGCACATGTTTGGGCATTTCTTCTTGAGCACACAAACACCTGCGCCTAACACAAGGAAGGCGACGATAGCTGGAAGGCCAACAATTCCTGTTAGGTAGACGATAACAGCAGTTAAAAAGGCGCTGATGCTGACCCAGCCCATTAGAATGCCGGGGAACATTAATTCAAAAGATAAAAGAGCTACACCAAAGCTCATCCAGTGCCAGGCTGACATGTTCATAATAAAGGCCAAAATTGTGTCCATAGGTCTTTGAAAAAATTAGGTTTCTCTTTAAATTCTATCATATCCACGTTGAGTCTTCCAAGACTGCCCGCAACATATTCTAAGTCCTCCTTTATGCGTTTAAGATAATGATAGGTCGGTTCAGTGATTGCCTTATAATAGGGTTCGCCATAAAAGGGATCGTATATAGATCGATCACCGCTAAAAGCGGACATAATGCTTGGTTTTGCCAAGAAGACCCCTATATATTTTAATTGGGTTGAGAAGATTTTTTCAGGCGTATAATCGTCAATATTCATTTCGAAAAGATCATATTCTTCGACAAATTGTAGGACTTCCGTTGAGGTTTTTATGGTTGCAGCGGTTTCGTGACCTTTGGCGCAACTATTTTGGAATCGATTATAGCGTATGAGCAGTTTGTTCATTGAAACCATAAGTTGGCTTATTTCAGTGTTTTTCATTAGGGTTTCTTGATGGGAGTAGGTGCGGCAGGCTGGCCAATTTTTTAGGTAATAATCGATATCTTCTTGATAACGTCTGATTTCAAGAAGCTCATCGCAGCACCACAAATACATGAGCCACTGAGCGAAGAATAGAAAGATTACTTTCCCCATTACTAAATTACCTATTTTAGTAACTATAATTATTTTAGTTGCTTAAACATGAATAAATCGTAAAAATGCCCTAATTATTTTTAGGTGGCTAAAAAAGCCAAAAAGCCTTAACATGCGTTGATTATTAGGATGAATTTCTGGCTGTTATGCGCAATCAAACGCCCCCGATTATTACCCAAGCTTCTGGAAAAACGATACGCTTAAAAAGAGATAGTTTTGCTGAGGTGTTAAGTGAGAGTGGCGACACAGAGCTACCTTTTTGTTTGCCTGGCGAAGAAGTTAAGTTTGAGCGTGTGCAATATCCAAGGCGCACCAATACGTATTTTAAAGAAGTGATTAAGCCTTCCGCTGAGCGGCAAGAAGCTGCATGTAAGCATTTTACAAGTTGTGGAGGATGTATGCTGCAGCATGTAAAAGAAGGGTTTTACAAAGAGTTTAAGACCTCTTTGCTAACTAACGCATTTTTAGAGCATGGGTTGGATCCTTATATCATTGAACCAATTCAAGTAGTTCCGATGGGACAACGTCGGCGGGCAAATTTGGAGGCTGTTAAAAAGGGAGATAAGCTTTTTATGGGCTTTCATCGCCTGCAAAGTCACCAGATTATTGATATGGAAGAGTGCCCGGTTTTAACGCCTCCCCTCCAAGCGGCGCTACCGTATTTACGTGAAGCGATGGAAGCATTGGTGGAGCCTTATCAAAAGGCAAAGATTTTTGTGTTGGAGCTTGAGGGTGATGTAGATGTGGCGATTGAAATTCAAGGGGTGAGTGAATTAACAAATACTCAGCGTGAGATGCTTAAAATCATTGCAGATAGGGCTTCATGGACACGATTGCAGTTTCGACACCGCAAGTTTTATGATGTTTTAAAACAAGAAAAGCCTATAACGACGCAATTTGGGGGTTTAAATGTAGCGGTTGATCCGTGGACTTTTTTGCAAGCAAGTAGTTTGGCGCAAAAATGGATGCAAGACATAGTGAGAAAGGCTCTTGAGATATCGAAGCCTTATACGCGTGTTCTGGACTTGTTTTGTGGACGCGGCACTTTTACTGGTGTTTTGGCCGATTTTGGAACAGTGGATGCTTTTGAAGGGGATAAAAAAGCGATTCAGGCACTGTCAGAAGCTAGTTCTGATATGGCTTTATTGGCATTTGAGCGAGATTTGTTTGCAAATCCTTTAATAACTGCCGAGTTAAATCGTTACGATGCGGTGGTGATTGACCCGCCCAGAGCTGGGGCAAAAGCGCAAACGGAGCAGCTGGCTGCAAGCCAAGTGCCTTTGATTATTTACATTTCTTGTAATCCTGAGACGTTTGCGCGTGATGCGAAAATTTTGGAAAACGACGGGTACACCTTTGAAAAAGCATACCCTATCGACCAGTTCTTATGGGCAGCACATTTAGAGGTGGTTGGGGTGTTTAGGAAATAGAATTGCTTAAATATTTTAAAAATATCTATTAATAAAATACCCATAGCGGCTTTTTAGTGATCGTTGCATGAAGCCTTTCAATCTATGCCTGGGCTATTGCTTTTTAATACTTCCCTTACATCGTAAACAATATTTTTCCCACATTAAATAATTAGCTGCTCATAAGCTTGAGCTTGGAATTAGAGTAGAGAAAATTTAATATAAAATAATAAAAATATT
>JAJTEE010000006.1 GCA_021298215.1 Alphaproteobacteria bacterium
ATTATATTTTTTATTTTAAAAGAAATAAAAATCATATTTTTATTTTTTTATCAGAATAAATACTGATTTTTTACACAAAAATATGATCAATGTTCACTGTTAATTATATGTTAAAATTATAATATTAAAATAAAAGAACCAAATAGAGTGATTTTTTATGTTTTTCCGTATCAAGAAGACTGTATTCATGATAGCTATCGCACAAACAATTGCGTATTGCAACGGCGTTTATTCACTTTTAGATATTCATACATTGCGCTCAAATAAATTAAATCAAGATAGAAATTATCACGGCAAAAAGATACTCAAGAAACGTCTCCTTGATAAATCACCCTTTTTAATAAATGGAGCAACTGAAATGGCTGCCCGCCTAGGCTGCGATAAAAACATGTGCCGAGCTCAAAAAAAAATCACAGGAAACACAACCCAATATAATATCATTGTTTCTGCCTGCGAAATAAAAAGCAGAGAAAAATAACTATTCAGCACAAAAAATAGATGAATCTATAGAAATAGACATGTGTGTTTGAGATGGATCTAAACACACTTTTGTTATGGAGCCATCAGGATTTTGGATTTCCCAGCCCAACAATATCATCACTGGTAAAGGCTTGAAGAAAAGCGTTACAGGTATTTGACCAACAGGACTATCATACGTCAAAAAAAGCTCCCAACGTTCATCATTTTTTACAAAATTCTTGATAGCAATTTTTTTATCATTAAAGTTAATCGACGACTTTAATAAGATGCCTGCAGGTGTGTCTGTTGCATCAAATTTCTGCGTTTCTTGTCCTTCCTGGTAAACAAAAAGCATCCCATTTTTAGCAATCATTTTATCTTTGCCATAATTGATGCGTAATAATTCTTTTCGCCGATCCAACCAGATTTTCCCTTCAAAATGATTAGAGCGCCGACCATTAACAAAAATATCCATTTCCATATCAGCTTTGAGAGTTGTCATTGAACTTAAAAATTGCTCAATAATTTTTAGATTAGCTTCATCAACGCCGCTTTCAGAAAAACCAGAACTCAACAATGTCATTAGAAAAATAAAAATGGGAATCATAATTTTCTCGGAAGTTTTACAGATAATAAGGACGGATGGAAAATAGCTTTTCAATTTTATGTACTGACTCTTTTTGAGTTACAATAAGTAAGTCTATCATTAGCACTAATATTCATTCTAGTTGGCAGAAAATGCAGATCTTCCCCACGCATTAGAACAACAACCATAATTTCAGACATAATTGTTACATCTTCAATATCAAGACCTATGATATGACTGGTTTCTTTTGCTCGCGCTTCTATCAAGACCACATTACCTTCAGCAATTGGATGAATGCTTTGCAAGTTTCCTTCTCGCACATGTTTCAAAATAGTTGATACCGTTAGTGCTTTTGGACTAATAACTGCATCAGCCCCCAAAGAAGTAACCATAGAAGCGTACTGCATATTATTCAAAAGCGCTAACGATCTTTTTGCTCCGTGCCTCTTACTAATCAATGAAGCCAATATGTTAACTTTATCATCATTACTTACTGCAATAACGGTTTCGCAATTTTCTATATTTGCTTCTTGTAGTAAATCATAATCTAAAGCATCTCCTTGTAAAATTTCCGTACGCTTTAAAAAGCGCGCTATTTGTTCACAACGTGCAGCGTCTTTCTCGATAATACGAGCATGAACATTTTTATAGTCTTTTTCTAGGCCTACAGCTAAATTCAAGCCAATATTTCCGCCACCTACTACTAAAATTTCTCGGCTCTCAGAAGTTGAGTATCCAAAAGCTTCCATCACACCATTCAACTGCTCCTGCAACGTAATAACATAGACCTCATCATCAACTAAAAGATGATCTCGCGAGGACGGGAAAATTATCTGTTCATCTCGTTTAATCAGCACAATAACTAAATCAAGATGAGGATACAAAGAATTGATATGCTTTATAGGCGTATTTATTATTCCTGAATGAGATAAACACCTCACACCTATAAGCTTCAGCGACTCATCAATTAGCGAAATAACATCAAACGCTCCAGGTACACGTAAATTTCTATTAATTGTTTGAGCAACCTCAACTTCAGGTGAAATAATCACATCTATTGTTAACTGCTGAGAGGCTAACATTTCTGACCAAGCTGATCGCAAATAATTTTGATGACGCACTCGTGCTATTTTCATCGGCACATCAAATAAACATTTTGCAACTTCACAAGCAATCATGTTCACTTCGTCAGAGGAAGTAACAGCAATAATTAAATCTGCTTCTTTTGCTCCAGCTCGATCCAAAACATCAGGATGAGAAGCAAATCCTAAGACAGGCTGGATGTCTAATTTATCTGAAATAAGCTCAAGAACCTGAGGAGAGTGGTCAACAACAGTAATATGATTTTGCTCTTGCACTAAATATCGCGCAATACTAAATCCTACCTGGCCAGCGCCAAGAATAATTGCTTTCACTTTTTACCCTTCACGATAATCGCCAACCCCTAATGCACGTAATTTTCTATGTAATGCAGATCTCTCCATTCCTATAAATCGGGCTGTCTGAGAAATATTTCCATCAAATCTTTGAATTTGCGCTAATAAATATTTTCTTTCAAAAGTTTCTCTTGCTTCGCGCAATGGAAGAACAATAATATCAGCTGATTTTTGCTGCCAATTTCCACCAAGAGGGGTATCCTCTTGAATTTCCGGAGGAAGCATTTCAGCAGTTATAGGGCTAACGGGATCACCACCAGCCATTATTAACAACCACTCAATAACATTTTTAAGCTGCACAATATTTCCGGGCCAATTGTATGTCTGTAAAATTGTTTGCGCGGAATCATCAATTTTTCTTGGCATCGAACAACGACTTTTCGCTATAGATTCCATAAAATGAGCTATCAAAAACGGAATATCACTCGCACGTTCTTTTAAAGAAGGAAGTCGGATATGATTAGCAGTAAAACGATAATACAGATCTTCCCTCAAATTACCATTCTGAACCAAATCATTTAAATTCTCAGAAGTGCTTGCAAAATATCGGATGTCAACCTTAATAAGATCCTTAGCACCTAACCTAAAAAATGTCCCATCTTGGAGTAATTTCACTATTTTACCTTGAATTGGTAAAGGTAAAAGTTGAATTTCTTCCAGATATAAGGTTCCTCCATGAGTTCTTTCAACAATACCAATTTTTCTTGGTTCGCTTTGATTTTGCCCCTGAATTTCAGTTCCAAAAAGCTCTGCTTCAATAGCCGTAGGATGCACACTTCCGCAATTAAATAATGTAAAAGGAAGGTTTGCTCTTTTTGAAAGACGATGTATTTCTCGTGCTACTGTTTCTTTGCCCGTACCTGACTGACCTGTGATAAATGCTCTACTATTTCCCTGAGATATTTCATCGATAAGCTGACGTATCTGCTCTATGGCCATACTTTTACCAATCAAGCCAGAAGTACCCGCACGCAAGCGCAACTCATCGTTTTCTCTTTTTAATGATGATGATTCTATCGCACGCTCAACAACCATTAACAAACGTTCTGTTTTAAAAGGCTTTTCAATAAAATCATAGGCACCCTTTTTAATAGCAGCTACAGCTGTCTCGATGGTGCTATGTCCGCTAACCATGATTACAGGAACATAAGGATGATCACGCTTTATTATTTCTAAAATCTTCAAGCCGTCACGCTCTCCATCTCCCAGCCAAACATCAAGAACAACAAGGTTAGGTTGGCGCTTTTTTATTTCCTCTAATGCTTGAACTCCATCAGCAGCAATACGGCAGTTGTATCCTTCATCATTCAAAATTCCGCAAATGAGCTCACGAATATCTTTTTCGTCATCTACAATTAAAATATCAAATGCCATGTTATTCCTTCTTCGAATAAGAAAATTCTAAAACAACTTTTGCACCGGTATGGTGCTCTCTATCTTTAAACTCTATAGTTCCATTGTGATCCATTGCGATTTTCGAAACAATGGCCAACCCTAAACCCGTACCTTTTTCTCGCGTTGTATAATAAGGCTCTATTAGACGATCACGATTCTCTTTTTCAAAACCTGGCCCATTATCTTCAATAATCATATAAAAATGTTTATCACTCAGCAACAATTGAAGTAAAATGCTTGGTTTTGAAATTTTATTCTCTTCTACAGCATTAATAGCATTTTGCAAAAGATTTGTCAGCAACTGGTTAATTTGCTGACTATCACAATCCCACAAAAAGTTTTTCGGACCAGAAAAATTAAAGGCAATGTGAGGATATGCTTGAATTTGTAAATCCAGAGCTTGTTTACACAAATCAACAAGATCTTCTTCTTGCGTTTTTGGATCAGGCATGCGAGCGAAGGATGAAAATTCATTTACTAAGTTGCCTATATGATTTACTTGGCGCACGATAGTATCGATGCAATTTTGGAAAGTATCTTGATCTGTTTCAATTTGATTTAAGTATTTACGCTTCAATCGCTCGGCTGATAACTGTATTGGCGTGAGTGGATTTTTAATTTCATGAGCAATTTTTCTTGCAACGTCCGCCCAAGCCGCTTTCCTTTGATTAAAAGCCAACTCCTCATTTTGTTTTTTCAAACGATGGGTCATATGGTTAAAGGCGGAAATTAGGTTATCAATTTCATTATTAAGAGGCTTATTCTCAATTCGAACAGTCAGATCACCGTGGCTAACTCTGTCCGCCGCCTCTATAAGCTTTGAAATAGGTGAAAATAATGTATTGGCCAATGATAACCCAAGCCAAGCAGATGCTAAAATTAAAACCAAAACCAAGATTGCAAAAAAGGCAAGGAAAGTTAACTGGATATCGCCTTGTTGAATTTCGAGCATTGAGTATGTTGTTACCGCCCCCTTAGCTTTATCTAAAGCCTTTGTAACTTCTTCAGAAACCATTTTTCCTATAAATAAATACGTATCACTCACTGGATCTAGCTGCAACAAAGCTCTAACCTTATCTTTTTGTGTGAATAAAACAATTTCCCCCTCTTTAGCTTTCGCCAAATCCTGTAGAGAAATATTCTCAAAAGCTAAAGCAAACGTAAAATAAGATTTTGCAATAATATTAAGATGCCCATCAAGAACAAGAACCTCGTTCAATCCCCGCTGTTCTGAAAGCTGCGTTAGCGCATGATTGAATTCATCTGCGTCATGTATCAAGGCTGTTGCTACAGGACGCAATTGCATGACCATGCTCATACCATCAATACGTATTGTTTTTTGATTTTCCTTTATATAGTTCTCTGCAATTTCTGTTGCTGCGTTAATGGTAGTTTTAAATGGCTCGGTGAATAGTGATTTAATTGATGAATTAAAGAAAAAGGTTGAAAAAATTGAGATACCTACTGCAGGAAGCAAACAAGTGATCGCAAGCACCATAATTAAGTGAAAATGAAGTTTAGTCCCCCGAATTCCTCTTTTGCGATCAAGCCATAGCACAACGACCCGCTTGACTATAAATATGGCTATTAAAATCAAAAGAGCTAAATTGAGATAAAGATATGGCAAAATGGCAGTAGCTCTCAATACTCCAGATCCAAAATGCATTACGATTAAAGTCGCTACACAAGAACAAAGCGCCAATCCCATCACAATAAATTGCACATTTTTTGTGATTTTAAGACCACTTAAATGGTGGATTACCCGTGCTGTAAAAGAAGAAGCTTCGTTCATTATTTATTTTGTCTGTTTTGCGTGTTTACAGTAAAAATCAATTCTCGCATAATTTAAAACTAGGCAAAAAATAATATCAATCAATATTTATCATGATTAAAAAGTTTATACTATGCTTATTAGCATCTTGGCTAACACTTCTTCCTGCTGACGATGAGAAAATTGAGCCCACTTCAAGCAAACTTTACAGAAGCTTGGAAAAGGGAGCCAAACGTGCGGTAGTTGCCTTGCCTTTTGACTTAACAATAATTATCAAACAACTAACCGGAGCTCCCTACAAGAATATCCCTTCTATTTTTTTTAAAGCTGATACCCATTTATCAAAAATTCTATCGACTCAATTTTTTGAAACATGCCTTAGATCAGAAGTGATTTATAATCTTTATCCTTGGGCAAAAACGCAAACAAACAAATACTTTCCCGACCTTTCAGCCAAATATTCGATTCTTCCAACACTTATTGCTACGGGAGCGATTTCATTAAGTGATGTTATTTGTGCCAACCCCTTTGAAAGAATGAAGGTCTGTTTTACTAATAATTTAAAAATTCCCTTTTATGAAGAAGAAAGATTTAAACCCATAGAAATGCTTACTAATCATCGATGGCTTTTTAAGGGCGGCACGATAACTTTTCTGTCAAGCTTTGCTCATGTTGGGACATTTCTTTCCTTAAACCATTACCTTAAACAGTATCTTTTTGACAAAGATGGACCCCTTACTATTTATGAGTCTCTTATAATAGGCATGGCAATATCTCCAGTCCAAGCAACTCTCACATATCCTTTTTTAACCTTTCGTGCAAAATTACACGCCGAACAACTACTAACACTAGGCCAAAAGCAAAAAGAGATTTCTGCGACTCAATATTTTATTTCTCTTATTAAAAACGGATCCGCATCAACCTTGTTCTATGGGTGGAGATCTCGTATTGGGCGCGGCTTTATCTTGGTAGTTTTAGACTCTTATTTATTGAGTCAATCAAAATAAACACCCCCCAAAAATCATAATCTAGATTGTCTGCACAATCTTTGATACTTTATGAGAAAATTATTTTAAATTCACAAAAATGCAAACTGACAAGTGTATATCTTTTTATTTAAAAAATGGAATGGTGAAAGGTCATTTCTGTCGATTAACTCGGTCTATTACAAATGCCTTGGAAAATCATCAATACCCCAATAAAATCAAAGCTATACTTGCTGAAATGACCGCCATGTCTCAATGTTTCACTATGGACATAAAAGGTGAATCGCAAGCTACCATGCAACTAATGGGCACAAGCCCAGTGAAGCTTGCCCTAACAAACTCACTTGATAGCCAATCATTTAGATGTTGTGCGACTTTTGATCAGAACTTCAACGTAGATATTAAAAATCTATCTCTACCAAAGATTTTCGGCCAAGGTGGAAAACTTGTTTTTACAGTGGATTTTGAAAAGCAACACTATCAAACAATCGTTGAACTCAACGCACACAGTCTTCAAGAGTGCTTCCAGCATTACTTCACTCAATCCCAACAAATTCAGACCATAGTTTTAATTTGCAGTGATGTAAAAAATAATGAAACAGAAAGCGCCGCCTTTTTGTTGCAAAGGATGCCAGCAGCTTCTAACTCTCAAGAGGAAGAAAATGACGATTTGTGGCACGAAATATCCTGCTTTTCAGCAACAATAAAACCATATGAGTTACTGAGCACAGGGCCCGAAATGGAAAAATTATTAGATCTTGTTTTCAAAGATTTACAACCTGTTGTTTCACGTGAAACAAACTTGTCATTTCGTTGCACGTGTAGCAAAGAAAAAATTATGAATATACTTAAATCTTTTGAAGCAGCAGAAAATCAAGACGAGTCCACTGAAATCATTTGTGAATATTGTCACTCAAAATATGTTATAGACAAAAACGAAATAGACCCATAAAATTTAAAAATAAGATTTATTTTCATTTTCAATGCCCACAGATATTTTTGATACGTTTTCTTTCGAGCTAATTAAATGGAATAAATCTATAAATTTAATTCAAGAAAAAACAGAAAATACTCTCTACGAGCGTCACATAAAAAATTCCCTAGATCTGAAGCCGTTCATAAACTATGAGAGCGATGTTGTTTTAGATATAGGATCAGGCGCCGGATTTCCCGGGATTATACTTTCCATTGATGGCGCAAAAAATGTACATCTCGTGGAACCTAACAAGAAACGGGTGACATTTTTAAATCACATCAAAAACTTATATGATTTGCCTGTCACAATTCATGAATGCCGTTGGCAAGATCTTGACTTGTTAGAGTTCTCTATTATCACAAGTCGAGCTTTTGCATCACTAAAAGACACATTAGAAATTATGGATTTTGTTTCACGTGAAACAAAACAACTAAAAGGCTTGTTTTTGAAAGGTGAAAAAATTCAGGAAGAAATTTCAGAAGCAAGAGAAAAGTGGTTATTTGAAGTAGAAATTTTTCCAAGTTCAGCCGGATGCGTTGCAAAAATAGAAAGGGTTCAAAAAAAATGACAGCAAAAATCATTATGTTTGCCAATCAAAAGGGTGGCGTAGGAAAAACCACAACAGCAGTTAACATGGCAACTATTATTGCAGCATCTCGTTATAAAACACTCCTCATAGATTTCGACCCCCAGGGAAATAGCACTTCTGGAGTTAATGGAGACAAAAATCATCCAGGCACCTACGAATGGATGGTTGGCTCGCAACTTAGCTCAATTCAGCACACATATATTCCAGATTTACATCTTATTAGCGCAAATATGAACTTAGCTGCAGCTGATGTTGAGCTCCTTCAAAAGCATGATAAAGAATTCATTCTTCAAAAAAATCTAGATAAATATAAAAATTTTTATGACTATATCATTGTGGACTGTCCGCCATCGCTAGGACTTCTAACAATTAATGCTTTAACAGCAAGCACACATATCATCGTCCCCATGCAATGTGAATATTATGCATTAGAAGGCATAAGCCATATCATGCAAATCATTCAACGCATTCAAGGCGGCTTTAATCCCAATCTTCAATTATTGGGAATTTTATTAACTATGTATGATCGCCGTAGTTCACTCAATCAGCAAATTGCTAATGATATACGTTTTCATTTTCAGCAAAAAGTTTTCAATTCAGTCATCCCGAGAAATGTAAAAATTGCAGAAGCACCTTCACATGGAAAACCTATCATTTTATATGATGTTAAAAGCACTGGCGCTATATCATATATGGACGCAACAAAAGAACTACTACAACGTGTAAGCATTAATTAGGAGAAAATAATGGCTATAGCAAACAGATCACCACTTGGAAAAGGTCTTGCCGCCTTATTAGGAGAAACAAGCATTTCTTATGCGCAACAAACACCTCAATCAATAGAAATTACAAAAATTCAGCCAGGCATAAATCAGCCAAGGCAAGAATTTTCAACGGAAGAACTTTCTGATCTCATGCTTTCAATACAGAGAAAAGGAATTTTACAACCTCTGCTTGTTAGAAAAATAGAGCATGATAAATTTGAAATTATTGCAGGTGAAAGACGTTGGAGAGCAGCAAACCAGGCAGGTCTTGACCGCGTTCCTGTAGTGATTATCAATTGCAATGATCAAGAAGCTCTAGAAATAGGGTTGATTGAAAATTTACAGCGTCATGATTTAAATCCTATTGAAGAAGCTGAAGCCATAAAACGATTACAAGTAGAATTCAATTTAACACAAGAACAAATCGCAAATAGTATAGGCAAAAGTAGAAGCTACGTTGCAAACATGATAAGGCTAACCACGCTTTCTCAAGACATTAAAATTCTCATTCGCGAAAATAAGTTAAGCGCAGGCCATGCACGAGCAATTATCACGGCAGAAAATCCAGATGCACTTGTCGAACAAATTTTGTCTCAAAAACTTAATGTCCGGGACGTTGAAAAATTAGCAAAACAAAAGAAACTTCCGCAGGCCAGCAACACTAACGGGAAGAATCAAAGCATTAGCGCATCTGATCCAGATATTCTAGCAATCACTGAGCTTTTAGAAAACACTCTTGAAATGAAAGTGAATCTTAATGTTAAAGGAGAAGAAGGAAACCTTGTCATTCATTTCAAAAAATTAAGCCAGCTAGATCAACTGCTTAATATTTTGCAACAACAATAATAAAATGGTGGAAGGGGCGGGATTCGAACCTGCGTAGACATACGTCGGCAGATTTACAGTCTGCTGCCTTTAACCACTCGGCCACCCTTCCAAAGGTCTGTCCACAATAAGAAATTTTAATCGCGGCGTCAAACAAAAACATTTAGACACTAAACAAAAAGAAAAATCAAAACATAAATAATTTCAGGAAGTTCAGAATCTCCTCTCAGGAATTTCTTGCTATTCCCTCTAAAAATACTCATAATTTTATTAAAATACATTCTTTAACACTTATGTCACCTACAACACTGTCAAATGTTTATAAAGTTCAGTGGCATGAGGGAATGCTACTAAGCCCTCAGCACTTTCAATACAACGAACAAAGAATTGAGCAACTTCTTTACACACACCTGCTTTCTAATGCTTACACGTGCTGGGGTGTCTTAGAGCTCGATATTGATAAAAATTTATTAAATCAAGGTATTTTGGAGTTTACGCACATTTTTGCAGTGTTACCGGACGGATCTGTTGTTCTTCACAGCCTAGACAATAAAAACACTGCATCGCAGAACACATCTCTTCGTTATAATTTAAATAGTCTAGAGCTCAAAAGTTCAACTGAAATTACTATTTGTTTATGCCTACACCAAACAACAGATAACAAAAAACGTTATGATTCAATTGAATACTCTAACATTACAGATGAAAACAGCCCGGATAATGTTATTAATTTACCTATTTTGCGACCCAAAATTTTTCTCAATATAGGAGAGGTCCCAAATGAATGTGTAGGGTTTCCGATTATAAAGCTAGATTTTGATGGAAAGCAATTTTCTTTGCGACCATTTCTATCTGCATCTTTAAAAATACCGGAGAATCATGCAATTAGAAAAAATCTAGCAGAAATTACCTTAAATCTACGTCAAAAAGCCGCATATTTAATTAATAAATCACAACAAGTAACCTCGCCTTCCTTATTACGAGAAACATTGCAAACGCTAAAACCACTCATTTCTGCTCTTTGCATTCTTGAGCCAATAGCAACCATTGAAAAACTTCATCCTGAGCGCCTATTTGATCAATTACTAAACGTTGCCGCTCACTTGTTACCTCTTCAAACCACACAAATTCCTAAAGTTCTACCGACTTATAATCATTTCAATCCGAGCGATAGCTTGGATTATTTTTTAAATCTTTTCGAAAAAACAGTTTCATCTATTCAACAACGCTATTTAAGTATTCCATTTCATCAGCAAGAAAGATTGTTTTACTTACACATACACCCGAATTATCTAAACGATGATTTGCATATAGGCTTCCGCTGTCCACCTGGCATGAGCGAAAAGCAAATGCATGATTGGGTACAAGAGTCAATTATCAGCGCTGACGAAAAAATTGAAGTCGTAACCACGAGGCGAATTTCCGGAGCACAAAGAACATTATTAAATAATGATCAACTAGGAGACTTAATACCAAATCCAGGGACCCTTATTTTTACTATTAAAAAAGGAGATGAATTTATTAAGGCTAAAAATAATTTAAATATTTTTAATCCAGGAGATAGTCCAGAAAAAAGGCCTATAGATATCACCCTTTTTGTTTCGCAGAATGATTCTCCATGAAAATGCTTAATCTCTTTCATCATGGCATCATAAGTACTGAATTTGACGCGTTCTATTATGAGCTATTGCGCGTGAAAGAAGCCGCTTTAAGAAGCAGCAGCGCTTCCCCTCTCGCAGCAGAAGAACAAATTGATGACCCAAAAACAATAACAGTATCTGGGCCAGTTTTGTCATTGCAAGAAAGAGTCGTTATTTTTTTTAATCAACAACGTGAAAAGCTTCATCGAGTTTCCATTGGTCCAAATGCAATTTTTATACAAGAAGCATTATATGTTTTTATCACATTGGCCGATGAAATCATGATAAATCTGCCTTGGCATGGGGCAGATTATTGGAGAAAAAATTGTCTAGAAACTAAAATCTTTCAAACACAAGTCGGTGGAGAAAAAATATTTACCCAAATAGATAGCCTTTTAAAAACTAACGATCCTCTTCAACGAGAGCTCGCTAGAGTTTATTTATTATCACTCTCCTTGGGATTTCAAGGTCGGTTTCGCGAACAAGATAATCATCAAATTCTTTCATATAAACAGCAACTATTCAGCTTTATCTATCATCGCTCGCCCAGATTGATTCAAGGTGGATATGATAATTTGCTCGATGATTCATTAATGTCTGTCTTCACAGAAACTCCCACAAAAGGGCTGCCAGATATACGACCATGGTCACTAGTCGCTCTCAGTGTCATAATCATCTATTTATTCGTAAGTTATGGGGTGTGGACTATTATCTCGCAAGATCTTCATGAAGTTCTTCAGGGTATTTTTCACCTTACAAAACAAGGCCCGGTAATCTAATGTCACCAACATTATTAAACTTTACTCAGTTTCTGGAAAGCCAAACAAGCAGCCTATCTGGTCTTATTTTTTTACTATTATTTTTTGGCATTATCATTGCATTAATTTGTATCCTAGTTATCAACAAAAGCATCAGCAAAAGTAAGCCCATAAGTTTGGAAAAAAAAGGATCTCTTTTTAAAAGAGAGTTTTCTCTGCCTCCTCTTGGAGGCATCATTACAACCTTTTTGATAAGACATAAATGGATAGAAGTTAATTCTATTAGTCAAATTTTTCTAAAAGGTTTTGAGTTTTTAAAAAAACATCTAGGTGAAAACGCAGTATACATGCTCCCGTGGTATTTAGTGATTGGTGCAAAAAATTCAGGAAAATCCACACTTGTAAATCAAACCCAACTGCACGAACCTCACGGAAGTCCAGATTTTAGTTTGCACGAACCAAATCCATCTATTCGTTGGAAGTTTTTTAGTAGAGGCGTTCTTATCGACGTAGCAGGACGATTATTTTTAAATGATCCTGAAACCGAAACAGACACTAACTCCTGGCGCAATTTACTTATTTTGCTAGCCAGATACAGAGCAAAAAGGCCGTTAAACGGTATTATTCTTTGTATAAACGCGCAAGATCTTTATGGAAAGGAAAAACTAACTCCAGACGCACTACAAACTCGGGCTAACAACATATTGCATACTCTTAACAGAATGCAAAGTAGTCTATGCATGAGATTGCCTGTTTATGTAATGATTACTCATTGCGATATAATTCCCGGATTTCAATGCTTTTCACAAGAATTGCCATCAAAAAACAGAGAAAATATTCTAGGGTGGTCAAGTCCATATAACTTGCAATATATGTATTCCCCTAGCTGGATGGAGGAAGCATTTCAATATCTTGATGAGAAAATAGATGGGTTGCGCACTGAATTGTTAAGTTCTGACATAAATCCAAATAATGCGGATAGCTTGTTTATCTTCTCAAAAGAACTTCTAACAATATCCGAAAATCTTGGCGGATATTTAAATCGTATTTTTCACAATAGCGTTGTTCATGAAGCCCCAATACTTAGAGGCATTTATTTTACAGGTCATGAGTTTACAACTCTATCGGCTCCAAAAGATGAAGTATCAAAAATATCGTTAGAAGCACACAATAATAAATCCATCTCTCTTGTTTTTCTGAAAGATTTATTTCATTCAAAAATATTTTCAGAAATAGGGATAGCTAGGCCACTAGCTGGAAAAATAAGCCTACTGAATCGCGGTATCAATTTAATACGTGGAGCTACCATTTGCTTTGTGTTATTTGCCACGTATGGAATATTTAATTCTTATGATTCCTTTGGAGAAAAAAAAGAACGGATTTTGCCTGTTTTATCAAAAATGAGTAGCCTGTTAAGAGATATGCAGCATCTGAAAATTGATGAACCCGGCCACTCGGCATCTCTTTTTGACACCTATGCGCGACAACTTCTAGAAATGATGCAAGAACTTCAACGAACTGAGTTCTTTTCCGTAGCTATTCCAGCTTCTTGGTTCAGCCCTCTTCACAAAGACATCCATGTTAGTTTACAGGTTGCGTATCAAGAGATTGTTATTCGAACAATTTACGTAGATCTATTAATGAAGGCTCGTGATTTATTGCAATTGCGACCATCCAGCGCTGATAGATCAAATTCATTATCTGCACTTTTAAATCCATTATCATCAAGCGAATATCTTCTTTTGAAAAAATATGTAGAAGGCCTACATGAGCTAAATGATATGCTTTTTAAGTTTAATAATCTAAAAAGCGCTCCTGATGCTAGAGATCTTGATAGCCTTGTGATGTATACATTTGGATCACATCTACCTGAGAGTTTCATTGGGCAGTATGCAGATTTTAGAAAACTATTGAACGAATCTTCATATCCTTTAATAGACCTAAAACCTTATCAACAAATGGCACGCCAAACCCTTTCTGTGCTTTATGAGAATTTTTTAAACTCCCTGTTTTCTAAAAATGATCCACTAACATTAATGTCCCGCCTTCAAATTTTAATAGACCAATTACAAAGCCAGCAAGAAAGACGCTTAATTGAACTTACGAGCCTTAGGAATGCTGTGGGTGATTTAACTGCAACTCTTCCCTCATTAGGTGAGGCGGGATCAACCTGGATGGATGGAAAGAATTTTATGCCGGGAAAGGAATTCGACAAACTTTTAGATTATATAGATTTGTCTCCCCTTTTTGGAAAAGATGTTGGGCAGTATTTGGTTGATCAAACAGCCATAGGATTTAACCGTCTTAAGAGCTTTTTAGTCATAATTAATGAATCTTTGGCAGATAAAGGAATTAATCAAAAATCTCTGCCTTTATCACATGGCCTACTAAATCTAGGAAAATGTCTTTCGTCTTTATTCAAATTCAGCTTTATGGGAGCCCCAACAGGAAAACCGCTAACAACTAAGATTCCCTCTGGAAAACTTGTATATTGGGACAAAAGTCTTGTTCAGGCGGCATATAATGCGATGAAAGATTTTGATGCTTTTATCAGTAAAGATTTACTCGAATACCCGCTTTCTATTCAAGAAAACATAAAAATCGCAGCAAGAATAAATTTACAAGAAATCTTAGAGTCCTCCCTAGGAAAAGCCCAAACCTTTATTGACACACCAAAAGACATAAAGCCAGGAACTGAATCAGAAAGAATATTGAGAGCGCAAATTAATGACTTTAAAGCGGTTTCTGAAATCCTTGGTAAGCTATTAGAAATTTTGAAAAATGACGACGTTAGTAAAGCATACATAGATCTTCGCAATATACTTTGCAACCAATCTCAGTGGCTGCTCTCACATATAGATATCTATACCAATCAGCATAAACCCTACAAAATGAAGTCGGATGATTTTTCATGGTGGGATGGAAAATCTGGAGCAGCTATAGGAGCTTTCGCTGTTCGAGATGCCAATGATTTAAAGCACTATATAACCGTTCAAAGAGAGCTATTAATTGCTACCGTAAATGATTTTGCCAAACCAATTGTGGAGCTTCTAAAAAGCCCTGCTTTTGATAGTGCTGAAGATAGAGATGAAGCGCTTATAGAAAAATGGATAAGATTAACCGAGCAAGTAGAAAAATACGAAAAGAAACAACCAGACAATTCTTTAGCCCAACTAGAAAACTTTATCCTTAAAGATCTCAATGCTAGCAATTACAAAGACATTCTTAAAATGCCTAATATTGAAGAGCTCAAAGAGCCTTCTGGTGATTATTTACTAGAAATATTGCGTGAAATTAAAATAAAGCTTTTATCCAAGGCGGAAGTCTTGCAGCGCCAACATGCCATTATAAATTACAAAAAATTGGCTTCATTTTTCAACAAAAATTTGAAAGAAAAATTTCCATTTGTTGGAGTAACTCTTGATAAAAATTCAGGAGAAGCAAGTCCAGAAGATATTCGAGAGTTTTTCAACATCTTTAAAGAATGCGGAAATTCCACGAAAGAGATTTTAGATCAACTTTATCAAATTGGATCTGAAATGAAAGAAATTGTGCAATTTTTAATGGCTATGGAGGATGTCAAACAATTTCTTGATGCATATTTAAAAGATCCCAATATCGACAAACCAACATTTAAAATAAATGTTGACTTCAGAATTGCCAGAGAAAAAGAAAAAGGCGGCAATATTATTGTTGATTGGTACTTAAAAACAGATGAAATAACAACAATCGATAAACATGACAAAAAGACAGAAGGCAGCTGGACATTCGGGAACCCAATAACAGTTGGTTTTAAGTGGCCAGAAACAGGAACATCACCTAAACCAACCTCAGACACCAATCAGCCATCCTTAAAAGTAGAGGGAGAAACAGCTGAATTTGTATATGACAGCCAGTGGGCGCTTTTGTGGTTGCTTCGCAATCATCTTGCCCCCAATGGCTCTTTTTCGAAGATAACAGACCCGAACCCATATGTATTAAAATTTAGCCTCCCCTTAACAGACCAAACCTTCACCACTGTATTTAATTCTGTTAGTCTTCTTGATTCTTCTGGCAAAAAAGGTGCGCCTAAAATTATTACTCTGCCGAAATTCCCAACTCTCGCGCCCAAACTGCCACAGGAAATAGAAGAAATAAAAGAGCAACCCATTTTAACAGAAGGAAAAGTTGAAGCGATAAGCTTTGAAGATTTAAGCGAGAAACCAAAAAAACTGACTAAAGAAAGCCCCTCAGAAGAAGAAACAGAAGAAAAAGATGATGGTGAATAATGAGCTATAACTCTCTTGACACCCACAAAAAGCTACTGGAACCAATAGCAACAAATAATAAAGCAGGAGATTGGTTGCGCTACGATCCTCTTTACGTAAAAATTCGTGACGCAAGGCGTGAGGAAAACGATGGGTTGAGTCGAGAAAGTTGGGAGGGGGAAATAAAAAGCGCCAACTGGCAAGAAGTCGAAAGCTTAACCCTTGATCTACTAGAAAACAAAACTAAAGACTTGCAGCTTTTTTGTTGGCTAATAGAAGCAAGACTGCATCTATACGGATTTGATATTTTTGCAGAAGATATATCTTTATTATTAAAGTTTATAAAAGCTTTTTGGGAAGACTGCCACCCCTCAAAAAAAGAAGACCCAAACCAAGAGTTTCGTGCTCATATTTTAGAATCTTTTTTAAGATCGACAACACAAACCATTATCTCCGAACCCTTTAAAGAACTTGCGTCGATACTTGATCTGCCCATAAATTTAGCGCTGTGCTATGAAAATGACACTCTGGAACGATTATCAAAAAAGGGCGGCGACGCCAACAATGCTTATCAAAAGGCTTTGGCAAATGGTCTCATCACGATAGGAAGAATTAGAAATGCTTTTTCAGAAGTACAAAAAGAAAAAGGAGAAGCAAAAAAAGCAACCCTAGAAGCTAGCATAAAAAATTTAAATGAAATTAGCCAAATTATAGATACAGAAGCGAAAGAAAACGCCCCTGATTTTAGCAAATTAACAAACCACTTACAGGAAATGGTTGGGTTATACAGCCTATCCAAAAAATCCACACCACAAAGCGATAAAAAAACAGAAGACACCATCACAACATTATCAGAAATCATCCTTACTGATAATGAAAGCCCCCCCGAAGAAAAAGAGATAAACACCAGATCGGAAGTCTACCAGACAATTCGTCAGCTCGGAAAATTTCTTCTAACCATTGAACCACACAGCCCAACCCCAGCTCTTTTGAAATTAATCGGAGAATGGGAAAATAAAACGCTATCACAAATTTTAAAAGAACTTCAATCTATCCAACCAGAAACCCGATCTCTTCTGGAGTTACTAGCACGAGCAACCCAACAAGAAAAGCAACCCACCATCACAGCCGCAACCCCCGATACAAACGCTCTAAGCAATATGATTCCAGGTTAGCTGGTTCTTTTAACAAAGAACGAACCAATTCATTCAGACATTTTACAAAAAGAGGATGAGCACCAATAGCGGGAACCCTGCCATAAAAAGCCACCCCCCACTCCCTAGCTTTTTCAGCAAACTCAATATCAAGCTCCACCAGAGTTTCAGAATGCTCAGAAACAAAAGAAATAGGAACAACAACAACAAGCAGCCCTTCCTGCGCTGCTCGCTTAAGCTCACCCCCTAAACTCGGCCCGATCCACTCCATCAACCCAACCCTGCTTTGATAGCAAATAGAAAAATCAACCCCCTCAAACTTCTTCATTACAAGAGCCACAGTAGCTTCAATTTGCTTTTGATAGGGATCTCCACCATCCACAATCTTCTTGGGCAATCCATGGGCAGAAAAAAGAATCCTCGGCACACCAATCAATGACGCCTCCCTCAATACGGGCCTTATTAATTCTTGATGCGCCGCTATAAAATTTACATTAGCAAAATAACAATCTATCACGCTTGTTCTAGCGGCCCACTGGGGAGCAACAGACATCCACTCTTTAATGGAGGACTCTGTTGTGGTGGTTGAAAATTGAGGATACAAAGGTAAAAATACCACTCTATCTGGATTAAACGCACTTAAAACATCCATCACATCTCTCGCCCTTGGTCGCCAATACCGCATAACAGGAACGACCAACACATCAAAATCCTTCTCGAGCGACCGCTTTAAAGCTCTGGCCTGCGCCAATGTATTTTGCAAAAGTGGAGACTTGCCACCCAAGAGGAAATAAATTCCTCGAGCCTTTTTCTCTCTGGCACACGAAATAAGCAAAGCCAAAAAAAAGCGCAAAGGATTTGGTAACCTCAAGATTGCTCGGTCATAAAAAAGATTAAACAAGAATGGTCGAACAGCCCCCAAAGAATCTGGCCCCCCCAAGTTTGCCAAAACAATGGCGATTTTTGGTTTTACTGTTGGCATCTAACAAGCTCAATAAGCTTTTCAACATTTCCTATGGGGGTTTGTGGGAGAATTCCATGCCCCAAGTTAACAACAAACGGCCTGTTTTTGGCAAAATCCAATATCTTCGCAACGTCACGCTCAAAGCCACCCTCAAGAAGCTTTTGAGGATCCAGATTGCCCTGCAGGCATGCGCCCACCCCCTCAAAACTTCTTAAGCTTTCTCCCTGGCTCAGACCAAAACTTATGCGTAGCCTCCCCAACTTATCTAAAGCCTCACCAGCCACGCCCCGCCCATAATAAATAATCCTGGCATCCGGCACTTGCTCTGTTATGCCCCCCACAATCCTTTTAGCGGGATCAAAAAGCCAACGGCTTTGATAGACAGCAGGAACTTCCGCCGCCCACGATTCAAAAAGCTGCACGACATCGGCTCCGGCTCTCAGCTGGCCGACCGCATGATCAGCAATTACGGAAACAAGCTTATCGAGAAGACGATCGAACAAGGGCCACTCAGCCGCAAACCTAACAAGATCTTCATATTTGTTGGTCTTGCCCCCGCTTATCATGTATGAAGCCACCGTCCATGGACAACCCACAAAACCGATCAGGGCCTTTTCTTGGTCAAGTCGCCCCCGGAGCTCCTTAATTGCCCCATAAACAACCTCAGCACCACCAAAGGGAGTGTGCAGGATTTTATCCCAAATTGGTTCTTCTAATACGGGGCCCACCCCTTCTCTAAATGAAACTGCTTGCCCTAAAAACTGAGGTATCACCAATATATCACTAAACACGATTGCCGCATCAAAATCAAAACGCCTGATAGGCTGAAGAGTTGCCTCCACTACGGCTTCGGAATTAAAACAAAACTCGATAAAATCAGGAAATTTTTCCCTTAGCTTTCTATACTCGGGCAAATACCGTCCCGCTTGGCGCATTAACCAAATCGGCTTTATCTTTTCAACACACCCCTCTAGGGCTCGAGCTAACTTCATATAATAATATATATATTTATATTAAGGTTTTTGTTTTGGTAGTAGGTCTTGTGCAAAACCCTAACCCCAGATTTTTCCCCATCTTATCCACAAGATACTCTTTTTGTATAGGGGAGAAACGCTTGATCTGAGGGATTTTTCTAAAGTGTGGATATTTATTTGGTGTTTGTGTGTTGTTTGTGGATAATTTTTTTATAGGTGGGGATAAAAATAAACTTATTAACAGCCACTCTTTTATACAAGTTTGTCCTAAGAATACTTTCTGCTTTTTCCACAGATTTATGCACAAAATTTTATTGTAGGAAAATATTTGAATTACTATATATGCTGGGTAAGAAATTTTTCAGAGGTTTTTGTGAATAAGAAAATAAGGACATTTTTAATAATTATATTAAGCGCTTTTTGTCCATTTTTTGCTATGGCTTCTGATATCAGTGGAGATGTTTGCTTGAGTGTAAATGAAATAAATTCACAAAAGATAGTGGATTTTAAGGGTGCATACATTGGTGTCCCTCTTGTTTCTCCAGATCTTATCAGTCCACAGCTTCCTGAAGACATTCGCACTTTATCTGATGGAACAAAAGTAAGGTTGGGGCGAGCTTATGATGTAGATACTTTTGGGGTGAAGACAGAATCATTTGGAATGGGAGAGATGAGATTTTCTCACCAAAAAGAGATTCTTTTATACACGTCTGGGATATGCGATTGCATCGGAATTTCAGTGTGGGATTCAGCAACTCAAACGGCTTGCTTGTATCACGCCTCTAAAATGGAGCTTCGTGAAAAGAAGCGGCTGTTTTTAGAAAATATAGATTCTATTAAGGCAGAATTTTCTGGAGAAACATCTGATTTAAAGGTGTTTTTGGCAAGTTGCTTTTTGTCGAGAGATTTGGCTGAGGTTGTTGATTTGTTGCAAAAAAATGGCTTCGTCGTCTCGGGTCTTTTTGTTCCCGCTGTTTTGTTGGGCGAGTGGGAGCAATTGGCAAATGGAAATTTTAAACAAAAAACATATTATTTTGATGAAGAGACCATGCTTTCATCAAAAAATCAGCGCAATTTAGTAATGACCATTAATGGAAGCACTGGAAAAACAGGTGTTTATCCTAGTTGGATATAAAGTTAACAAACTTTCGATAAATAGTTTGTGGAAGAGAGGCTGGAAGATATGCATCAATAAAGCCAATTTTATTAAGTTCCAGTTGATGAATAATTCTACCATATGCATCAATAACGGCGCTGATGCCGTTATTAGCTACGCGAATTAATGGCAGCCCCTCTTCTATCGCTCTTACTTGCACAATTTTTAAATGTTGATAGGGACCACTGGTTACGCCATACCAAGCGTCATTCGTAATATTTAACAACCACTCAGGTCGATGATCGGGGTCAATAACAGCGCCACTAAAAATCGCCTCATAACAGATGAGCGGACTAAAAGGGGGAATGTTTTCTGGGTGTATTGTTCTGGGTCCTGGACCGGGAGAATAGTCCAAAAATCCATCTGTAAGCTTTGGAAAAGGGTTAAGTTGCTTCAAGGGCACATATTCACCAAAGGGGACTAGATGAAATTTATCAAAGGTTGCCAAAATCCTTCCTGTTTTCTCAAGCACTTGTAAGCTAGAAAATGCTTTTTCTGGATTGTGCAACCTGCGAGGGGCTCCTGTTATTAAATATCCCTGATTAATAAATCTTCCAATATGCACGGCTAAATCGGGGTAAGACTCAAGCGGAGTAATTATGGCTGCTTCTGGCCAAATTGTTAGGTGAATAGGCCTTTCTGCTTCTGCTTTCGATAATATTTCTAAAATAGCCAGGTTGTGTTCAAAAAAATTAGGATCCCACTTTTCATGTTGAGCAATAGACGGTTGAACCAACCGCAAACAAACATTTGTATTTATATGGGGAGAATTTAATCTATGGTGGCCTTCGATCCAAAGCCCCAATAAAATGCTAAAAATACTGGCTCCCAGCCATTTCTGCTTTGTGTATAAAACAGTTCCAGCCGCGGTTGTTAAAAACGACAAGCCGAAAATGCCTATGATTCTAGTGCTTTGTAAAAGAGGAAGATCCCAAACGTAACCATTTAAATTCCAGGGAAATCCTGTAAATAAAAAGCTCCTAGCAACTTCACTTATGCACCACCCAAGAAAAAACACCCATCCAAAACTGACGGGATTTTTCCTAAAGAAAAAGCTTGGAGCGATAAATGCGGCAGGAAATATTCCAATTATTATGGGCATGCCTATCAATCCTATGGGCATCATCTCAGGGATACCGTAGGTTTTAAGTGCCCAGGATACCCAATAAAGCTGGGTGAGGAAAAATATGAAAAAAAAGATAAACGAATTTCTAAAAAAGTGATAAAAGGTTAAGGGGGCTTGCAAATGTAAAAGCAGGACCCATATAGACAGCAAGAGAACAAACGGCTGGTTGAATGGAGCAAAGGCTAGCCCGCCAATAATTGCAAAAACTGCTAAAATTTTTAATGAAATTGGAGGATATTTTAGTGTTTTATTCATTTTTAAGTGATAGTATCTGAAAAAATATGCCTTCAAAAAAGGAATTAATAATGCAAAAGCTAATTTATATTATCTCTTTTTTGAATGTATGTATATTCCAAGCAGTTTGGGGTGGGGCATGTGTGGCTTCCTCTGGCGTTAATGAATTAGCACCAGCTAGTTTTATTGGGAAAATGGTCAATGAATCTCTGGGCATAGTTAATAATAGTGGCTCTTCAGATGATAAAAAACGAAAAGAGTTAAGCAACAGCATTAATAAATATTTGGATATAGATCGAATCGCAAGTGCAGTTTTTTCACCAAAAGGATACAAGGACTTATCAGAAAAAGATCAGCAAAGAGTTAAAGAGTATTTGAAAAAATACCTAATTCGTTTTTACGCAAGTGAAGGGAAATTATCTGCGATGATGAATTCAAAGCTTTCAGGAGAGCCAGTTGCAGAGAGAAAAAATGAGCAAGATTTTGCTGTTACAACGCAATTTGAAAAAAATTCTTCACCAGCGCTTAAAATTGTCTGGATAACGGATGGTAAAAAAGTGTTTTATGTGGAAATAGAAGGCATAAACCAAATAATAACACTGCGGTCAGAAATGGATACAGCCATTGGATCTCGTACACTAATGGAATATATTAATGAGCAGGGGTTTTAAAGTTTTAACTCATGAACATGAAAAAGAATTTATTTGGTATTAATGAACCTGCAAAAAAGGAACCAATAAAAGAAAAATCAAAACCTTCTTTTCCTGAGGTTAATTTAATTAAGGGGCTTAATAAGCAAGAAGCAACATCCGAATCGGTTTTTTGGCATAGAATTTTGCTTAATAAAGCAATTCGCCAACAAAAATCTGTTCAGTTTTTGCAGGTTTTATCAAACGAGATTGCTCTTAAAAAAGGGCAAAAAGATGCATATTTAGCCATATTAGATAGCCTGAGAAAAACTAAAGACTGAGGCTCTTGGAGCTTTTCTCTTTCTTTTGAAGAATCTTTTTCAAAATCTTAGAATTTACAGAAAGTTCTTTGATTTTTTTCTTTTGATCTTTTCTTTGGTCAGGCCTTTTTTTCGTAACCTCTGCTTCTTCAATTGAAGACAGAGAAGAAAGATCCTGCATCTCTGGTTCTATATCTTCTTTTAACCAAAGAACGCGCTCCTCGTTCTTAATACATTGTTGTGTAATGGTTGGAATGCTCTGTAATGTGCTTTTAGGCAATTTTTCAAGATTTTTTTGCATTAAAGAAATCGCTTTTTGTGCAATTTGCTTCAGGCTCTCAATTTTTATCTGTTTTCTTATTTCGTCGGTTTTTTCAATAGAAGTTTTGCATCTAAGGGCTGCTTCCTCAGCTGTCATGGAATAGCATTCAAGAGCCAACGAAAAAACGACAACCGATACACTCTTCTTTATCATGTTATACTACTTGGCAAAGCTGCATAGCTTCTATGTCACCCTTAACATGGCGTTGAGGCGTCGAGGTTTCTTGCCAGCAGATTTTATCTACGGATGAGCAGTTGTTGCATATGAGCTCCCATTGCGATGCATGATGAGAGCATTCTGTACATTGCCATTCATAGTCAGAAAGAGTTTGTGAAGCTTTTTGCCACCATTCTTTTGCTAACTCAAATCTTGTTGGGTGCTGAAGTTCCATTAATTCAGCCATTAAATTGCAGGTAGTTCTTGTATATCCATAACTTAATAGCTTATCTAAATATTCTTTAGCTTGCCCCCATAACTGAGCTCGCATCGCACTGGTAGCTAAGCAAAATAAGCTCTCTGGATGATCTTCATGGGCACTTACTAATTTTTCCATTGTTCTGTAGCGATCGATAGCCTCCATTTCAAAAAATACTGAATCCCATAAAACTCCAAGGGATCGATGAGGATTAGTTTTAAAGGCATCTATTAGTAATTTTTGTGCTTTGGAAAATGATTCGTGGTGGATATAATGCTCAACTAACTGTGTGACATTTGTGGTCCAATCCGGCGCACTCTCAAATATTTTTAAATGTAATTTCTCTTTTTCCGCATTAGAAAGCAGGCTGGTATTTTGCAGCTTAAGCCAATGTAACATCGCCTGATAACGTAGCCACTTTGCTTTGGGGACGTATTTTTCAAGTTTATGTTTTTCGGCTTTTGGCAAAATTCCTTTTTGGGCGAGATAAATGGTGTTTAAAAAATACTCATTTTGTAACCAAGGTGAATCAGGCCTTAAAGAAAGTCCTTTGACAATATATTCTTGAGCAAGTTTATAGTCCTCCCTGCTTTTTGCTTGTAGAATAAGTCCGCGAAGCCCCAGAAAATTTGTGCGACGATCCTTTTGCATAGACATATATTGTCTAGTGGCCGCTTCCTCATCTCCTGTCATGTAGGATGCTTGAGCCGCTATGAATTGACTTAAAGGATTTTCGGGTAAAAATTCACAAGCTACCGCTATTATTTCTTTTGCTTCTTGGTCTTGTCCTGCTGCAATTGCGCTTAAACCTTCGATCAATAGATTTATTCCTTTTGCAGAACGCTTTTTTTGAAGATAAGAGATGTAATTTTGTGGAAGGCTCCATAACCATCTCCATAAATTATAAAAAGAAATTATAAAGATAAAAATAATTGATAAACATGCTATAAAAAGACCAATTGGCAAGGAAATAGAGTAATTTAGCCAGTCAAACTTTACCTCACCAGGATAACTCGTGATGAATATTCCCAGTATACAAAGCATGCTAAATGCAATCAGAAAGCGTAGACTTTTGGTAAGTATCATTGGAAAGCTTCCTTCTTATCTGAGGCAGATACTTCAGTTGAGGCTTGCTTTACCCATTGTTGAGAGGTGGCTGAAAAATCAAGGAAAGCATTTTCCAATTCTAGCCTTCTATTAAGATGGTTCGCCCATATCTGAATCTGTTGAAGAGGTATATTTTTAGAGAAAGAATGGGCTGTTTTTAAGTCACGACCCTCAAGAGCTTCCGCTATTAATTCAAAAGGCTCTTCATCAATGGGTTGTATTTTTTCAACTTTTATTTTTCCACGAAAAATTGCGGCAACTTTATTCAACCATTTAGGAAGATCATTTGGTTTTTTTGGCTGTACGTGCTTTTTGCGAATATCCTCAAAAGACTTCTGAAGTTGATAAATGCTAGGAGGTGGGACAGACGAGAATTGTTGCAAAATTTGATACCCTGAAAAAGATGAGCATTTTTCAGGAAGAGATGCAAGCAAGTTAGAAAAAGAGTCATTTAAACGAATTTTCTCACCAATTCTATCAATGGTTTCTAATATCATTTTTTTAGAATCATGCGCGGACAGTGAATTATCATGTTGATCTTTTGTGCTCATTAGAATCGATGATTTTAATAATTTTGTATGTTGAATTTGTAGAGCTAAAAATCTCTTTTTTAGTTCTTCAAACTTCTTTTCAAGATTTTTTATTTGTATATCTTGTTTTTTAGATAACTCTAGGCTTCGTTTGTCTGGCAGTGGTGTTTGGGGGTAGGGATTTTGGCTAAGGGATATTAAATAAATAATAAAAATAGGAATCTGTCCTAAAAAAATTATGGGCCAAAAAGATTTTATTGCTTGAATATTACGATGAAACAAATTCGCTACCATTTTCATATAAATATTTGATTTTGATCTTTTATTGATTCGGCGGAATATCAACATGGACTTGATCTACTTGTAGGTGGGCGGGAATTTTTGCTGCACTTTTAAAAGTAAGCTCTTCGTTTGGTTGTATTAGTTCTTGTTTCCATTTGTATGACCATGTACGAATTTGGCAAAATCCTTCTTCGTTAGGCGTTTGGTCTGGCTGACAGGTCCCCCAGGCTTTTAGCTGAATATTTTGAAGAGGTGTTGCTAGTTGACCTGAATTTTTAACTTGGCCCACAACTATAATTTTTTGTTGCTCATTATCTACGGGCTTCACATCAAAATGAATATTTTCAATTATCAGGACATCGGGCGAAATCTGTTTTTCTGAATCGGATGAGAAATTTAATAATGGATGATCAAATTGCATCGCAACAAATGCTAACGATATTGTTCCTCCAAAAATCAGCAAGCTCCAAAAAATTACTAAAAGAAGAGTTTTCCATTGTTTCGGCTTGGCGATATCTTTTTTAGGTGATTTTTGTTGAGGTGAAAAATGATGATGAGCATTATTGCTAGCTGAAAAAGAAATATTTGGTGATTGATCTGTATGCTTAGCAAATGGCTTTTTGTACAGTAAGGAAATATCAGTTAAATTTCTGAAGGGCTGTTCTGGCGCCGCTATTTTAATATCTTTTTGGTTGGTATTGATTGATTCTTTTTTTAATTCCCACCATTGTTCATGGCAATTAGAACAGGCAAGTTGCACACCATGCCCACTATTATCAGGCAGATTAATATAATTTAATCGACTAGTATCAAGCCTATATTGCTTATGACATCTTGGACAAGAAACAATCACAATTATTCATTTTTTTTAATGTTATCGACATTCTAGTCGTTTTTCTAAACTGCTGCTACTTTAATTTCACTATTTGCTCTTTCCAAATATCTGGCCAGTTACTGTCGTGTTCAAAGCCTTTGATTGGTATTATGCAAATCTTTTCTGATCCAAGTTTCTGTTTGTACTGCAATCCTAGGTCAATGGTCGTATTTGCGTCCTCTGTCCCTAAAAAATGAATTTGAGGTATTTCTCTTAATTTTTCTCGATTTTCTAGGGGATTTAAGGATAAAGAAAGAGGTTGGGTTTGATGGTAATGTGTCCATTGTGAATGATCTAAATTTCCAGCAAAAGTAATAATACGTTGAAGATTTTTAAATTTTGCGGCAACTAGCAAGGCAACACTAGCTCCCCCCGAATAGGCAACAAATTCTACGGTCTCAAAGTGAAATTTTTGCTGACAGAATTGTATTGCTTCTATGGTGGCTTGAATAACTTCGGTTGAATATCTAGCAGTTGTCCAATATTTAGGGTCAGGGATGTGGTCTTTTGTGTAATGATAAGGACGAGTAATTACTACCTTTGTTAAATTGCGGCTATCCACGCTCGCAAGTCTAATCGCCATTGGATCGGTTGGCGTAGGGTTAATAGCTACTTCTCCGTACTTGTTAATAACAAGCCCATCGCCCTCAAAGTAAATAACAGCATGCTTGCTGTGGTAATCTTTATAAAAAATTTGCAGCGGAAAAGTTGAAGTTTTAACTACAAGGGGCCTGTATTGATTGTTTTCGGCTAAACCAAAAGCTTTGGTGATTCGAACTTGATCGCTGCTGCATCCAAATAAAAAAAGAGCGGTGAAAATCACCGCCCTTTTTAGTCTTATTTTCTGCACTTCTTATTAGAAGCCGTAGTGTAAACGAAGACCAGTTACGTAAGTTTTCAACTGACCACGAGCTGTGTAGTCAAATTGTAAGCTTCCAGACAATGCGTCATCATTTTTCACTTGTAATCCAGCTCCACCACCAATTGCTGAGCGGTTAACTTTGTATGCAGCAGCAGTAGCAAATGTTACACCTTGGTTTTTCTTCACGTCATATTGGCCGTGAACGTTGATGAAAGGCATAACGCTTGGAGTCATTTGGTAACCAACTAACACTTTTGCAGTCGCAGTTTGCGCTTTAAAGGTATTTGATGGAACAGACATAGCGCTTCCATTGTAAGCTGCTTGCTGTGATTTTTCTGTAAATTTATCCATTTTGCTTTGCATCATCAAGTAACCAAGTTGCAAGTTAAAGGATGTTTTGTTTACTTTGTTTACAAAGTTAGCAAATACACCACCAAACATTGCTTTTGCTTTTGGTGTGCAAGTAAATGTGTTGTCGATGTAGTTTACAACGCCAGCAGCGTTTGTTTGTTGAGTGGTAATCCAACGACGACTGTCATTTCCTTTTGTTGTGCTCCAACCACCAACAAATTCAAAGTTGAAGTTTTTGTGTGGAACGATAATAAAGTAAGGATTCACACCCAGTGTGTCTTGTTTCATTTTACCATTGTTAAACTCAGTTCTTGCATCCAAATGTGAATAGCTTAAACCTAAACCAGCGCAGAACATGTTGTTAAATTTATAGTCTGCTCCAACCATTGTTAGATAGGATTGACCATTCCAAGCTTGTCCTGTAACTGAGTTATCAATGGCGCCATAGCTTACGCGTAACCAAGTAGAAGCTTTGTGAGCAGATCCTGATGAACCAGCAATTTTTGTTCCTGTATCAGCACCCAAAGCCCCCGCATTTGATCCACTGCCATTCATTGCTTCAGCAGCTTCTGCTGTTACGGCGCTAACTAAACCAAGAATCTTGGTTACCTTAACAGCCATAACTGTTGGTTCAGTAACAACGGCACCAGGGGTTGTTGCAACGGAACTATAAGCATAATAACCTGCAGCTTTAGTTACGCCAGTAGGTGCAACAGGAGCGCTAGTTGGAGTACCACCACTTGGAGGGGCGAACAAATAGCCACTTCCAGTCACTGCAGCAACAAACGCAAGCGTTCTTGCCGTCTTAAATTGTTTAAACATAGATATCCTCTTAAAAATATTTCATTACAATATAAAACATAAAGAGATTATCTAAAATTTTTTAGTTTTTTTGATTAATTTTTTTATATAATTCCTTTAATGTATCTCTGAAGCAACAAGCATTTAACGAAGCGTTAATTTTTCTGACAATCTGTGGATAAGCATGGCATTCCTACAACGAAACTTTTTCATTCTTTTAATTTTTTTTTCTTTTGTGCCTATTATTTGGCCAACGGGAATTTTTCAAGAATCCGATTGGGCAATTTTTGGTCTTTGGTTTATCGCTGGCTTTTATGCTCTCATTTTTCCAAGGGAGGTAAAAATATCCCCCCTAGCTCTAGGATTTCTTTTTCTAGCAGCTTTTAGCTTGTTTGGGGTTTTGCAAAATAATCTAACTTCAATTGGCGGCATTAACGAAATACGAGAAGGAACAGCCACATCTTTGGCTTTAGCCATATTAATTGTAGTAGGGCGACAAGCTAACATGCAAAGCCTTCCATTGTGGATAGCACCAATATTGTATGGGCTTATAACGGTAGCAGGCTGTCATGGTTTACTTCATTTAAAGACGTACATTTTTCTTGATATCTCTGCCTTTCCAATGTTAGCAAGCATTCCGCTTTATGTGAAATTTCGCCAATCTCTACTTCGGTTTCAATATCTATGGGATAGCACATATGTTATCGCGTTTTTATTTTTATTAAAGTATTGCGATAATGTGGCAGCTATTATTGCCAGCTTATGCGCTTTTATTTTTGTTTTTCTATTACCTTTTGCAAAAAGGTGTATGAAATTTTTGCCTAAGCAAGATGGTCTCTACGTTATTTTCGGTTTATGGCTGATTGCTATGATGGTTCTTGTCTCATGGAATTTCTTTTCTCATCTGATACCTCAACTACAAAGTCGCACATTGCTTGGAATCGTTTCCGTGTTTCAATATTTTGATCATTTTAATTGGTCAAAGCTTTTTCATGCTCTTTTTGGGTATGGGTGGGGGAGCTATCAGGAATTTCCAGTTCTTAATCTCTTCAGACTAGAAGATTTTTCAATGTACGTGGATGGAAAGTTTAATCCAAATTGGGAATTTCTAGAGCGCAACCTCTTGCATACCCATAATTTAATCTTGGAATCATTTGTTTCGTCGGGCTTATTAGGTACAGGTCTCTTATTGGCGGTCATCTATAAATGGGTAAATAATATTGATATCAAAGATTGGTCAGGTCGTTTCTTTGTTGTCAGTTATTTAATTTTACTCAGTGCATGGTTTCAAACACCTCCGGTTTTAATTTTTTCATTATTTGCCATGGTATGCATTCAAGAAAAAGATTCTTATCAACTAAAATTACCTCGCTTTGTTTGGGTTTCTTGCGGAATATTTTTAATGGTATTTTCTTGTGTAGAATTTTGGTCTTCCATTTCCCTTAATAAGCATAAATTTAAAACCATTCAAACATTTGAGGAAGATGTTTCAGCATTTGTTAACGATCCGGCTCATTCTTATGATAAATGGAGCACGTATAAAGGATCTAATTGGACCATTGGTTGGTTTACACAGGGATTAAATACTATCACTAAAGCTGATACCAAATATCTGCTGGATGTTGAAAAAGCCATTGTACAGATTACAAAAGATTATCTTGATTCTTGCCAAAAGCGTAATGTTGTTAGTTCAGTCCACGTTATTAACATGTGCAATACATTTGCTAGTTTGCAACAAGTAAGAATTTCGAAAGACTCAGAATTTTTTGTGAATTTTAAAAAGGCCGTTTTAGAGCATATAAAAAGATTTCCTGAACGTTCAGATATGGCAATTGGTTTTTTAAACATATGTTTTGATAAATTAGAGGATATCAGAGAAGTGAGTGAAATTGCCGATGCTATTTTAGTAGCATTTCCAAATCATTCGGTTGGTCTTTGGTTCGAAGGGCTTTCTGATTTAAGCTTAGGTAACAACAAAGCGCAGGCTGTTGAAAAGATGCGGCAGGCAGTGAATCTTGGACTTAATCGGTATATGCCGGTTCCAACAGAGCTTCTACAAGAGTTGGGAGTGCAACAGCAAGCAAATACCATCAATAAAAAAGTTAAACATGCGATTAAATAATTAAGTTACGTGTTTAAAAGTAAGCGATCGCTATCGATTGAGCTACCAAACTGATGCATAAGATCTTGAGGTGTAAGCTTATTGCGTTCCTTTCCTGAAACATCATAAATAAGTTTACTTTCATGGAGCATAATCGTGCGCGTCCCATATTGTAATGCATGGGACAAACTATGCGTTACCATCAGTGCTGTTAGGCCTTTTTCTTTTACAATTTGCTGAGTAACATCCATGACAAAACGGCTTGTTTTCGGATCTAAGGCAGCTGTATGTTCGTCCAAAAGCAAAATTTTTAATGGACTTAACGTCGCCATAAGTAAACTAACGGCTTGGCGTTGCCCTCCTGATAGCATAGCCATGGATGTGTCTAAGCGGTTTTCTAATCCTAAATTTAAAGATTTTAATGCACTTTGAAACTCAGAGCGTGTGGTGCCAGAAAGAGCATTTTTTAATGATCTAGCTCTTCCTCTGTGGGAGGCTAAAGCTAAATTTTCACCAATGGTTAATTGAGAGCATGTGCCTGCAACAGGATCTTGAAATACTCTTGCAACATGTTTAGCCCTGACATTTGCTCCAAGCTGAGTAACGTCTTCTTCGTCAATCCATATATGCCCCGCACTCGGCATAATTTCTCCGGCGATTGCATTAAGCAACGTCGATTTACCAGCGCCATTACTCCCAATAACGGTAACAAACTCTCCTTCTTGAATGTTGAGAGAAACATCTTTAAGGGCAGTTCTAAATGCTGCTGTTCCTGCTCCAAAATGTACAGAAAGGTTTTTTATGCTAATCATACTTTGCTACCAAACTGCTTTTTTAAGTCTGGTAAAAGCATAGCTACTCCAACAAGAACTGCGGTTACTAGATTTAGATCGGCAGCCTGTAAAAACGATCCGCCAATATTTAAAGCGGCGGCGATAACAAACCTGTACAATATCGCACCAGCAATACAGGCAATAATAGTTCGGCTGATTTTATTTGTTGGCAAAATTGCTTCCCCAATAATAACAGCGGCAAGACCAACGATAATTGTGCCAACGCCCATGCTCACATCTGCATAACCACTAACTTTAGCAAATATAGCTCCGCCTAAGGCAACAAAGCTGTTGGCAAGGCACAATCCTAGACTCACCATAATTTTATCATTAATGCCCTGTGCTCTTGCCATGCGCGCATTGTTTCCTGTTGCTCGTAAGGCCAGTCCAATGTTTGTTTTTAAAAAACAGTTCAATATGTAAGTTAATATTCCAACCAAAATCAGCATCGGAAGAACTCTCCAGAAAGGTCCAAAGGGCGCCTTAAAAGACACGAAAAACTCTTCAAAGATAGTTTTCTCTCCAAGCAATGGAATGTTAGGGCGCCCCATAATTCGAAGATTAACTGAATAAAGAGCAGTCATAACTAAAATACCTGATAACAAGTTCATAAATTTCAGGTGTGTCGAGAGCCATGCTGTAATTAATCCTGCTAGGCCACCTAAAATCATAGCTACAATAGTTGCTATCAAAGGATGTACACCGGCAACAATTAAAGCCGCGCAAGTAGCAGCGCCTAGAGGAAAAGAACCATCTACACTTAAATCAGGAAAATCAAGCACGCGTAACGATAGATAAACGCCTATAGCAACGAATCCATAAATAAGCCCAAGCTCTAAGGTTCCTACTAATTGAATCATGTTCATAAGTCTGAACCGCTCATTGTTACAGCCTCGTCTAAGAAATCTTCAGATTCTAATTGTATCCCAAGGTGGCGAATTGTATCCATATTTAAATGCAACTGGGGATAAACTTCCTCAAAAGCATCTTTTTTTACAGAACCTAGTAAAAAGTTACTGCATATTTCTGCAATATCGTGTGCGACTTCTTGCATGTCAAAATCATAACCACCAAGTGCTCCTGCTCGAATTAATCCTGCATGATTAGTGAAAACAGGAACTTTCTTCATTTTAAAATGCTCTAAAATAAGTTCAAAATCTGAAAAAATAAGAGGGCTTGGCAACAAAATCACAGCATTAATATTTGATGAAACAGTTTTTAAAATGGTTGCAATATTTTGTTTTGCTGACAAAGCAAATGGTTGAAAGTGAATCTTTTTAATTTTTGCGATTTCTTCATATTGTGCAATTAAGTTCTTGGAGAATAAATCTTGATCATCATAGATAATCAAACAATGTATAGGTGTTTTTACAACATTGCCAATAAATTCTAATAATTGCTGAATGTTATTCTCTTTGATCAATCCAATGGTTTTAGAGTCTTCATCATCAACTGGGTTTTGCAAGTTAATTCCAATTTTTAGAGACTCATCATTACTATTTTTAATCTGTTCGTCTAACTTATCTTGTTCCAAAAATATCTTTAATGGAGCATTTTTACACCCTGTAGCTGAATCATTTATAATTTGATGTTTCTTGATATCTTGCAACTGCAATGCTTGGGAGATCAATTGCATATCGTTCTTGGCGCCTGGGACGTTAGATTTATAAATGCAGATTTTTCTTTGGTCTGAATTTAGCATGAATATTTTTTTATAGAGACTGATACCGCCTACCAAGATCACTATAGCGCTGATAATAAAAAATATGCGTTTATTCATATAGCTTTGCCTTTTACACGCGAGAACTATAACGTGTTTTTAATAAAAAAACTATGGGGGCAGGAATTTTATTCTATTAGCCCTGAATTTATACCAAATAAGTGCAACTATAACATTTTGTAGCTTTTGAAAGTTTGTTTTTTCGTACTTCCTAGTAGCATGGTATGTTACGTAAATAATTCATGAAGTTTGCAACTAGTTATACGGTTGCGTTCCTTGGCGTGCAGCCCAAGTTGATAGAAGTTCAAGTACAGTTTGCTCCTGGACTTCCAGCTTTTACGATTGTTGGATTGGCTGATAAGGCGGTTGCTGAGTCAAGAGAGAGAATCCGAGCATGCCTGCATGGATTAGGTATGGATATACCTGCGGTTAAACTAACGGTTAACCTAACGCCAGCAGATTTACAGAAAGAAGGCAGCCATTATGATTTGCCAATTGCTTTGGCAATTCTAGCGGTGATGAATATCATTCCTAAAGACGAGGTAAAAGATTATATATCTTTAGGAGAAATTACTTTAGATAATCGTATCTTGCGTGTTCCTGGAGTTTTGCCCGCTGCACTTTTAGCTGGCGAATGCTATAAGGGAATTATTTGTCCAAAGGATTGCGGAGCAGAAGCTTCTTGGGCAGGAGAAGTAAGGGTCCTAGCACCAAGAAGTGTTTTAGAGCTTATAAAGCACTTCAAGAATGAAATTATTTTATCTCAGCCTGAGCCTAAACTAGAAAAAGAAGACATAAACATCCTGGATATGCAAGAAGTAAAGGCTCAACGCTATGCTAAGCGTGGATTGGAAATAGCGGCGGCTGGAGGTCATAATGTTTTAATGATAGGGCCGCCAGGCGCAGGAAAATCAATGCTTGCAGCGCGCATGCCAGGAATTTTACCGAAGCTTACACCAAAGGAAGCGCTAGAAGTAACGGTGGTGCATAGTTTGTCTGGTATCACTCCCAGCGATGGATTAGTAAAAACTCGTCCTTTTAGAGCACCTCACCATAGCGCATCACTACCAGCATTGGTGGGAGGGGGCCAAAAAAGCAAGCCAGGAGAAATTTCTTTAGCCCATAATGGCGTACTTTTTCTGGATGAATTTCCAGAATTTTCACGAGCGTGTTTGGAAAGCCTACGTCAGCCTCTTGAAACAGGATCAGTAACCATTGCTAGGGTTCAACACCATTATACATATCCAGCGAGGTTTCAATGTATTGCTGCTATGAATCCTTGTAGATGTGGATATTTTGGTGACGCAAATCGGCAGTGCAATAAAATTCCTCGTTGCGCAGAAGAATATCAACAAAAAATATCAGGCCCTATAATTGATCGCTTTGATTTAATTATTCCAGTCCAAGCTTTAAAACCAGAGGAGCTACAAACAAAAAACACGGAAGAATCTAGTCATAATATTTTGCAACGAGTAGAAAAGGCTCGAGCAAAACAATATGAACGTTATGGCTCACATGTCGTCAATGCTTATATAGATAATAGAACTCTTGATAAGACAGTGAGTTTGGAGACATCAGCAGAAACAATTTTTCGACAAGCAATTGAACGCTATAACTTATCAGCTCGAGGCTACCATCGCCTCTTACGTGTCGCACGTACCATTGCTGATTTGGATGACAGCCATCCTATAACAAGTCAGCATGTACTAGAGGCGCTGAATTATAGGCTGAATGCTTTTAAGAGATAATTTGTGTTGTCCTTAAGTTAATGCATTTAATAATTTTAGTGATGTTTCCGTTGTATCCTAATTCCACGAGGCCAATGCTAGAAGCATTACCACTCATTTCAACCTCACTGTTCTCAATTGCAAATTGCTTTGCAGCTTCTTGCAGCGTAGTATCTGCAGGATACCTATAAAACAATGTCATGTGTGGAGTATAAAGTTCTAACACGCCACTTACGCCATAAGTGTTAACCTGTGCTTGTTTGTCAGGGAGTAACGTTTCATAAATATCGCTTGCTCTTTGCAATGGCCATTTTTTATATGGTCTCGCAATTTTTACAATTTTCCTGTGTAATTCATGTAGTAGTTCGGTATTCTCCATACCCCAATCAATCCAGCGATCTGCAGTACAGTAAACATCTTTGAATTTGAGATTAAAAGGCTCAAGAGGCAGAGCTTTTACTTGTCCAATGATGTGATTAAGGTCGCTTCTGCTGCAAGCTAAATGATACAAACTTACGTGCCAAAAATTAGTAGGATCCTCCGAGCCGCTTAATTTTTGCAATTCTGTATTCATTTTCGCAGCTTTCACAGCTACTTCAGCAGATGGAAAAATAACAATTCCGTATTCTTTTATTTGATCTTCTTCCGTGCAAGATAGCGAACAATTAAAAGCTAAAATTAATCCGCATAAAATATTGCGTAAAGACATTTAATAACATTCAAGATTTATAATTATCCAATCAATTAAAATGAAATTTTTATTTGAGTCAACCTATGAATAAATTAAGAAGAGGCCTCTTTCTCATTTATCCAAAGATAGACTTTTTGGCAAAATCCGGTTAAAAAGTCAGAATAAGTTATATGTTAATTGGTCGCGTGAGTTTATTAAATTCTATACGAATATCAGGTAAAGAAGTTTTACCTCTTGTTGAGGGCGGAAAAGGTATCTCTGTCTCTAACGGAGAAAGCTCAGGAGCATGGGCAGCAGCTGGCGGAGTTGGCACATTTTCCGCTGTTAATGCCGATGCACATGATGCAGATGGCAACCTTATTCCAGTTGTTTATCATGGAAAAACGCGCAGAGAACGCCATGATGAACTCATCGCTTATGCAATAAAAGGTGGTATAACGCAAGCTCGCCTTGCGCATGAACGCAGCAATGGCCAAGGTCGCATCCACATGAATGTGCTCTGGGAAATGGGCGCAGTAGAACCAATTTTACACGGTGTTTTGTCGCAAACAAAAGGTTTAGTGCACGGTGTAACCTGCGGTGCTGGCATGCCATATAAACTGGCTGAAATCTGTGCAAGCTATGGCGTGTATTATTATCCAATCGTTTCTTCAGCGCGAGCATTTCATATTTTGTGGAAGCGAGCTTATAGCCGTTTCGCGGATTCTTTGGGTGGTGTTGTTTACGAAGATCCATGGTTAGCTGGTGGACATAACGGTCTTTCCAATAGTGAAGATCCATTAATTCCAGAAGATCCAATGCCCAGAGTTATTGCTCTTCGAAAAGCTATGCGTGAATGCGGACTTGCAGAGACTCCTATTTTTATGGCTGGAGGCGTTTGGTGGTTATCTGAATGGGCTAATTGGCTTGATAATCCAGAGATCGGCCCTGTCGCATTTCAATTTGGTACACGTCCACTTTTAACACAGGAAAGCCCTATTTCTGCAAGCTGGAAGAAAAAGCTTTTAACGCTTAAAAAAGGCGATATTAGGCTTAATCGTTTTAGTCCGACAGGATTCTATTCCTCGGGAGTACGCAATGACTTTATGCAAAACTTAGAAGATAGATCAGCTCGTCAGGTTGCCTATTCTGTTGATCCAGTAGGTGAGCATACTCAAGCATTTCCAGTAGGTGCAAGAGGGCGTGTTGTCTATCTTGCTCCACATGATAAAGAATCTGCTGATATATGGGTAAAGCAAGGATTTGATACGCCAATGCGCACTCCTGATAGCACATTGATTTTTGTAACTGAAGCAGAATCAAATCAGATTCTAACAGATCAAATTAATTGTATGGGTTGTTTGTCGGCATGTAAGTTTAGTAATTGGGCGCAAAACGAGACATGGTCTACGGGTAAAAAAGCTGATCCAAGATCGTTTTGTATTCAAAAAACACTTCAAGAAATCAGCCATAGTGAAGACGTTGATCATCAATTAATGTTTGCTGGTCATCAAGCATATCGATTTGCTCAAGATCCTTTCTATGCCAATGGTTTTATTCCAACAGTTAAACAGTTAGTTGATCAATTACAAACGGGTTATTGATCATGGATTTCTTTCAAGATGTTAGCAACGATACACCTATTTTAGTGTATGCAGATGGTGCATGCAGTGGAAATCCAGGCCCAGGCGGATGGGGAGTTGTTGTTTATGCTAACGAAAAAACGCTTGAAAAAAATGGCGGAGAGCTTGAAACGACTAATAATCGCATGGAGTTAAATTCCTGTATTGAAGCGTTAAAATTAATACCTAAAAACTTTTCCATTACATTGCGCACTGATAGTCGATACGTGAAAGATGGCATCATGCTGTGGGTGGCATCTTGGAAGAAAAATGGATGGAAGGCAGCGGCGAAAGCACCCGTCAAAAATCAGGATTTGTGGGAAATCTTAGATCATTTATCTCAAGACCGTTTAATTAATTGGGAATGGGTTGCTGCTCATAATGGAGAGCATGGCAACGAACGTGCTGATATGCTCGCGAAACAAGGAATTGTAATGGCAAAAATGAATAGTTAGCTTATGCTAAATAATGTATGATTTCATACCTATCATTGTCTAAAACAACTTGCCAGCCTTCTTTATGATCTGGTGCTAATATAATAGGCGCTTTTGTGTTCACACAAATTCTTTCTTTACCATTTTCTTGATAAACGGTCGTTACTAAAAATACAGCAACATCTTCAAAGCCAAGTCCTCTGGCTTGAAGGTGGATTTTTAAGTCATTGGAATCAATAATACGTTTCCCTCCAGGTCCTGCAGCCGCATCAGCAATTATTAATGTTATGTCTTCTTGTTCCATGGATTGTAAACACATATAGCTATCTGGAGTATTACCAGGAAGTTTCGCAACGATAAAATTTCGTAAATTATTAAATCCAAAAATTCCATTTTTAAAATAAAAAATATCGTCAAGAGAGTATTCAAGTTCTCCTATTTTTGTTGAGAGGGATCGTTTTAGTAAATTTGATGTGATGGGCCTGGTCATGGTATATCCTTATTTCTCTAACATTCTTACTGCGTTCTGGGATTTCTGTATTAAACTTGTGAATATATGTTGGGCAATTTGCTCCATTACGCCTGATGCCATAAGTTCAGCCAATAACCCTTCAATATTGTCTTCGGTGTATTTTGCTTTTATTTCCATTGCTTCTTGGATATTCGTTAGGAGTTCATCATCTTGGTCTTCAACACGCTGTATGTCTGCCAATTTATCGTGATATTTTGTTAAAAGTGCTTTTTGAGCGGCTGTTGCTAAGGCACTTGCTTGCTCAGAAGCTTCATCTGCTCCTGTAGCTGAGCTGTCTAGTTTCATAATGGCTTCGAATAAAGCCTGAACTTCTGCATCAAAATCGTTGCCTGACAGACTAACGGTATCACCTTCATCATTAATATAAACAGTGATTGATCCAGAGACTGGCGCACTATAATCTACTGGTGATCCGCTATATGCAGCAAATGTTGTTGCATTTTTCATAGGGGGGTTCTGTGTTGCAACCCCACCCATGGCATATTCGCCAGATATTGCATTGGAAATGATGCCAATGTCATGGAAAGAACTTTTTATGCTTTCTTTTATTGCGTCCAGTCCAGGACGTGTTCCTCCCATTGTGTAGCTTCCAGGCGCAAACTCACTCCGAATTTTTTCAGCTAGCCCAAGGTATTTATCAATTGCAAAAAGTTGGGATTTTAGACGATCTCCCACAAGAGCATTTCCTTGTTGAAATCCTTCAAGGCGCTTGATTCTATTTGTTTCGGTAATGCTAACATCAATCTGAGAGGTAGTTTTCCCGGAATAAAAAATCTTTGTTCCTCCAGCCGCAAGCCTTTCGCTAATGTCATGACTTTTTTGACGAGCGCCTCGCATTTGATCGACTATAGAGCCTAAATTACTAATACTCATATGTTATTTCCTTTATGCCTTATTGCCTTCCCATGCGCGCAACGTTATCCATCAGTCGCCAGTAATGATTTAAAAAGGCAAAATACAAGTCCTGACTTTTTGAAATTTGCATTGATCGAATTGCTATTTCTTGCTCATCCATGCCGTAGTTTTCTTGAAATAAGGTTTGTTGTTGCTTGTACGCTTCTTCTTGTGCTTCAATTTCGTCATTTAAATTGTTGCTTGATGCTTCAACGTCTTCGACTAACCCTTTCGCAAACTCTTCAAGCGTTTGTTGAATCGTGCCGCCTGATGCTGTTTGAAATTGAATTTTTGTGCGAGTAAAAAGATCACTCATTTTGCGGCCAATATTCATATCACCCGATACCGCTTGAGCTTCTGTTCCAAGTGCGCTGTCGCGTAATTGATTCATGGAAAAGAATTGAGGATTCGCCAGCATCTTGCTATCCACGCTGATACTAGACGCAATGCCTGTTATTGATCCTCCTCGCCAAAAATTAGAGGAAGATGTTAACACATCATTCAAATGAAAGAATTCACTGAACCCATATGCGGTTGATCTCGGAGCAGCAATAGTTGGAGCATCTGAACCATTTGCGTTACCGAGACTGATACCACAATTGGTATCTAAGGTGGTTATTTGTAGAGCTCCATCTACAATGCTGGCCGTTGCATGTCCCCTTAGAGTTGCGTTATTACTAATGAGATCACATAAACTATCAACGTCTGTTACACTGCTTAAATCAATATCTACGTTTAAAGTAGCTAAGTTTGTAGCAGTATTAACAATGGCTATTCTTAAAGTTCCTGCTCCTTCTATGGCTGTAGTACCTGTTAGGGGTGATCCGCCTATATACCCGGGATTGCTTCCTTGTAGTGTTGTTCTTGGCTGGATGGCTGAACTCAAATTATGCAAAGCGTTAAAAGAATCACGTAATCCTGCGGCATATGCATCAAGTGCTTGAGCAAATTTCATAGAATCTGATTGTAAAAATGACATTAAACCAGACATTGCTCCGCCTTGTGTATTTGCAAAATCGCTGGTGACATCAAAGATAAAAGCTTCGGTGCGTCTGTCGTAATAATTTGTGTCGCTTGGGTTTCCTGGAAGAGCATCTGTTCCTGTCGATGGTGATTCTAAAGCAGTTGAATCAATATCTAGTGATTGCAGGGTAATGACACCCTTAGCAAATGTTTGAGATGCATCAACAGCAGCAGGAGGATTGTAAATGAATTCTGCTGCCAACGATCCTTGTACTAAAACACGACCACTCGGAGTATAAACAAGAAAATCACTGTCTCCTCCTTCAGTAACGCTAATTTGTATGTGCTCAGCGAGTTGATCTAGTAAAACTCTGCGTTGTCTAGAATAAGAAATGTTTGCGTCTTGGTTTGAGCTTAGAGGGTCAATGTTTGCATTAATGGCAGCTATTTCTTTTAATAGCCCATTAATGGTAGAGATTTCACCAGTCATTTCGCTAGACGCAGAGTTTCGTAAACCCTGTAGTTTGTCGGCAAGAATATTAAGTTGCCGAGTGTGCTCAGCCATCGCATTAAGTATGGCTTTTTTATTTGCAAGTATATCGCCACCTTGGCTGCATGCAGTATTTATAGCGACCGCAACCTTATTGCCGCTATTCAAGAAAGCACAATTTTCTACTGAGTCCCCAAAAGCTTTTTGATAGTTTCCTAAATACTTTGCTAGTTCTTCGTTTTGCTTTAATTGAGCTGCCAAAGAATGTAAGTCATTTTCCGCTCCAGAATCTGTAACTTCTCGAATAACGCCTTCGTCAATACCTATAGCTTTGCCGTTTGAATAGTGAATAGAAGACTCTTGAATTGTTTTTGTGAATCCTGGTTTATCCATAGCAACCATATCAAGCTCAAGGCGTTTCATTGCCCTTTGTTGATCTCTTAATGCTGCAAGCGCTAGCCCAACTTCTGATCCACCCCAAATTGTTCCGCCCATTGTGTCCCCCTATACCATATGCTGTACACCAAGACTTGGTGCATAGGAGGTTTTAAAGAATTTTCCGAATGAGTTATAAAATGTCGGCTTAATTCGTACTTTTTCAAAATACATATCCATCAGTTTTTTGTTGCCTCTGCCGGAAAGATCCAACAGGTCAAGATTCTTTTGCATGGCCTTAGTGATGATTTTGAGTAATTCATCTACCTTTTGTTTTTGCGATTTTTCTAATTGTTGCCAGCATGTCGGATCAAGTATTTGATTAGCAAAAAGCTGATTGCTTTTAAAAAGTTCTGCCTTTTTTTGCAATAAGGAATCTAATTGTGTAAGCCTTGTATCATTTAAATATTGCTCTTCCATTTGCATTACTTGCAAAAGGCTTTCAGCAGTAGCACAAAAATTTTGATATATTTCAGAGTAAGACATCAACAGCCTCCCTCTTTTCTTCGGTTGAATGAGATTCGAAAGCTGGGTTAGTAAAACGGTTTTCTTCAGTGTTATATAAGCTTTTAGCTACGGCTTTTTTAATGTTAAGAGAGCTGGATCCTCCGGCATTAGCCATAACCTCGATGAACATGGAACGTAAAATTCCAGACGCATGGCTTTCTCCCCAGATAGCGCTATCTTCCGTTGTTTTAAACATTTCTTTTACCATGCTCGCATAACACATAGCCTCAAAATCGCTAGCAACTTTTTCAACGTCGTCAGGAGCATGAACAAGACCATTCATCCTGTGGATGGATGCTTGAGAATTTATAACAGAAACATCAACGGACATAATCTAACTCACTCTAATGTCGGCATGTAATGCACCGGCTGCTTTGACACCTTGCAAAATCTGTGCCGTCTCTCGTGGGGTCGTTCCAAGAAGACTTAATGCTTTTACTAGCTCTTCGAGATCTACACCAGTATCTAAAACCACAAACTTATTTTTTTGCTCATCAAGCTTAACTTGCGTCTCTGGAATAATTGCTGTTTGAGGCGATGAATTGAGCACTGCAGTTGTTAAAGGTGATGGCGCAGTCTGCTGCGATGGCTGTGTAGATGGAGCCGTTGTGGTTTGAGCAGCAGGGGAAGGAATAGCATTTATTGCTAGCGCCATTTGTTGAGGTGTTGCCGTTGCAGGAAAAGCCACTAAGGCTGCGGCAATTTGGGTAGGGGGAACGCCAGTAGGTATAACGCTCACGGCAGCAGGTCCTCCTGGTACTCCATTTCCTGCAATGCTACTTATTGTCGCAGCGATGGTTGCTGTGGTTGCATTTGCTGGCAATGAATATAAAGCATCTCGTAATTGAGTAGGAGTTGTATTCTGCGGAATAGTCGCTGTGATAGGAACACCGTTATTTGCTACCGGTTGTGTAGGTGCTTGGGCAACCGTTGGTACCAATGTGGGGGCTCCAGGTTGTTGAGTATTAGCCGTTGGTGTAAGAGCTGGCATACTGGGATTCACTACCTGAGTAAATGGATTGGGCTGCGAAACAGCCGCTGACTCAGTAATGCGCACCGATATGGAGCCATGCGTTAAAGCAACAGGGCTTATACGAACTTTGCTACCTAGAACAATAACCCCTGCTGGATCAATAATAACCCTAGCTACTTGATCAGGTTCAATTTCAAGTTGCTCTATTTGTGTCATTGCTTCGATAATTTTTTCTGAAGATCCTTTAGGTAGTTCAACATGAATACCGGCCGAATCCTTTGCGGAAGCGACGGGGCGCTCAAAGTGTGTATTTATTGCCTCTGCAACACGTTTTGCAGTTGTAAGATCTGGACTTCTTAAGTTTAATGTTTGAGATTTTAAATCAGTAAGCTGGAATACAATTTCTTTTTCTACGATTGCGCCATTAGGAATTTTCGCCGTAGTTGGTAGTCCTGTTATTTGAGAAGCCGCTGTGCCAATAACAGATACTCCAGAAGGTAACACTTCTCCCTGCGCAACAGCGTAGACTTCACCATCAGCCGCAATTAATGGAGTTACAAGCAGCGTACCTCCGTTTAAATCTTTTGCATCGCCTAGCGCCGAGACAACCACATCAATTGTCGTTCCAGTGTGGGCAAATGGAGGTAGATTAGACGTTACCATTACTGCAGCAACATTTTTTCCAGAGGGCAGGCTGTTGTCGCGAATATTAACGCCCAAGCGTTCAAGCATGGAGGTTAGGCTTTCTTTGGTATAAGGTGAGTTTGAAAGCGTATCGCCGGTGCCGTTGAGGCCTACTACTAAACCATAACCAACCAATTGGTTATTACGAATGCCTGAGAAATTAGCAATATCTTTAATGCGAACCTTTAAATTAGATTTAGATATAGCTTTTTCTGCCTTAATTTTTAAGTTTTCGGCATTGAGGCTTAAGTTGCAGAGCAAAAATAATATGAGACCAAAAAAACGCATGATAACCCTTTCCTTAATTGCGGGTTATGCAATTGTCGTGCCAAGCGTATAAATGAAATGGTACGTTTTACTTAAATGCTATTTTTAATGTCTGTATAGTTTTCTTCAGGGCGGAAAACCTCAACGGGCAATCCTAATCCTTCAGCAGTGAGCTTTCCTTGTAAAGAAAGAATCTGATACAGATAAAAATAATACTGTTGAATAGTATTAATTTGGTCGAGCTTTGCTTGCAAAAGTTGAGCTTGAGCGTTTAACACATCCACTAAGATTTTTGTGCCTACCTGCATTTCTTGGGTGACACCATCTACAGCTATTTCTTGGGCTTTCACTTGCTTGGAGGAATTTTGCATGTTGCTTTTTATTGCAACAAAAGCCATATACATTTGTTTGCAGCTTTGAATAATTTCTTGTCGCACTTTTTCAAAGGCAATGCGTTTTGCAACGATAGTTTTTTTTGTTTCTCTGTACTGAGAACGAGTTACTCCAGCATCGTATAGAGGGACGGTCAGATTAAGGCTAACTTCATCGCTTCGTTGATTTCTAGTAGGATTTGTAATGGAGTCAACGTTGTTTGTCCCCGCACTATTTTTATTAAAGCTTTGAGAACTTGCAGCTTGAAAATCAAGAGAAGGTAATAATTTTCCAGTAACAACTTTCTTATTTTGTTTCGCAGAAGAAATATCTTCTTGAGCTTGCTTTATTTTTGGATTTTCTCTGAGGGCTACTTCTTGCAGTAAATCCATTGATTGCGGTGCTTCCAATAGTTCCTTTGGTTGCTCAACGCGTTCAGGAGCTGCAAGACCTGTTAGTTGCTCAAAAGAAGCCTTAGCACCTTCTAAATCAGCAAGTCCAAGCTGTAATTTTGATTGAGCTTCCACATATTTTGCTTCAGCTAGCGATTCTTGGGTAATTGTTTCTTCCCCTATTTCACGTTTTGCTTTTGCTGCTTCATAATTTTTCTGCATAAACGCAAAATTTGCTTTATATACTTCAACGCTTGCATATTTTGCATACAAGTCTAAATAAGCCTTGATAACCTTTAGAAAAATCTCTTGCTCTGTGCTTTTTAATTGGGCCCATTGTCCCATGATATCGTGTTCAGTTTTAGAAACAGAGGCAGCATCGGCGAAACCTCTAAAAATATTTTGCGTAAGGACTATATTACCTTTTCGATTTTTGTCCTTACTGCTCACAGTAGGTGAGCTAGCGCCTCTGCTTGTTTTGCTATTAGCAACCGATGCCGTTGCTCCTGCCTTAATTTCAGGCCGAAATCCGCCTTTTGCCTGCACGATTTTCTCGTGTGCAGCAAGCATTGATTCACGAGTCGCCAGCAATTCTTGGTTGTTTTTATAAGCCGAAGCGAGGGCATCCCTTATATTTACGGCGTGCCCGGATGTGCTAATTAATGTAATTAAAAGAAGATTATAAAATTTCATGCTTTTTTAACTAATATAGAGGCACTGAAGGATCAATTTCCTTACTCCATGCATCTATTCCCCCTGTCACATTGTAAACCGTAGCCAATCCATGTTGCAAGAGTAGCTCTGAGGCTTTGGCACTCCTAAATCCATGATGGCATAGTACCGCAATAGATCGATCGCAATCAAGTTGGCTTATATTGGTTGATAAATCCCTTAATGGAATATGCACCGCCCCATTAATGTTGGCGATCTCCCATTCCCAGGATTCTCTAACGTCAATCAGCAGGTAGTGATCAAACTGCTGGTGTAATTCATGAACAGAAATAGATTGCATAACTAAAAAATAAAAGCTTGGGTTTCACTAAATTCTGGGCACATTGGCATATTTGTTTCTATTGAAAAAATTTTATGTAGCATACCGCCAGTTTTTTCAAAAACACAAGCTTTTGTCGACCCTTGGTCATTATCTACGATACATGTGGCTATTTTCCCGCCTTCTTCTAATTGCTTTACAACACTGTCTGGGACCGAAATTAATCCTAATTCAATAATGATGGCTTTGTATGGACTGTTTTCTTTCATTCCCGCCATTAAAGGGCCACTTTCAATAGCGATATTTTGCTTTTTTAGCTTTTCTCTGCACTTTGCAATTAAAATAGGATGTGGCTCAACAATGTAAGCGATGCAACCTATTTCGAATAATATGGTGGCAGTGTAGCCATAATTTCCTCCCACAACTAAAACCTTATCATTCCTTTTTAAAGAAAGATGCTGCAGAAAAATACCAAGAATGTGAGGAGGAAATAGGTAGCGTCCGGTTATGTCACAGTAAATGGGGCTATCGCTGTACGCTAAGGATAAAGAGGTTATAGGGATAAAATATTCTCTAGGAGTTTTTTCAAAAGCATTTAATAGCATTTTATCCGTAACGCCATTTGCTTTTAATTGGGTGAAAACCATTTTCTGTCGCGCATTTTTAATCGGGTCGGTACGATGAACTCGCATCCCTTGACCTATAACTGTGATTTCGTGTACTCATTATAAGCGTGTAGGCAGTGCTTTTATAGAGGCAATTGGCCGGGTGGCAGAATGGTTATGCAGAGGATTGCAAATCCTTGAATGTCGGTTCGATTCCGGTCCCGGCCTCCAATTAATGGCTTGCAGAATGAAATTTTATATCCATAAGCTTGAAAGATTTTTGAAGCTTTCTAATCGCATGTTTTTCTATTTGCCTAACTCTTTCTTTTGTAATGCCATAAGAATGGCTGATTTCTTCTAAGGTTTGAGAAGGTTCTTCAATATATCTTTTTAGTAAAATCTCTAATTCCCGTTTATTTAAGAATTCTGCAAAGCGTTTGGACATTTGCTTATAATAATTTTGCTCTTCTTCTTGAATAAGCAGAGAATCAATCGACTCGCTTTCGTCGGGTAATACATCAACAAAAGTCATTTCATAATCAGGATTTATTTTTTGGTCTAGATACTTATCTTTTTGAGTTAGCTTGTCATACATATTTTGCACTTCTCGTACGGCAATGTTTAGATCTTTTGCAATTTTCTTTGCAACAGTTGGCTCAAAATATTGTGTATCAACCTTTTCCAAGTTTCTTTTTAAATAACGCAACTGAAAGAATAATTTTTTATGCGTCGTTGTTGTGCCTACTCTTACAATTGACCAATTGCGCATAACATAATCTTGGCAATAAGCGTTTACCCACCATCTAGCATAGCTTGAAAAGCGGACACCTCGAGTGGAATCATATTTATGCAAAGCAACGCATAATCCTAACCACGCTTCTTGGGCTAGATCTTCGTGTAAAATACCATAATATCGATATTTCTTTACAACACTTAATACCCAGGGCTTGAAAGCACATAAAAGTTTTTTTTCATCTTCTAGTTTATAAAGCTCTTGCCAATTTTCTATAAGGCGCTCTTCCTCAGATTGCGTTAGAAAGGATGGATGTTTCGATATCGGCATTTAATAAAATCACAAAATAAAGTAATTATATATTAATCAATAAAAATTTATACTTTGTTAATAATTATAAAATATATAGATATTCTTTATTTAAATTTTATTAGTTGCAGTTGTCCGATTTTTTGTATTTTTAACTATTATTTAATGTTTTTGATTTAAAAATGAATATTAATATATTGTTCCAAGTAGGTATTATTATGAACGTATCAAAGTCTTTTTTATTGCTTAGTGTTACATTAGGTTTGTCTCAAGCATCTTTTGCTGGAGAGCATATGGAAGTTCCTGTAACTCAGGATTTTCAATTTTCTCAAGGTGAAGTAGGTGTTCCTTCTGAAGTGGCACAAGAAAACCTCCTAAAGCAGGAAGAGCAAGTTCAGCCTATGGTAATCCCTGAGGGGCATTCTATGATGAGCGAAATGCCAGCCTCTGCTTTTGATGGGCAGCAAATGATGCATACAGAATCTGCTCAACCTATGGATAATCCTCAAGTGCAGATGATGAACGAAGAACAAGTTCAGTCTATGGGAATGCCAGGTACACAAGCAGAACTTGTAAATCAACAGATGATGAGTGAAATGCCTTTAATTGCAAATCATCAGCTTGAGGAATCTCATAATCCTGCCGTTATCCCTTCTGTAGTTGATAATCCTGTTGCTTTAGAAGTAGCCCCTCCCTCTCTTACTGCGCAAGAAAAAGTGGCAGAAGCAATGGAGGAACTGAAAGAAAAGAAACTTGAAGAAGCGCAACAAGAAGCGTTGTTGAATAACGACGTGGTATCAGAAGAATCTTTAGTTGCCGCTCCTGCTAAAAAGAAAAAAGCAGGAAAGAAGAAATTGACAGCTGAAGAGATCCAAGCATTAAAGGCAGCTGGTGCAGAAAAAACTTTAGCTAGAACTGCAGCTCGTAAAGAAGCAGAGGATGCTAAAAAGCTTGAGCAAAAAATAAATGCTGAGCAAGTTGAAGAAAATATGACAGCAGCTCCTTTATTAACAGAAGAATCTTTAGCTGCTGCTCCTGCGAAAAAGAAAAAAGCAGGAAAGAAGAAATTGACAGCTGAAGAGATCGGAGCATTAAAGGCAGCTGGTGCAGAAAAAACTTTAGCTAGAGCTGTAGCTCGTAAAGAAGCAGAGGATGCTAAAAAGCTTGAAGAGAAAATAGAGCTTGAGCATCTAGCTGAAGAGGTTCAACATCACGAGGAAGGATCTGCTGTAGCTATTAGCGGTTCAGCACACACACAAAACCCATTTGCAGTGTTGTTTTTTACCCCAGAAGAAGCAGTTGATCTCCAAAGAACTATAAATGAAGGAGCTGCTTTTAATAATAAAAAAATGGATTCAGTAGTAATCGTTGTTGATCCGGCAAAAGGTGAAAACGATGATATTGCTGCTAAAGAAGAAAAACAAGAGCCAGCTATTGTGGTAGGTACTCCTGCTGGGCCAGAAGTCAATTTTGAAGCAGAAGTATCTAAAAATGGAGATGCTGTTGCGTCAAAAGAGGGCATGGATCAGAAAGACCCGGCGTCTGTTGCCGAAATTCCTGGTGAACATCAGCAAGAAATAGCTGCCCAGTAAACAGCAGTTCTCATGAGGAATCAAATGCTCTTCTGAAAAGAAGAGCATTTTTTTATTCTAAATTTTGTATTTTAGCGGTAATCTACTATAAAAAAATAAAGCACAAAATGACACGTATTGATAAGCGTAACACGGATGATCTTCGTCCGATCTTTTTAGGTCCAGGTTTTGCAAAGTTTGCCCATGGATCATGTTTTGTAAAATTTGGTGATACTCATGTGTTATGCACTGCTACCATCGAAGAAAAAGTTCCACCATTCTTAAAAAACACAAAAAGTGGCTGGATTACTGCCGAATACGGCATGCTTCCATGTTCTACTCAAGATCGAATGGACAGAGAGGCCTCAAAGGGTAAGCAATCAGGTCGTACGCAGGAAATTCAGCGACTTATTGGTCGTAGTCTTCGTGCGATAGTTGATCTTAAAGCACTAGGTGAGCGCCAAATCAAGATTGATTGCGATGTTTTACAAGCAGATGGTGGAACACGTACAGCCAGCATCACCGGCGCTTATGTTGCCTTATACCAAGCACTACAGAGATTAGTTAATAGAAAACAGCTTAATGCTATTCCATTGATTGATCAGGTTGCGGCAATTTCTTGTGGGATATACCAACAAGAAGCATTGCTTGATTTAAACTATGTGGAAGATTCTTCATCCGAGGTTGATGCGAATTTTGTTTTAACAGCAAGCGGCAAAATTATTGAAGTGCAAGCTTGTGCAGAAAAAGCCCCATTTGATCAACAGCAATTTTTAGATATGTTGGCTCTTGCGCAAAAAGGTGCAGGACAATTATTTGAGCTTCAGAAAAAAGCTTTAAATCTTTAGTTTTTTATAAAGAAAAATCAACTAGCCATTGCCAGAAGTTTTTTCTAGAGATTAAAATACAATGATAAAAGATAAGGAGAGACAAAAATGTCTCATGAAAAATCTGTTAATGTTCAGGATGCTTTTTTAAATCATATTAGGAAAAATAAAACACCTCTCACCGTTTTTTTAGTAAATGGAGTAAAACTACAAGGCACTATTACATGGTTTGATAGTAATACAATTTTACTTAGGCGTGAGGGCCATGCTCAACTAATTTACAAGCATGCGATTTCAACGTTAATGCCACATGGGCCTGTATCAATTCTGGATTACCAAAATAACGATCGCGAAGATCGGCATACTCAAAATTCAGCAGAATCAGAAGACATTGATGATTTTGATGAAACGATGGAAGAATCTGAAATTTAATATGGTGCGGTTGAGAAGACTCGAACTTCCACGGATTGCTCCACAGCGACCTCAACGCTGCGTGTCTACCAATTCCACCACGACCGCAGGTGGAAAACATAGCAAAGTTAATGCAGCTATACAAGACTTGCTATGTACTACAATAAAGAGTTCGCGCCACTAATTTCGCAAGTTCCTGGATTTTTTTCAATGTTAGCTTTTAAAATTTCGCTGTTTTCCAGCACGAGAAGGAATCGTGTGCAGCGGAAACCCATGTGTTTTTCTGTAAGATCTAACCCCAGGTTCAAAGCTTTGGTTAAAGCAGCGCTGCCGTCCGCTAACATAATGATATCTGCATTTGGTGCTATTTGTTCTTTCCAAGCTTGCATTACGAAAGCATCATTAACCGCCATACAAATAATCTTTTCATAACCCTTTTCTCTCAAGTTCTTTTCATGAGTCACAAAACTTGGCAGCTGAATCTGTGAGCAGGTAGGGGTAAAAGCTCCCGGGAGACCAAATAGGATTGTCTTACCCTTGAATAATTCAGTAGTGCTAATTTCTTTTTTTTCGCCTGATTCAATGATTTGTACTGTTAGATCAGGAATTTTCGTTGTTGGAATAGACATACTGGCCTTGAGTGCTAAATATCTGCTGAAGAATACTAAACCTTGGTATTTTACTCAAGAAGTGAAAAGTTATTAGAAGGAAAAATATTATTTCTGCAAACAGTATAATTAACTTCTTAAAATTATTTTTTTAACTGCATTGAGCATTGAGATTTCATTTTAATCCTTTATTTTAAAATTTGCTGACTTTTTCTTGTTTTTTATAGGATTTTTTGGCTAATCTATATGGAATGGGAGGAATGTATTAATGCATGGCGAATTCGGCATAACTAATATAGCGTTAGTGATACTAATAGCGCTGATATTTGGTCTCGGCATGACGAGACTAAAGCAACCTCCTATTTTGGGATATATAATCGCTGGTCTTATTCTTGGTCCCTCTGGGCTTGCTTATGTTGAATCGCGTGATCAAGTAAGTATTCTTGCTGAAATGGGTGTGCTACTTTTACTATTTGTAATAGGCATTGAGCTGAATTTGCGCACATTCAAAAAAGTTTGGCTCGTGACGTCGCTTGCAACTCTTTTTCAAATTGTTATATGCACTGGCGTTACCTGGGCTATCTCATATTTTTTAGGATGGGGCAGCGGGCTCCCCGTATTATTAGGATTCATTACAGCGATTTCTTCAACAGCTGTTGCTGTTAAAATGCTAGATACAATTGGGGAGACCAATTCCGAAATTGGGCAAATAAGTATAGGTATTCTTATTGCACAAGATTTTGCCATCGTTCCGATGATTCTAATTTTGCGTAATTATCACGCCGATCTGTCAATTCTAGGACTTTTTTCAAAACTATTGCTTGCGGTGGGTATTATTGCAGGGCTCATTTATTATCTTAGTCAAAAGCAACGTGTGCGCATTGGATTTTTGGCAGATGTTATTCGTCAGAAGGATTTATTGCCTTTAGTGAGTTTAGTTTTTTGTTTTGCAGCCGCTGCACTTTCAGGAGTAATAGGGCTTTCTGCTGCGTATGGTGCCTTTTTAGCTGGTTTAACAATCGGAAACACTCATGAAAGAAGCGCTGTATTAGACACCGTTAAACCTATTCAGAGCACACTGATAATGGTGTTTTTCTTATCCATCGGAATATTAATGGATGTTGGGTTTATTTACCTGCATTTAGGGACGTTTATTTTGCTGTTGCTATTAATAACAGTGGGTAAAACAGCCATTAATATTCTTATTTTGCGCTTTTTACAAATACCTTGGTCAGAAGCATTTCTAGTCGGCGTTGTTCTTGCCCAAATCGGTGAGTTTGCATTTTTGATGGCCTCTATTGGTCACGAAGCAAAAATCATTGATGAATTCGGAGAAAAGCTAATTTTATCTTTAACAGCGCTTTCCTTGTTGTTTAGCCCTATTTGGATGACCCTTGCGCGGCATTTGAAGAATATTACCGATGACTCAAAAATATCTATAAAAGATGTTGTGGCCTGGCTTACTTTGCCCGGAAGTCATTTTCTGAAATTTGTATGGAAAAGGGCGGCGAAAGAATGGAAAGAAGAAGAAAAAAGTATTAAGCATCCGAGTGATGATGCCTGATTTTTCTTTTGAGGAAACTTATTCGTCAAAAAAAGTAGCAGGCCTTGATGAGGCAGGCTGCGGACCCTGGGCAGGCCCTGTGGTGGCTGCAGCTGTTATGTTTTTTGAATACAATCAAGAAACTTGGAATGCTTTAAATGACTCAAAGAAGTTAAGTTTAAAAAAACGCCAAGAATGCTTTGAATTATTAATAAATTCATCCACTCTTGTCTATGGGATTGGTATTTCCTCCGTGGAAGAAATTGATACATTGAATATTGCAAATGCAACGTGCTTAGCGATGAAAAGGTCTCTAGAATCACTATCAATGCGTCCCGATCATGTGCTAATAGATGGTAATCGTAAACCATCGATAGATATTCCCTTTACCATGATTATAAAAGGAGACAGCCTTTCTTTAAGCATTTCTGCTGCTTCTATCATTGCAAAAGTAACTCGCGACCAAATAATGCATGACCTTGAAAAAGATTATCCAGAATATTATTGGTCAAGAAATGCAGGGTACGGAACAGCATTGCACCAAAAGGCTCTGAAAAAGCATGGAGTCACCCCTCATCATAGAAGAAGTTTTGCCCCAATTCGAGCTCTCTTGGGAGAAGTTGCATGACGTATTGGATGTATGGTTGGCATGCATGTCAGGCTGCTCTTAATAATCCTATCAGGAAAATTGAGAAAATACTTTTAGACAAACGCCAAGATCCAGCTAAATTACAGCTAAATAGAAAAATTCCTTTAGAAAAAGTTGATACAAAAATTATTGAACAAAAAGTTGGGAAAGAATCAGTTCATCAAGGAATTACTATATGTGCGCATGAATTGCTTACGGAAGATATTTCATTTTTAAGTGCGGATGTTCCCATGAATGTCGCAATACTTGATCAAATTACAGATCCACATAACGTGGGTGCTATCTGGAGATCCTGCGCAGTTTTTGGAATCACAGCTATTGTTACCACAGAACGTAACAGCGCTCCTGAATCAGGTGCTTTAGCAAAATCTGCATCTGGAGCGTTAGAGTTTGTTCCGCGCATTGAAGTAAAAAATCTTGCAGCATCTCTAGCAGAATTAAAAGAATATGGTTTTTGGATTTATGGTTTTTCTGAGCATTCAAAAGCAACGCTTCAAAAATTTTCTTTTGCTAAAAAAACTGCTTTGATTTTTGGCAATGAAGGTGATGGGATGCGATCTTTAACAATGAAAAATTGTGACGAAACGCTTCAATTGCCTACGTCTAAGAATTTTCAAACACTCAATGTTTCAAACGCTGCAGCTATTGCGCTGTATGAGGTTTTTAAGCAAACTCATTCTTAGAGGTTGTTATGACAAAAAAAATTATCGTTATTGGTGCTGGTCCTGGTGGATACGTATGTGCCATTCGAGCAGCTCAACTTGGAGCTGATGTTACAGTCATAGATGTTAATAAACGTCATGGAGGTACATGTTTAAATGTAGGATGTATTCCCTCAAAAAACCTTCTTCAAGCCTCTTATGAATATTACAAAGTTAACCATTCCCTTTCAAAGTTTGGCATCTCGGTTGAGAGATTATCAATGGATATTTATCAGCTGCAAAAGCAAAAATCCCAAATTCTTAATGAGTTAGGCCAGGGAATTGAATTCTTATTCAAAAAGAATTTTATACGTTTCATTCAAGAAAAAGCAGAAATATCTGGATTAAATCAAGTAAAGGCAGGCAAAGAACTGCTAAATGCAGATGCAATAATTATTGCATCGGGATCTACTCCTCGAACAATCCCAAACCTTTCTATAGATGAAACAGTAGTGCTCTCTTCCGCAGGGGCTCTTGATCTTAATCATGTGCCAAATACGTTAGTCGTTGTTGGAGCGGGTTATATAGGGTTAGAGTTAGGTGTTGTTTGGTCCAGGCTTGGATCAAAAGTACATATTGTTGAAGCCGCTGATAGAATTGCGCCTGGTTTGGACAGTGATTTAAGTCAAGCACTGTACGCTTCCCTTCAAAAGCAAGGAATTATTTTTCATCTGGGCATTAAAATCAAAGCATTTAATAAAAATAAAACAAGAGCAGAAATGGTTTTAGAAAAAGATGGTAAGACGGAGAATTTATCGGCTGATAAAATTCTCGTGTCTATTGGGCGCGTACCATATACAGACGGTCTTAATCTTGAAAAGATGAACATTAAGAAAACACCGGAGGGATATATAAAAGTCAACGAATGGGGTGAGACATCGGTTAATGATATTTATGCTATCGGTGATGTCACGGAAGGGCCTATGCTCGCGCATAAGGCTGAAGAAGAAGGTATCGCCGTTGCGGAACATATTATGGGATTGTCGTCGCATGTTGATTACAATGTTATTCCGGCCGTTATTTATACAAAACCAGAAGTTGCTTCGGTGGGCTTTTCTGAGCATCAACTGCAAGAGTCGCAGGTTCCTTACAAAGCTAGTAAGTTTTTATTTTCTGCGAACAGTCGTGAAAAAGCTACTCATGATACAGAAGGTTTTGTTAAACTCCTCAGCCATCAAGAAACAGGACTGGTATTGGGGGCGCACATTATTGGGAGTCACGCTGGCACAATGATAGCTCAAGTAGCTCAAGCTATGCAGTTACGAGCAAATGTTGAAGATATAGCGCGTACCTGTTGCGCGCATCCAACTCATAGTGAAGCCATTAAAGAGGCTGCTTGGAATGGATTTGCTAATGCAATTCATTCTTGATGCCGTCACCCCAGACAGATTTTTTTAATTGTTTATAGTCTTGATGGCTCTTACTAATGGTTGGCTCAATAATCTCACCCTTTCTGGTGCAAATTTTTAAGTTTATATGCCCTCCATGAATTCTGGGCGATGCTATTAGTCGTCCAAATTCATCATGCATTTTTGATGTTTTTGAAAAAAACAAATAACTATAAGCTTCAAATTCAAATCCTCGCTGAGCATTTTTCAGTATTTTATGCTCTTTTGAACGAGGAACATTGACTGAAAAATGACACCAATCTTTTTCTTTTAATGGGCAAGATTGGCTGTGATAACAAGGGCCTACAAGATAAGCATCCTTTTTTAAAAGCAAATAATCTCGTATTTTTAACAACTTTTGAAAATGTGCTGTGGTACCAGGCTCAACTATAAGCAAATGATTTGTTCGGCTCCAAACATCATCTAAATGTTTTTTCCAATTATCCGATTCACCAAGAGAATAACTGAACACACCTAAATCAACTTTCTCGGGCAAAATATCTTGCTGAATAACATTTTTTGGGTAAAAATGCTTTATAAATTGAGCTGCATAATCTTTTGCTTGTTTGTCTTGCTCTATTAAAAAGTATTCTATGTTTTCAAAATATTTACTTAAAGCAAGTGATGCTGTTCCTATTCCACAGCCCCAGTCCAAAACAGAATTAATTTCAAGCTCTTTTATATGCTCTCCAATCAGCTGCAGGCATACTTGATAAGTGGCTGGAAATCTCGTAAAAACGTATGCTTGGATTTGCTGTTTATCTTTATAACCTGTGCGTGTTCTTGTTCGATATCCATGCTGTAGTTCTTGAGAGCTAATCTTGAGATCTTTAATATTCCAGCCCAGATATTCATGCACATATTGTTGCAGAAAATTCATATAAAAAAAGGAGGCTTAAGCCTCCTTCTCCTTATTAAAAATTTTGGATTAAGCAGCTGTCTTTGCAGAATCTTTAGATTCTTCAGCTTTTGCATCATGCACAGCTGCATCTGCTTTTTTGTCATCTTTTTTTGCGTCAGCTTTATGTGCAGCTGCATGTGCATCAGCAGCATGAGCGTGATGTGGTGCAGCAGCTTTGTGCTTAGGAGCTGCTTTTGGAGCGCAGCAAGCTGGCATTTCTATTGTAGCCATTGGGCCTTTCCAAGGAGTTTGCATTGCAGCTAAAGCTTTTGTGAATTTATTTGCTTCAGCACGATTTATATGAGCTACATGGTGCTCAGCTGCTGTTGGTGCTTCATGTTTAGCTTCTGGTGCAGCTGCATCTTTATGCTCAGCTTCTTTAGTTTCCTCAGCATAAGTTGTTGAAACAACAAGTGCTACAGCTAGTAATTTCAATAATTCTTTCATAATTTAAAAACTCCACGGTTAAAAGGCTTACAGTTTTTCCACTGTACTTATAGAAAAATACTAACGTATAGGCTTTTTAAAGTCAGTGTAATTAAAATTATTGATAAATTTTTATTTTATCTGTGGTATTTTCGCGACGTACTATGTGATAGCTTTTTGGTTGGTAACGAAGCACTTAAAACTGATGACTTCTAATACGCATAGCAGTGCGAATAATTTCAGCAACAACCTTATAGTATTCCGGTGGGATTTGCTGATCTAAATTGACGCTGTCGTACAAAGATCTTGCTACCGGAGCATTTTCCACGATGGGTACTTTATGTTCTTTGGCTATATCACGTATTTTAAAAGCCAAAACATCTGCTCCTTTAGCAACAACAAGCGGAGCATCCATACTTTCTTCTGCCCATTGAAGAGCCACGGAAAAGTGAGTTGGGTTGGTAACGATAACTGTTGCTTGAGGTACTTTTTCAAGCATTCTTGTACGCGAACGATCTCGTTGAATTTCGCGAATGCGTGCCCGAACCTTAGGGTCACCTTCTTGCTCTTTAAATTCTTCTTTTTGTTCTTGTACGGTCATTTTTAGATTTTGCTTAAAGGTGTAATGCTGATACCAAAAATCAAACCCACTTACAAAAGCATATGCAATCAAGACGACAGCTAAATATTTAATGATTAGCTGATTAAGTGTTGTTAAGTATTCAAGAGGCGTAGCCCAAAGCCAGATTGTAAGCTTGTTTATGTGATCTTCAAAAATGAAATAAAATAAAAGCCCAAGAAAAATTATCTTTATAGTAGATTTTATCGTTTCTACTAAAGATTGCAGGCTAAAAACTCTTTTTATGCCTTGCATTATGGAAATATGAGACATTTTAGGTTCAATAAGCTTTGAAGATATGGCCTTATAGCTTTGGCCTAATCCGACGGCAGTTGCTGCAAGCATAAGGGATAAAAAAGGTATCCAAAGTGTCTCTATTAATTTTAAAAATGTGTTTTTGAGTAGAAAGCTTAACTTGCTGATTGTGTCGATTTGCAGTTCTCCAGACATGCTAATAAAGCCGGAAAGAAAATCTAAGACACGTCTTAGGCACCAGGGTAATACCCAAGCACATACGCCTAAACAAGCAACGAGAAAAATAAAATTATTAAGATCTCTAGAGATAGGAGCTTGTCCTTTTTTATAAGCATCTTCATAGCGTTTGGCGCTTGGATCGAGCGTTTTCTGTTCTTTATCTTGCTCTTGATTTTCTTCAGCCATGGGCAAATCCCATTACTGAATAAGCTGAAGTATTAATTTTCTCATAAAACAGCAGCATAGAGCCAAAACTAATCAACAAGACAAACCACCCAAGTAAAACTTGCAAAGACATGCCTAAGAAAAATACCTGAATCTGGGGCACAAGTTTTCCTAATATTCCAAGGGCAAATTGTAAAACGGTATTAACTAATAGAAAAGGAATGCTTAGCTGAAACCCTGTACGTATTAAAATATCCGCTAGCTCTACAATTCCTTTAAAAAAATCATGTATCAGGGGCGACTTAAATGAAAACCAGTCAGGGGGTAGTTTTGAGTAAGTAACCAGCAAATTTTTGAATACCATGTGATGGCCATCTAGCACTAAAAAACTAGTTGTAGCAGCTAATGTTAAAAATACACTTACCACAGAACCATGATTAGCTTGGCTTGGATTGAAAACAGTGGCCGATGAAATACCAACAGAAAAGCCAATTATTTGTCCAGCAAAGTCCACAGCAGCAAGCGCAAATCGGGCAATGAGTCCTAAAAAGAATCCAATAGAGAATTCCCCAAGAAATCGGCAAAATGCCCAAGAAAGATTTTGTGATATTGAAAAGTATTCATCAGGGACGAGTGAATTAAAGGCTAAGGTTATGGCGAGGCAAGCAATGGCTCGGAATCTGCTTGATATTTCGACTTGACTCAAAAAAGGCATGCCCATTATGAGGCCAAATACTCGCGCAAAGACAAAAAAGAAATGATGGAGGTCAGTTAGCCATACTTCAAAGGGCAACGCCAGCCTCTTTAATCATTATTAAATTAAAAAGGTCTTCAGCAAAATCTTGAAGGGACCCAAGCATGAAAGGCAATAATAAAACTAATAATCCAAAAACAGCTAACATTTTGGGAACAAATGTTAGAGTCTGTTCTTGAATTTGTGTAAGTGCTTGCAGCAAGGAAATAATAACGCCGACAGCTAGTGCAACAACCAAAATCGGCAAACTTAATTTTATGATCAATAATACCGCTTCTCTTAACATTAAAATTGCTAAACCTTGATCCATAGAACCGTACTCTAAAATCGATATATAAAAATCTTGACATAAATAGGTAAATCGCGATAGATATTTTAGGTGCTATACATTTTATTTGTGTAGAATAATTAATTATTAGAGAGATTCTATGTTTGCAGTGATCAAAACCGGTGGAAAACAATACCGAGTAGAAGAAAATAACATTATTAAGATTGAAAAGTTGGAATCTGCTGAAGGCGAGAAAGTAGCTTTTGATCATGTATTGATGGTTGGCGATGAAAAGAAACCAACAATTGGCTCTCCTCTTGTTGCAGGTGCAAAGGTTGAAGCAGAAGTATTAAAGCAAATGCGTGATCGCAAAGTGATCGTGTTTAAGAAAAAGCGTCGTCAAAATTATCGTCGTAAGAAAGGCCATCGCCAACACTTAACGATTGTAAAGATTACAAAAATTATTGCAGGTTAACTTAGAATTAGGAGATTGATCCATGGCAACGAAAAAAGCTGGTGGTAGTTCGCGAAATGGTCGCGATTCAGAGAGTAAACGACTAGGTGTGAAATGTTTTGGTGGACAGCATGTAATATCAGGAAACATTATTGTGCGTCAAAGAGGCACTAAGTTTCATCCTGGTCAAAATGTAGGTATGGGAAAAGATCATACAATATTTGCTACAGTAGAAGGAGTGGTCGAGTTTTCTAAAGGTCGATTAAATCGTTCCTTTGTATCGGTTGTTCCAGTAGCATAGTTCTTTTTATACTATCTTGTGGCGCTTCGAGTTGCTCGAGGCGCTTTTTTTACAGGTTAAAATATGAAATTTCTTGATGAAGCAAAAATATTTATTAAATCCGGAGATGGAGGTAATGGCTGTCTCAGCTTTCGTCGCGAGAAATTTATCGAATATGGAGGACCTGATGGGGGTAACGGTGGTAAGGGAGGAAGCATTATTGTTGAAACTTCCGATAATCTTAATACACTTATTGATTACAGGTACCAGCAACATTTTCGTAGTGCTAAGGGGCAAAATGGATCAGGAAGAAATCGTACAGGCCCCGATTCGCCTGATATTGTTTTAAAAGTTCCTGTTGGTACTCAAATTTTTGAAGAAGATAAAGAAACACTAATTATTGATCTTGATAAACCTGACATGCGTTACTGCCTTCTAAAAGGCGGAGATGGTGGGTTTGGTAATAATCATTATAAAACGGCAACAAATCAAACGCCAAGGCGTGCTGATGCAGGGTGGCCAGGCGCAGAAAAATGGGTATGGTTACGTCTTAAGCTTATCGCGGATGTAGGTTTGATAGGGCTACCTAATGCAGGAAAATCGACCTTTTTGTCTGCTGTTTCTCGTGCACATCCTAAAATTGCTGACTACCCATTTACAACGTTGCACCCTCAATTGGGGGTTGTTTATGCACATGAGAAGGAATTTGTTCTTGCGGATTTGCCCGGCCTCATTGAAAATGCTCATCTTGGGCATGGTCTAGGTCATCGTTTCTTAGGGCACATAGAACGTTGCGGTGCGATGCTACATTTAATTGATGCCACGCAAGAAGATATTGCTGGGGCGTATAAAACCATCCGGCGTGAATTAGAGCTTTATTTAGAAAACTTAGTAAATAAACCTAAGATTTTGGCTTTAAATAAAATTGACGCGCTTGATCAAGAAACAATTGATAGTAAGAAAAAAGAGTTAGAAGAGATCTCAGGAAAAAAAGTTTTTGTTATTTCTAGCGTAGCTAAAAAAGGTGTACATGATGTAGTTTCCGCCCTCATGCACATTGTGCGACCTAGTAGGGAAATTGACTGATTAGGAAGTGCTTTGTGCTAAAATGACAGGACGTTGCTTTTCCAATTTTTTAATCGGAATTCCAGCATACACCCTCTTTATTGCTACAACTCCTACCAGACCACTAAACTTTTGTAGAGTAGTTGATGCGATACGCTCAAATACCCAAGATGCTAAGTTCATAAACCATGTTGATGTTGGAAAAGAATAAAGCCCTCTGGTTGCGTCCGTGATAATAAAGTCATGCTTTTTAAGAATTGACGAAATCTGTGAAAGTGTATACGGATGCCCAAAACTAAAAGGTGTTTTTCCGCTGTGAATCCAAAAACTTCGTCGATTAGGAACAATCACAACTAAACGCCCTTCTGGACACAAACATCTATAACATTCTTGAAGAAGACCATCAGCATTTTGCGCATACTCTAAACCATGAACAATAATAATTTCATCAAAAAGGTGATCCGAAAAAGCCCACTCATTTTCATATGAGAGAGTTACACGTCCTCTATTATTATCTGGCCAAGCTAATGCACCAAAATGTGCATGCATGAGTAAAAATTCATTTTTATTTATGTTGCCATATGGAGCGCCAAATCCTACAAATAAAGTTCTTTTTCCTATATTATTTTTTCGCAAGTAAGTAAGCATTTGTTTAATAATGCTTTTCACTTTTTCTGCCAAAGCGGATCTATAAAATTCTTTGAGATCAACAACGTCTATATTCATTTTTCAATATATTTTTTGGTGCCGGGAATTGAAATATTTGCAAGTACTCCCATGCTTAGCATTAAGGTGATCATGGCTGTCCCTCCATAAGACATAAACGGTAATGGTACTCCTACTACAGGAAGTAAGCCCATCACCATGCTGATATTAATGAACACATACAAAAATAATGTGGTAGTAATTCCAATCGCTACAAGCTTGCTAAACTTGTGTCTTGCATGATCAGCTACAGTAAAACCCCATAGAAGCAGTATACTAAAAAGAACAATAACAATGATACAGCCAAATAAACCAAACTCTTCTGCAAACATAGTAAAGATAAAATCGGTTTGTTTTTCCGGCAGAAAGTTCAAATGACTTTGGGTACCTTTTAGCCATCCTTTCCCAAAAAATCCTCCGGAGCCTAATGCGATTTTGGATTGTGAAATATGATATCCGGCATGAGCTGGGTCACTTTCTGGGTTTAAGAAAATGAGGATGCGTTTTTTTTGATAATCATATAGAAAATTCCATAAAACAGGTATTGCGCAAACTACAGCACAAAATCCAGTTGCGAAAAACCACCAAGGTACACCGCTAACAAAAAATATAGAGAGGCCTGAGCTTAATAACAATATTGCGGTACCAAGGTCTGGCTGGCGCATAGCTAACAACACAGGGATAAAAATTAATAATAAAGGAAAAATAAGATTTTTAAGATGCCGAACTTCATCGACTTCTAAAAGGCTAAAGTGACGCGCTAAACATAAAATTAAGGCAACTCGCATCAATTCAGAAGGTTGCAAATTGAAAAAATAAAAATCAAGCCATCGTTGTGCTCCCATGCCTACAAATCCCAAAAATTCAACAAGAATAAGCATTATTAAAATAATGAGATATATTAAATAAGCATTTTGGATCCACCAACGAAGGTCGCTCGCGACAATGACTCCAAAGATCATAACGCCTAAAATAAATCTTAAGAATTGTTTGGTAACCCAGGGATTAATGTTGCCATTTGCTGCGGAAAATAAAGTTATAAGCCCAATAAAAACAATGGCCAAAATAACACCGATAATGGTGCGATTAACATAAAGTAAACGTCTAAAATTAAACATATAAATGCCTTGCCGCGTTCAAAACTTCTCCCGCAACGGGGCCTGCAACTCCACCACCACTCTTGCCATGCTCAATAACTACACTTACCGCATGCTGAGGTTTTTCTATAGGAGCGTAGCCCACAAATATAGCATGATCTTTTAAGTGGTAAGGGAGATCTTTATAAGTTCCATCTGCTCGTTGTTGCATTGTTATGCGACAAACTTGTGCGCTTCCTGATTTACCACCGAATGTCCAATCGTTTAACTTTAAATTTGCTCTGCTGGCCGTGCCTCTTGGATCATTTACACATTTATTCATTGCTTGCTGAATCCATTCAAGCCAACTTGGATCTATGCCCTCTACAAATTTTTCTGGTATTTGATGGGAGTTTTTCTCAACTAAATAAGGAGTAAGAATTTTTCCTCCATTTACAAGCATTGCAATCATTCGAACCATTTGCAACGGTGTACAGAGCACAACCCCTTGTCCGATTGAAATATTTAAAGCTTGTCCTTTTTGTTTGAAAAAACCTTTGCGAAATTTTGCCCACTCCAGACTTGGAATTAGTCCTTTCTTTTCGCCATCCAATTCAATGCCTGTTAATTGACCGAGATGAAAACGAGAAGCCATCTCGACCATTTTTAAAGCACCAATTTTTAGTGCCACATTATAAAAATACACATCACAAGATTCTGCGATTGCTTTTTCTAGGTTTACGGTGCCGTGTCCGCCTCTATTCCATGTCCAGCAGTGAAAAGTATGTGATCCTAAATTAAAATGACCAGGACAAAATACCTGCGTATCTCTATCAATAGCTTTATCATATAAGCCTGCCAATGCTACCATCATCTTGAAAATTGATCCGGGAGCGTATTGTCCTGCCAATGGTTTATTGATAAGAGGATTGTCTTCGTGCGTTAAAAGGCTTTTCCAAACGTCTTTTTGAATGCCTTTTACAAAAAGATTACTGTCAAACCCTGGCTTTGAAACCATCGCTCTTATGGCGCCTGTATTGACATCCATCACCACTACGCTTGCATTGCGATGAGGCTCTAAAATTTGTATAATTTTTTCTTGCAGCTCAAAGTTAAGAGTTGTTTGCAAATCTTGCCCTATCTTCGGCGGAGTATTGTCTATAATCCGAACGATACGTCGTTTTGCATTTACTTCGACGCGCTGAAAACCAGGAGAGCCGCATAGACTATTTTCAAATGTTTTTTCTAATCCATTCTTGCCGATTCGTAAGCCTGGTATAGGGTCTAAGTTGTGCTCTGTTAAGTCCTTTTGTGATGCTTGCGCAACATAACCAATAGTATGGCATAAAATTTCTGGATACACATATTGTCGTATTTGTGATCTTTCGATTAGTAAACCAGGCAAGTCAGGGAGTTTTAGTTGTAGCGCTGCTATTTCATCCCAAGTTAGATTCTCTTTGATAATTGTGGCGATTTTCGATTGATGAGTAAGTTGATCTCTTAAATCTTTAATTTGTTTAGGGCTTAAGCTTAATATGGATTCTAGAATACCTAACTCTTCTTCAATGTTTAATTGTGGATAGGGGGTCATGAGGCATCTGTAAACATTTTGATTGATGGCTAATGGCTTTCCCACATTGTCAATAATTTGTCCTCTTGGTGCAGTGATAAAACGTGTTTGGATCCTATTACGATCTGCTAGTGTGCGGTAATGATCGCGGTTGAAAATTTGCAAGTGAACCAGACGCCCTAAAAGTCCAGTTATAAGGATGCTTTTACTCAATCCTAAAATAAAACTTCTTCGTTTAAAAATAGGCCCAAATTGTTCATTGATCATGGTGCTGCAAAAATTTAAAAATAAGCGGATATAATGAACCAGTAAGGAATACGCTTAAGATCACCATGAATGAAAATGCAATTTGCTGATTCAATAATAAATGTAATGCATATTCAATTTGATTTGACAAAACCAAAACTCCTAAGAAAATAAGCCATCTTATATATTGATGATTTGTTTGAAGATAGCGCTTCTGAGTATGCAGTATAATAAATGTTACTAATGTTAGGAAGCTATGTAATCCAAAAGGCACATGAAAAATTCCATCCCAAAATATGCCAAACAGCATAAAAATCAATAAATCACGGCGTTGGGGAGTGTACAAAACCCACCGATAGAAGACGATCAATGCAGTTTGTAAACGTAAACCCATTCCTTGAAATAAAATAAACACATCAAAAAAATTACATATCGCAAAAAATGTAAAGCGCCGCAAAAAAGGGAGAAATCTATAGTACCAATGGATCATAAAGTATACAGACAACGTCAAGAGTTTGAAATGTCACAAAAGGTTTAACAGTGATAAGCTCATCTTTAATGCTTGTAATGTTTCCAACCATGATGTCTGGTGGAAAAATTCCACCAACACCTGATGTTACTAAAACATCTCCGACAGCAGGGGGGCGTTTAAAATTATTCCTTAAAGTCTCTTTGCTTTGTAGGTATTCTAAAGACATTGTTGAGCTGCCATTTCCAATAGCGATAGCATTTTCTCCGGTCTCTAGAATCTTTACAGGCACCCGAGATGTTATGTCCGTGATCAACATAACGCGTAAAATTGTATTTGAGGTTTCAACGACTCTACCAACCAATCCTTTCTCGCTAATTGCTACGTCATCTTTTTTTATGGTTGCAGCTTCAATATTGGATGTAATAATCTGAGCATCATAAAACCCTATCGGGCAACCGTAAACTCTTACTGAAACTTTATGAAGCTGTTTAGGAAAGTTAAAATTTGTTAGCGGACGCAATTGAGCAATAATTTTTTGGTTTACGTTTACTTCTAGCTTTGCTTGTTGAAGATCGCTTTCCAGCGTTTCCATTTTTCTTAAACGCTTATTTAACTCAGCTCGAGATAAAAACCAATATTTAGTATTTTCGTAACCTTTAGAAATTCTTCGGACAACTTTATTGATGGCGCCTATAGAGTGCAAGAATGTTGAAGATATATTTTGTAATGCATAATGCGAATACGGGCTATTAGGTAAATACCAGTAGCTAGTACTTAAGTACAGGACTGCTGCGGTACAAAAAAGGATTAAAATCCTGCGCACTTACTAGCGTCAATCAGTAAGAATTTACTAAAACAGTTCGTAGAGCTTCCATTTCTTCGAGTGCTCGACCTGTTCCAAGTACCACACAATTTAAAGGATTTTCTGCAACAAAAACAGGGACATCTGTAGCGTCTGATATAACTTTATCAAGATTTTTTAATAATGCACCGCCACCTGTCATCACAATACCCCTATCAACGATGTCCGCTGCTAATTCTGGCGCTGTGCACTCTAAAGCAGTTTTAACGCCCCCTGCAATTGCAGCAACTACCTCTGAGAGAGCATCAGCTATTTGTTTTTGGCTAACCTCAATTTCCTTTGGAATTCCATTAACTAGACTTCTTCCCTTAATGGCCAATACGCTTTCCTTGCTATTTGGCATAACAACAGCTGAACCAATTGTTTTTTTAATTTTTTCAGCGGTTGCTTCGCCAATTAATAAATTATGTGTACGACGAATATAATTAATAATAGATTCATCCATTTTGTCGCCGCCAGCTCGAACAGAGGTTGCATAAACGATACCACCTAAAGATAAAACAGCAACTTCTGTAGTTCCGCCTCCAATATCAACAACCATTGATCCGGTAGGTTCAGTAACTGGCATCCCAGCTCCTATAGCTGCTGCCATTGGTTCTTCAATTAAAAATACGCGACGACCTCCTGCACTTTCAGCAGCGTCTTGGATGGCACGACGCTCCACAGGTGTTGAACCTGATGGAACGCAAATAATAATTTGAGGAGCCGCAAAGCTACGACGATTGTGTACTTTTCTTATAAAGTGCTTAATCATTTCTTGAGCTACTTCAAAATCGGCAATAACTCCATCTCGTAAGGGACGAATCGCTTGAATGCCACCAGGTGTGCGTCCTACCATCATTTTTGCTTCTTCGCCTACAGCTAATACATGCTGGCGTCCATCTCGATTTGCTATAGCAACAACTGAAGGTTCATTTAGAACGATGCCCCTTCCTTTTACATATACCAAAGTATTTGCAGTGCCTAAATCAATAGCCATGTCTGCAGAAAGGTAGCCAAGTAGACGAGAAAACATGATTTTACAAATTTACTAATTGTTATCGTAATGTACTTTGACACGACGAAAGAATCAAGATTTTGATTTCAAATTAATTTTAAAATAATTACAGCGGCTGTTGTGCCATAAAAAGCTAGTTTTTTTAAAATATGTGGGTGCGGATAAATTAAAGACATTATAGTAAAAACAATTAATCCGGGATAAATAATGACAAGAATTGGCGTTAAGAAAGCTGATATTCCGGTAAAATCAAGCAAGGATAAAATAAAGGAAATGCCGCTGGTGATCGCTAAGATGTAACTAAAATTCTTATCCTTTAGCTTAAGAGTTTTGTGCAAAAAGCTAGCGTATAGATTATTTAAAGCGGTGGCAGTGGTAAGGCATGAAAAGCCCATGGCCAAAGCTATGATAAATGTAGAATAGTGACCAAGTAAGTGTTTTGTTAAAGTAGGCAGCATTTCGGTCGGTGACACGGATTGAATAACACTTGAATAAGTGGCTCCTAAATACACTAAACTTCCATACGCTAATGCGATAACAGTGGCACCAATAAAACTTGCTTTTGCTGAAGTCCAAAATATAACTTTAGAGCTTGTATTTTTCGCGCACTGCTGTTCAACATGCTTGAATATAAGTGCTGAAAAAAAGAATCCTGCGATAAGATCCATTATCTGATAGCCTTCGATTAGCCCAAGCTCAAAAGCACTTTCAATTGAATGAGGTGAAGATAAAAATGGTGGTGCTTTTATTACTCCAACAATAATAATTAAACTTAAAGTTCCAAGCTTAATGGGTGTCATAAATTTACCAATTATATTTAACATGCTTGTATCCTTGAGGCCTACTAGGAAACAAGTGAACGCAAATATTGCGGAGAATATCCACAAGGGTATATGGGGTTCAAGCACATGAAATCCTCCAAAAGCAACAGTGATGCAACGAGGAACGACACCAAAAGAACCTAAAAGAGACAATAAAATAAGAGGAATAATTATATTTGCTCCGAATCCAAGCTCCTCAAAGAAACGATCATACGAACCTTGATAGCGTTTTATGGCAAAAACGCCAGCAAAGGGAATGATAATGCCGCTAATAAGTAAACCTAAAAAGCCGAGACTCCAATGACCAAGGCATGCGCTGCCAATTTTCATGGGAAAGACAAGATTCCCGGAGCCAAAAAACATGGCAAAAATTGAAAAACCAAGGATAAAAATGGAGGTGTGCATGGCTGTATCTTTCTTAAGATATGAATTCTTGCATTGATTCATTAATAGAGCTAAATCTTGCTAAAAGCGGACCTTCGTAAGCTTCATCACCAATGGCAATAGCTGGCATGTCTAAATTTTTGGCGAAATTCCAATCCGTTATGCTGTCTCCTACATACACAACCTCGTTGGGCTGTAATTGAAAGTGCTTAAGAGCAATTATTCCCATTTCGGGATGGGGTTTGTCAAAGGTCGCATCCCCAGACCCCAAAATTAAGTCGTTTGAAATACCAAATCTTTTTACTTCGGATCGCAATAGATCTTTTTTTTTATTGCTAATGATAACAACAATTTTATTGGATTTTTTCAATGACTCTATAAGAGATGCTGCCCCATCAAATAATTTAATATTTTCCTTGTTGGCATCAATTGCTTTATAAAAAATTGATAAAGCTTCTTCCCAACTTTCTCCAAATTGCTCAGGAAAGCTTTCGCGTGAAGAAAGGCGTGCACGAATCTTGACTTCTTCCAAACTGATTTCAGATTTTCCAAAGTGTCTAAGAACAGCATTGCTGGAATCAAGAAGAACAGGCCAGGTATCAACTAACGTATTGTCCCAATCAAAAAATATAGCTTTAAAATTTCTAAAGGTCACCGAAATTAGTCTCTAAAATGGTCGAGGATCAGATATATACTTGTTAATTAAGCGATGATCTGCCTCATCTATCTTGGAACCATTATCTACGATAGTTGCTCTTAATACAATAACAAGTTCAACAATTGTATCTCCTTCAGCTATGCTGCCAGTTAAATCTCGTACTAACGGTATACTTTCTAAACCAGGTAGATTTTGTTCGTGATGAGAAGAACGCACTTCCATAAGCCCACCTAAAATAGCCATTTCTTTGTTATGTAGTCGCAAAACAGAATCAATTTCTCTTACCTCCACAACGGGAATCATCGACTGAGTGGGCGAAGTAAGCTTATTTGAGTCAATATTTATCGAGGAGTTAAAGGCAATATCAATAGCAGGGTCTGCTACGGTTTGGGTTAATCGAGAAATACTTGGTCTTAAAAACAATAAGATTTCTCCAGTATTAAGATCAATCGATGGTTGCACCAGCATGATTAAGCCAATAGGTACAGTTTGAATATCACTGGAAACAGTTGTATTTTCTCTATTGTTTAAAGAATTATAGATTTTGTCATAGTTCAGCCTGAAATATACTTTGTTTTGAGCAACTTTTAGTATGGCTGTTTGATTATTCATAACGGTGATACGTGGACTTGATAAAGTTCTCACAAAACCAAACTCTTGCAATGAATTGGAGATCGCTGAAAATTTCGATCCACTTGCTCCAAAACTAATCATATTTGTTTGAGCAGATGTTGGATCAAGGAATGATCCTTTTTGTGCGATGTCGCCAAATCTTGCGTTAAGTTGTAAATCATTTTTTGAATCAATAATTTGCCAATTGATTCCGCTTCTATATTCATCTTTTAAAGTGACTTCTATAATTTTTGCTTCAATTAAAACCTGGCAGCTAGCTATACGTTTTAATTTCTCTAGATAAGAATGCGCTTGCTCGTGTTGTTTTCTATTGGCTCGAATTGTAACAAGCCCTGCTTGTCGATGAATAGAATAAGAGCCTTTTTCTGGTTCAGATTCGAGAATTGCTTTTAGATTTTGTTCTAATTCTTCCCAAAAATCATTTTTTGCGGTTGCTTTTAAAGCACTTTTTGAAATGTTGTCGTTGATATTACTTTTTGCAGGTCCAACACTCGAAAATACATCAGAGGCGACTGCCAGTTGATCCTCACTTATGCGAGATAGGCTTAAAAACTGAACATTATAATTTTGAGAATAAGGTGTATCTCTTTCTATGCGAATGGAATTATTCACTACGTCATAACGCAGCTTTGCCATTTCGCATATTGATTTTATGACGTCAATGAAAGGGGTATTTTGCGCGGTAAAAATAACTTTTGCGTCTATAGAATGATCGAGCTGTAGGTCAATATTTGCTTGTCGTGCAAGCTCAACAAGAACACTTTTAAGGGGAATGCTTTCAGATACGGATATGCAAACTCTTTGCTGCATTTCCTTGGGAATTTTTGGTGTTTCTGGTGACGTTCCGCTTTTTTCGACTAAAAGTTTGGGATTAGTTTCTAATGGTTGTACAAGTTCTTTTGCTTCCTTTTTATTTAATGTCGGCATAACTGGATGATGATTAACCATATCTCTACAGCTTGTTAATAAAAAACACGTAAATAATAAAAAGAAAAACATACGCATTCTCAGAGATTGATATCTTCTTAGTGAAGCAAAGTAAAAAATCCACTTATAGCTATCAAATTTTATAAAATTTTTCTTGATTAACGGGAATTTAATTTTATGTCGGTAAAATAATTTAATAATTTCTAATGTAATCATGAAATGAAGATTTTTATTAATTTTATTGTTTTGGTAAAATTTTTTACAGTTTGTTTTGCATCAGGTGATGTAGGTTTTTTAGATCCACTGCAAACTATTGATACTTTTATGGGGCCAAGGCAAACAAATGTTGAGTGCCACTCTACTTTATATCCTCATATGAATTTAGCGTTGGCAGTAAATTGTCATCCTTATAATCCTAACGATGTTATAGGTGATAAAGCATTTATGTGTGTAGCGCACCCACTTGTTATTAAGTACAATCCAGAATTGGTAACGGATATGCTGCCTGAAACTATTAGATCTCGACTTGAATTATTAGGTCATGAATATCAATTTTTTTTAAACGTGCAGGATAATCCTTGGAATGGAACTCCAGTAGAATTGCGAGCGCACGCATACACAGATTTCTTTCCTGCAATGAATAAAAATTATATGGGCGTGAGTGTTTTCGTTTGTCGTGCAAATGGGCAGGTATTACTGAATGAAAAAGGCTCAGTATATCCACACGGAGGTATTGCATCACCAGATAATTTTAAGATTGCTGGATTGGACCATACTAAAAATGAAGATTTTTACAGCTTTGTTACATATCAAGGAAAAACAGTGATAACACGACATATTTTATTAACGGTTCCGATGCGAGAAACCTTCCAAGATTGCTTTAGTCATAATTCTGCTTTAGCACCGGAATATTTCACGCAACTTTTAAAAGCTGACTATGACGATTTTCTCCTTGAAAAATTTAGTGAACTCCGGTTTTCTTAGTATTTTTTCGATATTATCGTCGTGCATATTCATAACCAGAGAGAAACTCAATTTTGATTAGAGCGAGGGAGAAAGCTCTTCTTTAATCTTTGTTTTTAAACTCTCAGGGATATATATCCACTTATCAATATGTTGGCGTAAGGATTGCCGCATGAGAGCTTTTCCTTGCTCAATATTTTTATTATGAATGAGATACAAGCCATCAAGCCATAATGCAAAAGGATCATGCGAATTTTTTGCATACATTCTTTTTATAAAATCTTTAGCTTTATCCAGTTGATTGCTTTCAATGAGAGCTTGCACATATGAAACCAATAAGTCACTTCTTTTTGGTGCTTTTTGTTCAATAGCAGCTGCTGCACTATCCCAAAGATGCTGTTTTTCAAGGGCAGATCTTTCAAAATATTGTATCCCATGCATCAGAGCTACATCGAGAATTAGAGGACTATTATTTGCTTCATAAATCCTAAAAGCCAGATCAAGTTCCTTCATTGTTATTAGTGGCAGATTGGAGGAGTTTACTTTTTTTAAAATAGCTAAAACGAAATGTCCAAGATGCATTCCCTTATAATTGTAAGGTCTTTTTAGATCAACAGATGTTGGGAATTTTTTGCTATGAGTAAATTTATAGAAGATAGATTGTTGATTTGATGGATACAAAACAGCAGTTTGCCAATAGGTTATTGCGGCGTGACCGGATAGAATTGCACTAAAAAAGAGCCAGGTAATGAGGGCAGATATTTGGGTAGTTTTTATTCTGGGTTGATTGAATACAGAAAAACCTAATATAAAAAAAGGCCACACACAAATTAGAGTGAACCATGTAGATGTTAGGCACCCAAAAAGTATTGTGTATAAAAATAAATGAAGTCTATTCTTCTTAGAAGCTTTCTCAGAAAATGGTATGGCAAGTAAGCATAAGTAAAGAATCAAGCCGATGATTCCCAAACTAAATAAAGCTTCAGTACCCAAATGCATGCAATGGAAATCTAGCCGATCAATTCCATCCCAACTTGGTTTCCATGAGTTGTTATCAAAAAAAGATACGGGAAGATCAAGTATTTGTTTTTGCAAATTTTCAAAATAATACCCCCAACCATTGCCAGTAGCTAACTTTAATGGACGATCTTGCCAAGCAACCAAATAGCTTTGCAATGCTAATTTTCTTGATTCTAAGCTAGGTAGCCATCTGCCTAGAACGAACAATGACATAGCGCTTATAAAAGGAATGCTAAGGCATAAATATTTTTGAATAGCATGTCGATTCTTGATAATAGGCCAAATACCTAAACATAAAAAAACAGCAATCCAAGCGGTTTTATTATGAGATAAAAATAACAAGCCGCAACTTAAAAAAAGTAAGATTCTTTGTAGAATCGAGCTTTTAATTTTTAAGCGGATTGCATAAATGCATAAAGAAATGGGCGCTAAAAATGCTCCAAAAGCATACGGTAGCCAATTAGCATTGATATTTAATCCATGTTGAGGATGATGCAAAAAAACTAGAGTACCTGCTGTAATTCCTGCAGCAATAGCAGAATAATAGATAGGATTTTTTTTTGATATATTATCTAGCGCTAATGAAAGAGTGGATAAACCAAAAAACAAAACGGACCCCTCTCCTAACAAGGGGCTGCCAAAATGATGTAGGGTAGGATTACTTGCCCATGAAGTTACAATTAGCGAGAAAACAGAAAGGCCTGCAAATACCAGTGTATGGTTTGAGCAATAAAATTCCTTTTTGAAAAAGCTCAATGCAACTAAACATAGACCAATGATGGTCAATACAAAATGCGCAAAAACTAAAACACATTCTGAATCAATCCATATACCAATTCTAAATGGCGGAAGTGTTGCTATAAAAAACCAAAAACTTATCGCGATAAAAAGCGTTAAAAATTTTTCTAGGTAATTTTCTGTTTTTTTTATGGTGATATCCCTAGCTTTCTACTGTGCACTTCTGATTTTTACTAAAACTGTAGAAAAATATAAGTCTTAACAATAGATTGATTAGGTAGAGCAAGAAAACCGTGCTTAAATAACAACGGTTCATCAAAAATATTAGGCAAGAGTGAAATGAATAGCAGGAAAAAGAGAAACATTTGATAAACTACTAACGTTAAGCTATAAATTTTTATCCCGTGGGCCGTTTCTACGCTCTATTTATTTTCTCTGTCGTGTCTCTCCATGTGAACGCGGGGGGTCTGTTCGCGCATCAAGAAGCAATGCAAGCTCAAGAAAAAATTGTACCTACAAATAAAGCAGAGGCAGAAGAACCTAATGATGTGGAAGAAAGAAATTCTTCAAAAAAAGAAACGCCTATTAATCCAGAAGAGCCAAAGGCTTTTAAGCTTATGCCGCATAAGGCGACTTATACAGTAGGGCTTCATCCTCACAAGAAACCCAAAGATATAACCATTAAAGATGTTACAGGTAAGAGTGTAATAGAGGTTGTTCAGATGAAGGAAGGTTGGACCTATAAGCAAAATTTAGAGGTCCAAATTCATTATCACGATGGAACAACAACAACTCTTGAACGAAACGTTGCTTCTTGGGAATCCCCAACAGAAGTTGATTTCCATGTTGAAAATTTCCGTGACGGTGCTTCAGAATCTCTTTTGCAAGGAAATGCAGAAATTACCGAAGAAGGAGGGTGGAGGGTATATTTTCGGAAACCTGAAATGGATGGATTTATAGCTGATCAACTTATTATTTTTCCTCTTGGGTACCTCAGAAAAATTCTTGAAACAATAGAAGACAATAAATCTGTTTTGCCTGACCAAATTGTTTTTGATGCAACCTATGAAATACAAGCGCCGATGCGTGTAAATACAGTGATTACGCCCTTGAAAGAATCTCCAGAAAAGATAGAGCTTCTGCCTTCAAATAAAGTTTGGCACCTTGAAGAAGCTTTGTATGATATTCAATCAACAGATTCATTAGCAGATTATGAAGATATTAGCTTGGATGTATTTTCTACTGGAGTTATTTATGCCATGGAAACAACATGGGGCGAAGGATTGACGGTTATCTTAAAGCTTAAAGAGCTAACAATTTATGAGTAGGCCAGACCACTTGTGATACCTGAGAAATTGCAAATAGGAGATGAAGTCAGAATAATTGCTCCAGCAAGAAGTTTGCAAGTTGTATCAGAAGACAATATACAGCACTCTATAAAAATTCTTGAAGAAATCGGTTTGAACATAAGTTTTGGTCGCCATGTGTATGAGAAAGATATGATGCTTTCTTCATCTAAGCAATCGCGACTTGAAGATCTTCATGAAGCATTTGCCGATAAAAACATAAAAGCCATTTTAACTGTTCTTGGTGGGTATAATTCTAATCAACTTTTAGAAGAAATTGATTATGGATTGATTGCGAAAAACCCAAAAATTTTATGCGGATTTTCAGATATTACAGCCTTATCAAATGCTATTTATGCAAAAACAGGTCTTGTTGGTTATTCAGGTCCTCATTTTAGCACCTTTGCTATGCAAAAAGGTCTTGAGTACACGAAGCAGTATTTTAAAAAAGCATTGTTTGAGGAGGGCGCCATTAATATTGAGTCTTCTAAACAATGGTCTTCTGATGCCACATGGTATTTGGATCAAGAAAATAGAACATTTCAGGAAAATCCAGGGATAGAAATTATTCATTCAGGGTATGCTGAAGGAAAAATCATCGGTGGCAATCTTGGCACATTGCAGTTGCTTAGAGGCACTTCTTATATGCCTTCTTTATATGGGGTGATTTTGTTTTTAGAAGAGGTTGCAAATCATACTAATGGTCTTGACGTGTTTGAATTTGAACGTAATCTTGAATCACTAACACAGGCTCCTGATTTTGAGGGTGTACAGGCTATTGCATTTGGTAGATTTGAAACAAATTTTAGAATGACAAAAGAAAAGCTTATTTATATTATTGAAACAAAAATAAAATTAAGAAATATACCAATTATTTCAAATGTAGATTTTGGCCATTCAACTCCAATCATCACATTTCCTGTAGGAGGTTGGTGTCAGCTCAGTGCAAATGCAGGAAAAATTAATTTGATTATTGCAGATAAAAAAAGAGCCGCTAACAATTAGCGGCTCTTTTCAGAAATAATCAGATTAGTCTTGATTAACCGCTTTCATACTTAGTTTTATTTTTCCACGATCATCAAAACCAAGAACTTTAACTTGAACAATATCTCCAAGCTTCACAATATCCTCAGTTTTATTAACACGTGTAGGAGCTAATTCACTAATATGCACTAGACCATCGCGCCCCATGAAATTGACAAAGGCACCAAATTCCGCAACTTTAACTACCTTGCCTTCATAAATATGGCCAACCTCTGGATCGCAAGCGATGTTTTGAATCATCTTTGTCGCCATATCGATCGCTTCTTGGGCAACGCCTGCAACGGTTACTTGACCATCGTCTTCGATATCTACTTTTGCCCCAGAAGTTTCACAAATTTCGCGAATTACTTTCCCTCCAGAACCAATGACCTCACGAATTTTTGAAGGATTAATTTTGAACGTTGCCATTTTAGGTGCATAAGTGCTTAACTGTCCCCTCGAATATTCGATGGCTTTCGACATCTCTTTTAAGATATGAAGTCTGCCTTTTTTTGCTTGAGCTAAAGCTTCCTTCATAATGGCTGCTGTAATGCTTGTAATTTTAATGTCCATTTGTAAAGCGGTGATTCCATCACTAGTACCGGCAACTTTAAAATCCATATCTCCTAAATGGTCTTCGTCTCCAAGGATATCGCTTAATACAGCATATTTTTTTCCTTCTTTAATAAGACCCATAGCAATGCCTGCAATAGGTTTAGCTAAAGGAGTTCCTGCATCCATTAATGCAAGTGATGTCCCGCAAACGGTTGCCATTGAAGACGAGCCATTAGACTCAGTAATTTCTGATACAACGCGAAGTGTATAAGCAAATTGTTCTTTTGAAGGAATCAATGGATTAATTGCGCGCCATGCTAATTTTCCATGACCAATTTCCCGGCGACCAACACCGCCTAGGCGACCAACTTCTCCAACTGAATAAGGAGGAAAGTTGTAATGAAGTAAAAAGCGTTCTTTATATTCACCCTCTAAAGCATCGATGATTTGTTCATCTTGCCCTGTGCCAAGTGTTGCTACAACCAAAGCTTGAGTTTCGCCACGAGTAAATAATGCGCTTCCATGAGCACGTGGTAGAACGCCCACTTCTGCAATGATTGGACGAATATCATCTAGACCGCGACCATCTAATCTTTTTTGTTCATTTAAAATGTCGCCGCGTAAAATGGCTGATTGTAAATCTTTAAACGCACTGCTTATAAGCTTTGGATTAATTTCTACGAATTGAGCTAATTCTTCTGTAACTTTTTGTTTTGCGGCATCGATTGCAGCGTAACGGTCTTGCTTGATTTTGAGGTTATATGCTTTACGCAAATCCTTTTCCGCTATTTTTGCAACTTTTTTCGCAATATCGGTAGCTTCAACAGCTACTGTAGGCAATTCCCATGGGGTTTTTCCAGCTTTTTTAGCAAGTTTTTCAATAAGTTTTAAAACTGGCTGAAAACTCTCATGCCCAAATTCTACTGCACCTAACATTACATCTTCTGGTAGCTCTTTTGCTTCAGATTCTACCATTAATACGCCTTCTTTTGTCCCGGCTACAACCAAATCTAATCCAGAATCCTTCATTGCATCTGGAGTTGGATTAAGTACAAACTTCTTGTTAATGTATCCAACCTTTGCTGCTCCTACTGGACCTTGAAAAGGCACGCCAGAAATGGCAAGCGCTGCTGATGCTCCTATAAGTGCCGCAATATCAGTGTCACTTTCAAAGTCATACGCTAAAACGGTACAAATAATTTGTACTTCATTGCGAAAGCCTTCTGGAAATAAAGGGCGGATAGGTCTATCAATTAAGCGTGATTTTAAAGTTTCTGCATCAGAAGGCCTGCCTTCGCGACGTAAAAAACCACCAGGAATCTTACCTACAGCAAAAGTTTTTTCTTGGTAATGTACGCTTAAAGGGAAGAAATCAACATCTGGATTTGCTTCCTTTTGAGCTACAACTGTGCAGAGAACAGTTGTGCCGCCGTATGTTGCCATCACAGCGCCGTCTGCTTGTCTGGCAACTTTTCCTGTTTCGAGAACAAGCTTTCTGCCTGCCCATTCCATTTCTTCGCGTGTTATATTAAACATAAAATTCCTTGAGTATTAAAATGGTAAATGGAAGCACCATTATGGGCTTCCATTACGTGTTTATAAAATAAAGTTTTGGTTTTCTGCACAGACTTAGCGGCGAATACTTAAACGCTGAATGAGTGTTTGATAGCGATTTTCATTAACGCGCTTCAAATAATCAAGCAAGCGACGACGTTGACCCACTAGCATTAACAATCCGCGGCGAGAGTGTAAGTCGTGCTTGTGCTCTTGCATATGTTCAGACAAATTTTTAATGCGCTCAGATATAATCGCAATCTGAACTTCAGGAGATCCTGTGTCTCCAGATTTTGTTGCAAATTCTTTAATAACTTCTTGTTTGCGTGTTGGACTAATCGACATCGAATGTTCCTCTATAGCTTAAATGTTAAACACACGATCCGGATAAAACATATTGTCTTTCACATGACCAAGGGCAACAAGTATTTCATCGCACCAAGTTGAGGTACTCAAGCAATCGCTTTCACATACTTCAACGGCTTGTCCATGCCGGATCTTATTAGCCTTTTGAATCGATACAGATACTGCCGGGATGTCGTCCAGAACAGATCCAATCGGTAATAAAAAGCAAGTGAGTGGAGTATTGCCGATTTTTTGTATTTTTTCGAGAGAAATCGCATCATCGGTACTAAAATTACCTACGCGCGTTCTTCTAAGCATAGTTAAATGACCAGCAGAGCCGAGATGAAGGGCTAGATCACGCCCTAATGAGCGCACATATGTTCCCGTTCCACAAGTAACGGTAAAAGAGGCCATTTCACCATCGTAATTGTTGAGGGAAAGATTGTATATGTGAACCTGCCTAGAAGGCATATCAACACTTTCACCTGAGCGGGCTCTCGCATAAGCTGGTTTGCCTTTAATCTTAATAGCAGAATAAGCAGAAGGTATTTGTTGAATAAGGCCTGTGAATTTTTTCAGTGCGTTTTGTATATCATCTGTGGAAGGCCTATGAAGCGAAGTCGTAATAATTTCACCCTCAGTATCATCAGTTGTCGTTTGTGATCCAAAAGATAAAACAAAATCATAGGTTTTTGTTCTGTTCATTAAAAAAGGGATCGTCTTCGTGGCTTCACCAAGACCTAAAGGTAAAATTCCTGTAGCAAAAGGATCTAGCGTTCCGGCATGGCCAATTTTTTTTTGGCCAAATATGCGCTTAATAATGCTTCCAGCTTTTGTTGAAGTGATTCCTTCCGGCTTATCTAAAATTAACCATCCATGCATAAAATTAAAATCGGTAATAAACTCTACAATCTGGTGATTTATTTTCTAAATTGATGTGACCATTTCGTACACATCTTCCAGAAGCACCGGCGCCATCTTTTATAACAAGTTGTCCTTGATTAGGGTTTGTTATATCTTCTTGGTCAATTTTATGTTTTAAGCTTAAAGCTTGTTTGGGTGTTAGGAGTCCAGCTTCTCCTTCTTTTGCTAGCATGAGCCAGTGACCTGACATCTCTGGGAAGGGCTGAAATACAATAACATATTGTCCGCCAAATTTTGAAGTGGGACTTTTATTGCTGCTAACGATAGAAGCTTTATGCAAATGTTGCCAAAAAAGATCCGCTTCTGTTCCTGTAATTTGACCATTCCCATCTCCAGAGGTTGTTCCAGAAAAATGAATTGAAGCTTTTGAATCATCTCCTGGTAGAGCATGATACATTTCTTGATAACTACTTACAGCTAAAGAATATTGCTGAAAATCTTGCGCTACAGATCTAACTTTTGCGCTATCTAAAAGTTCCTGCCCTTTAAAAATGGCACCTGTAATAATGCCAATAATAACCAGCACAATAGACATCTCTATTAAAGAAAAACCTGGAACGGAACGTTTAAGTAAATTTTTTTTCATAGAACTATTATCCTTAAGTTTACAAACAGTTTTTCTCTAAGCATGTTCGAGCTGAATCGCAAGAAGTTGTTGATATTTTTTTTGTGCTACAATATGAGTTAAGTTTTCCTCGACGCGTCCGCCAATTCTGGAAACAATTTCAGCGGCAATATAATTTCCTAGTTTTAAACATTCTGGAAGTGACCATCCACAGGCTAGGCCATATAAAAATCCTCCTGCAAATCCATCTCCTGCACCTAATGTATCAATAACTTTCACATCTCTGGTTGTGCAATGCCAAACATTACCACCAAATATAGCTATAGCGCCCGTTGGTCCCAGCGTTATCACGGCACATTTTTTGATAGATTTTATAAATTCAATACAATCTTCTAGGGTGCCTTGTACAAGTTCGCATGCTTCTTCTTCGTTCATGATGATAAGATCAGCAGTATTTTCTATAAGGGATCTAAATAATTGGCGTTGTTCTTTTACGCAAACAGGATCAGAAGCATTCAAAACAATATAGGCTCCTTCGTCTTTTGCTCTTTCTAGGGCTTTCACATAAACAGCTGCCTTGTCCCTTCCTTTCAATCCGTATCCTTCTAAAAAAACTATAGATTCATTTGTGATGGGAATGCTGTGTAAATTATTTTCAGCTACTTTTTCAGTTCCTGGATATGAGCGCATAGAGCGTTGCCCATCAGGATGCACGAATACTAAACACCCACCCGTTGGTTCTGAAGTGCAAACGTAAGGATTTGTATCTACGCCTAATTTTTGCAACGATTCTGTCCAGATTTTTCCTTCGATATCTGTGCCGATTGTAGTGCCAAAAAAAGCTTTCCCCCCTAATTTGGCAAATATAGCTGTTGCATTCGCGGCAGATCCTCCTGGGATAATTAAAGGGTTTTTCATTTGCTTTTTTACGCATAAAAATTGATCTTTTGTTAAAAAGCGCGTTTCGTTTAATTCCTTTCCATAACCAGATAAATCCGGCGAAGAACAGCGTACAACAATATCAAGAAAAGCAGCTCCAATAGCAACAAGTGGTTTCATAAAATTTATTTATAAAAATTAATGACAACCATCAAAGCATGTTTTTTAAAATAACGAAACTCTCATCTTTAGAGTATTAACAATTGTAATTTTTTAGGAATGTGCCTATATTTTTACTGGCTGTGCTCTCAGCTTTTTTCCTTACTTAATTCTGTCGCTCAATTTTTACGTGAGCGTATCTCTATTTTACATAAAGGATAATCTATGAAGGATTTTATTCGTCCAATGTTATATATCATTTCACTTATTGCATGCTGTATAGAAATAGATATCTCAGTGCCATGTTTTCCAAATCTCATTGAATATTTTAAAACAACTGAATCTCTAGCGCAGCATACAATTAGCATTAATTTTTTAGGATTTTTTATTGGATCTTTAATCGTTGGTCCGTTATCAGATGCATATGGTAGGCGTCCTATTATGATTTTGGGCAATGCGGTTTTGATGATAGGAGCTCTGTGCTGTTTTTGGGCTTCCACAATTTTTTCATTATTAGAGGCACGCTTTTTTCAAGGGATAGGAGCTTCTGTCTCTGCTGTTGTGGTTTTTGCAATGATTGCCGACACATATAGCGGGAAAAAATCAGCGCAGATTATTGGTATAATGAACGCTGCATTTACTTGCTTTATGGCTATTTCTCCTGCTCTTGGTTGCTACTTGAATCAAGTTTTTGGATGGAGAGGTAATTATGCTGTAGTAGGAATCATCAGTATATTCTCATGGATAGCTATTGTCCTTGCTTTGCCAGAAACCTTAAAAATCAAAAAAAGAGTTACAGTAAAACAAATAAAGTATGATTGTTTTATCTTGCTAAAAAGTAACTATTTCTTATGCACAAGCTCTGCTCCTAGCTTATTGTATGCGGCTTACTTAAGCTTTATTACCAGTGCTCCTTTTTTATACAGGCAAACATTAGGACTATCATTGTATGATTATGCCATGCATCAAGTCATCGTTGTATCTTCATTTTCTATTGTTAGTATGCTTTCTGGAGCTATTTTAAAATATATGACTAGTTTACAATGCGCCGTGATGGGGATCTCTCTAAGCATTATAGGGGTGATAAGTTTTTTGTTAGGAAGTTTAGTGTTTCCTGGTGCCTTCATAACAACTATTTCAGTTAGTGTGTTTTCGGTGGGCTTTGCCTTATTCTACCCGGTTATTTTTACAGCTTCATTAAGTATTTTTCCTAGTATTAAGGGAAGCGCAACATCACTGATTATGTCAAAGCGAGCTATTATCATTGCTTTGGTAGTTTTTACAACAGGACATTTTTATGATGGAAAGCTCAGTACAGTTGCTCAAATAATGTTTTGTGTTGTAAGTATCGCTGGACTTTTAATGGGGCTCTCATTGTTTAAAAATAAGAGATGAAAAAGAATAAAATAAAAGCACACCCTATATAGGGTGTGCATGAGAATCAATTAAAAAGAACTAATTAGAGGCAATTGGTTCAGCGGCAGCAGGTTGCTGCTGCTCAGAGCCTAGTCCTAAGTGTTTATTTAAGAATTCTAATGGTCCTGCAGCTGGTTTTTCTGATTGACCCAAATTAATTGGTTGAGCTACCGCTGGTTTTTCTGGTTCTACCACTGTAGCAACAGGAATTTCTCCAACTGCAGCCTTACTTGTTTCTTGAGACTTATCTACTACTGTTGCGCTTACAACAGGAGGTTGTTGCTCAGAAGGATTCACTGCAGTAGCTTGAACGGGTACATCACTATGTTGTTGATTTTCAGCCGCCACGATGTGGGTTGCATCCTGATGTTGCTCTTCATTAGCAACTGGTACAGCGACTACAGGTTCACCTTGGTGTAGTTCATGCTGTTGCGCATCAATTGGTTCAGCAACAACTGGTTGTTGGGCTTCTACAGGTTGTTGATTTTCAGCCGCCACGATGTGTGTTGCATCCTGATGTTGCTCTTCATTAGCAACTGGTACAGCGACAACTGGTTGTTGAGTTTCTACAGGTTGTTGATTTTCAGCCGCCACGATGTGGGTTGCATCCTGATGTTGCTCAGCTAGTGCTGGTTCAGTGACAGCAACCTGTTGTTGCTCTGTAGTAGACTGTTTAGTAGTTGCGTCGAGAAGAGCGGCACTCGTTTCGCCAATCGTAGCATGAAGTTCGTTTAAGTTAGCGTGTGCTTCATGCAGGTTCTCATGAGCTTCCGCTAATTCATCTTTTTTCTCTTCAATTTCACTTTTTTTCTCTTTAATTTCTTCTGCGAGCTTTGCTTTTTCTTCTGTAAGTTCTTGCTCTGTTTTGATTGCTTCTGCCTGTGTTTGGTGAAGCTCTTTCTCTACTTTTGCTGCTTCTATTTGCGTTTGCTGAAGTTCTTCCTCAGTCTTTGCTGCTTTCATTCTCTCCTGTTGAAGTTCTTCTTCAGTTTTCTGAACGACTTCTGTAGCTATTTGAACTTCTTGTGCAGCCTTTTGAGCTTCTATCTCTGCTCTAGTTTTTTCATCAAGAATTTTAGCGGCAAGCTCTTCCGCTATTCTTGCTTCTTCCAGGGCTTCTTCAGTTTTACGCTTTTCTTCTTCTAAAGCTTTCATTGCTAGTTCATATTCAGCAGCTTTTCTTGCATGCTCCTCTTGTAAGTTTTTAATATCGTCTGGCGACATTGTGCTTGTTAATTTTAAAGATTCTACAAATGCACGCGCTTGTGCTGGTGTTACTTCTGAAGAAAACATCAATGTTGCCGCTATTCCTTTATCAAAAAGGCGAATAGTTTTTAGATTCTCAACTTTTCCTTCAGCTAAAACGCTTTCGTCTTCTAAGGCTAAAGAAAAAATAGCAACAGCTACATTTGGATGCGCACTGCATAATTTTAAAAAGTCTTCTTTGAATTCAGCAAAATTTTTCTCTGTTGCTTTAGGGTCAGAGGTAGTAAGCACTAAATCCACATGCTTTCCTCCAACCAATTCTTCTCCAAATTGAAACTTTTCACTAAATGGAGAACCAGCGGAATTTGCAACTGGTGTGCTTGGTGCTGCTGCTCCAGGGGCCGCACCAAAGCCGCCAGATTTTATTTTTTCTTCAAGTTCTATAATTTTCTTTTGTTGTGCTGTTGTTTCAAAATCTGGCACTTCATAAACATAAACGCTCGCTTTTTTCCCCAAAATTAGCGAGGCGTTTGGATCTTCTTCTTCGACATAAGGATATAGATAGTTATTTTCATCTTTGTACATCCAGTATTCTTTTGGATCATTTGCAGTATATCCAGGGAATTTTCCAATATCTGCATCAGCAGAAGCTAATTTGAACTCATCAGGGTTGTCAGCTTTTCTTAGTACATAGACAACGGCCGCGCCTTCAGGCATTTTTTCTCCTGCCATGTAAGGGAAGTTTTGCTTTCCTTTCGGATCGTAAGTCCCTCCGTCTTGCATTTTAAGCTTTTTTGTTACAAGCCCAGGATGCGCAGATTTATCAGAAAACTGCACTTCAATTTCTTTACCGTCCAGACCTATTGCTTTATATTTTTTCTCTGGCCTTCCTCCTAAAATTTCTTCCTTATTTATAGGGGCTTCATTTGAAGCTGCAGCTTGCTCAACCGCAGCAGTAGTAGGCTCTGCGGCATTTAGATAAGTAAAGGTAGAGCTTAGGAGTAGAGAAAATAATAGTGCTTTTTTCATGATAAACCCGGAACTTAAAAATTTTAATCTGGGTCTATTAAATCAAAAATAGATTAATAAAATATTAAAAAAGCCCACTATGAGCATAGTGGGCTTAAAATACTAACGACTAAAGATTAAGCAGCTTTTTTTACCTGATTAACTAAGGCCTTGAAGCTTTCTGGTTGATTCATTGCTAAATCAGCCAAAACCTTGCGGTCAACTTCAACGTTGCTCTTATGTAATGCATTCATGAAAACAGAATAAGTTAATCCCAATTCACGAACGGCTGCATTGATACGTTGAATCCATAGAGCTCTGAAATTACGCCTTTTAACGCGACGGTCTCTGTAAGCATATGTTAATGCTTTTTCAACTCGTTGTATCGCTGGACGGAAACAAGTGCTTGAACGACCGCGATAGCCTTTAGCCATCTTTAAAACTTTTTTATGACGTGCGTGTGTTGTTACGCCTCTTTTGACTCGTGCCATGATAACTCCTTATACGTGAAAATAGTAAGTACGGATGCGCTTAATCTCTGGAGTTGCGCATATTTTCATGCCGCGTGCATTCCTCAAGAATTTATTTGAGCGCTTACGCATACCATGACGTTTTCCCGCCGGAGTTATTTTTACTTTTCCAGTGCCAGTAAGGCGAAAGCGTTTTTTTACGCTACTTTTTGTTTTTAACTTGGGCATTTTTATCTCTCTAAATCTAGAATTAAACAATAAGCAACAAAGGCATGCCCGGGCTTATGCCCTAGCCACGCTGCTATAGAGTTTATAGATGGTTTTTTTGAAGAAAGCAAGAAAACTTTAAAAATGCTAATCCGTTTATTAACACTTTATTTATTGATTACCTCTTAATATTAACAATGGTTGAATTCTGTTGTAAGCAAGGGGAAATGCATGCTTCATAGTGATCAGCAAATATATCACGAAGCTAGAAAGGCCAAACACAAAAGAAGATCGCGTAAAAAAATCCCCAATTTTTTTGAGGATGTGCACCCGTCTATCAAAAAGTGCATGGAAAATCTAAACGATATATATTCAAACCTTATATCCACTTACCTACAGGATCAACCCAGCTCTTTTGATATCTTTAACCAAGATATAATGGCTAAAACTTTTGCCGAGGCGCACAAAGGAACTATCAACACCTTTGTTGTTAAGCCGGAGGAGTGGGATACTAAACAAAAAAAGTATCTAAATAACTTAGACGAACTGTATCAACGCACTCTTGAACGTTTTCAGGGTCAGGAAGTTGATCCAATCATTATGCCTAAAGGGAACGATAGACGTTTTAAATCAGCTGAGTGGACAGATTTCCCCCTTTTTGATTATTTGAAGCAATCGTATCTTTTGCATTGTAACTATATGCAAGAGCTTGTTGATTCTTTAGAAGGAATTGACCCAAAAACTAAAGAAAAAATTGAGTTTTATATAAGAAGCCTAATGGATGCTTTAGCGCCCACTAATTCTCCATTTACAAATCCTGAGGTATTAAAAGAGACTATTCGTACGCGGGGTCAAAACTTGATGGGGGGCTATAAGAAATTTCTAGAAGATAAAGCAAGTTCGAACTTCTTAAATTTGCCTATGTTCACTAATCTTCAAGCTTTCAAAGTAGGGGATAATCTGGGGATTACACCAGGAAAAATTATTCATGAAACAGCATTGTTTCAGCTTATTTATTATAAGCCTAAAACAGAAATGGTTTATGAACGTCCTCTTTTAATGATTCCGCCGTGGATCAACAAATATTATATTTTTGATTTGCAAAAAGAGAATTCATTTGTGAATTGGGCTCTTGAAAAGGGATTTAGCGTCTTTGTTCTATCGTGGATTAATCCGGATGAGTCATATGCAAATTATGGGCTATCGGATTATGTTATTGAAGGTGTTCTGGAAGCAATCGAAAAAGTTTTATCTGTCTCTAAACAAGATCAATTGAATCTTTTGGCGTATTGTACAGGTGGTGTTGCTGCTGTATTGCTTGCAGGGTATTTGGCAGAGAAAGCTAGCAAAAATCCTATAAAAAGCTTAAGTCTTTTAGCTGCGCCTATCGATTTCGATAAGATGGGTGATTTGAAAATCTTTATCTGCAAGGATCAGTTGAAATTTTTAGAAAAGCGGATTAATAAAATCGGATACTTTCCTGGCAATGAAATGGTGCGTGTTTTCAGTATTTTGCGTGCTAATGATTTGATTTGGTCAAATTATGTAAGCATGTATCTTTTAAATAAAGAGGCCTTTTCTCTAGATTTTCTGTACTGGAATTGCGACACCACCAATATTCCTGCTGCACTGCATATGGAATATCTAAGGCAAATTTTTTTAAAAAATGCGCTAATGCATAAAAATGGATTTAACATAAATAATGTCGATATTGATTTAAAAAAGATAACCGTACCAATATTTGCTTTTGCCACAAAATCAGACCATATAGTTCCTTGGCAGTCAGCCTTTGCCATAAAAGAGCTTTGCCCAAAGAATACAACGTTTGTTTTGGGGGCGGCTGGTCATGTGGCGGGCATTGTAAATCCTGATCATCAAAAAAAATACTGTTATTGGAAATCTGGCGATAGAATCACAGACTCCGGGGAGTGGCAGGCAAATGCAAAAGAAATTCCTGGTTCTTGGTGGCCTGAGTGGTACAACTGGGTTAAATCTTATGCAGGAGAAAAAGCAAAAGTTAATATCTGGAAACGCACAAAGAATATAGAGCCAGCTCCGGGCAGGTATGTTTTATCGACTTCTCCGCTCGATAATTTTTAAAGAATTATTCTTTTAGCTTTACGTCGGCAATCATTATTTGCTAGAAATAAACTCTGGGGCCTGCGTGGTGGAATCGGTAGACACAGCAGACTTAAAATCTGCCGCCCAAAAGGCGTACCAGTTCGAGTCTGGTCGCAGGCACCATATTTCATAACTCTTTACGAAATTCTCCCTATTGATAATAATTTGTTAATATTTTCAATTTAATATTAAATAAATTGGAAATATTACGGGTTAATAATGAGTAAATTAACGACAGTTTTATTAGCTCTATTAATATCTTTATCACTAAAAAATATGGAAGCGGCAGAGTCAGTGTCTAGGGATGCCGTTAAGCGTGAACCAGCGGCAGCTGCTAACAAAGGTAAAGAGCCAATAAGTGGCCTTGCTCTTAAGCAAGAAGACGAAGCTCAAATTGCTTTATTACAAGGAAAGTTTAAAGAAGCCCAAGATAGTGGTGCTCAAGAAAGTACGTTGCTAATAATACAATCCTATATAGATTTAGCAAAAGAGATGAAAGAGCTAAATGATAAAAGGCATGCCTTGCATGAGGCGGTTAAAGGGTTTGAAAAAGGTGTAGGAGTGTTCTCTGAAGAAATCAAAGCAATTGTTCAAAAGGTCAATAGCATCCTTGCTGCTCAGGCGGAACAAGCTCTTAAGAATGCTGAGTTACGTAAACTTCTTGCCGATCCATCTCCAACAGCAACTACCATAGCAGTAAGTGCAAATAAACCAGCTGAAGGCGGATAGAGGAATAATGTAAGTCTTGGAGCGGGCGAAGGGATTCGAACCCTCGACCCCAACCTTGGCAAGGTTGTGCTCTACCCCTGAGCTACGCCCGCTTAAGTGTTTCCATACTATCTATTTTGCGCGTCAGTGCCAAGAGAATTTTTTTGATTTTTAGAAAATAAATAAAAAACAGCCCCAATACATCCAGCAGCTAACATCAAAAGTCCTTGTAAAATACCAAGAGTAAGCCCTTTTTCAGGAGGCAGTCCGCACTCTATTAAATACGCAGTCAAAAAACTTTCGCGAAGCCCCCATCCTGAAATAGAAAGCGGAATGAGAACAACTAGTAATGAGATAGTGTATAACACTGAGCTTTCTAGAAAATTCAATGGGATTTTTAAAGCGTGCACTAGTAAGTAAAATGCAAAGAAATTGACAAAAGCTGATAAAACACTAGTTATTTCTAAAGTTCCAAAAGGTCTTGTTATAAAATTTTTCCCATAGGATAAAGCTTCCCAGAGTTTTCTTATAATTTTGTAGCGCTGTAAAATTGGGAATTTAATAAAAAGTGCTAAAAAAATCATGCCAAGAAGTAAAAAGCCATAAATTGCAAAGGTGCTTATTCTTAATGAGGAAGGAATATGAATAAAAAACAGCATGGGAATGCAGATAATGCCCATACTCGACATTCCAAGAACGCGATCCCACATAATAGTAGCTGTACTTGACAACAAACTATTTCTTTTAGAAAGAGCGTAGATTCTATAAGCGTCGCCACCAATACCACTCGGTAATAACTGGTTAAAAAAAGTGCCCACCCAAGTAAGGTTGTGCAAAAATTTCAACGACGTCTTCAAGTTTGTTTTTTGTGCAATGTAGTATAATCGAAGTCCATTTAAGCTTACGCATAAGCTCATAACAACTAAGGCATATATATATGTCATTATAGGAAATTCCTTAAATACCTGACTCAAGTGATTAAAATCCACTTGATGCAAGCACCACCATAAAGCAAGACCTGAGAAGACGATTTTTAGAAGGAGTAACATTAGTTAAAAGAATTGTCAGAAGTTGCTTCTATGCTTGTTTTCACATATGTCCAGCCAGAATACAGCGTAATGCCAGCAGCAATCCAAAGTAGTAGTTCACCAAGAATTTTTAATGATGCAGTACCTTGTGGATCCACATACAAAAGTATAGCTAGAGCACACATTTGAATAGCTGTTTTCATTTTTGTGATCCAATTGACGGGAAGCAAGATGTTCGTTTCAGCTAAATATTCCCTTAGGCCGGACACAAGAATTTCACGGCATAAAATAATAACAGCAGCGAAAATGCTGAACTTTGAGATATGATCAAATCCAACTAACATAAGTAAAGTTGAAGCAATTAAGAGTTTATCTGCAATGGGATCAAGTATTTCGCCAAAGCGAGTTTCTTGATTAAAGGCGCGCGCGATAAAGCCGTCAAGATAATCTGTTATGCAGGCAGCTGTAAAAAGGCATGCTGCAACTAATCGTGGTGTTGGGAGGTTAATAAAAAAAGAAATCAGGATAAAGGGGATCAATCCTATCCGAGCAAGAGTTAAAGTGTTTGCAAGGTTTTTAAAATCCACTGCCTTCATTTCCTAAAAATAATTCATTCATAGAGCGATAATGCCGTAATTTGATTTTCATGGCAAACTTAATGAGCCTGAAAGATACTGGATGGATTTATTTAGTGCCTTCCTTGTTAGCGCCAATTTGTTCAGTCTTCAGAAATTGCGCTTTTCCATCAATTTTTTTCCACGGCATAAACACGTAGTTCGTATGTAACTCAGTGCCATGGACAAATTGTAAAATAGGATCTTCATTAGGATTAATAATTTCTGCGCCAAAAAGCTTAGCAATCTGTTTTCCTAAATCATAATGACTACAGATAGGCTGTTCTTTTAAGTAGGCATTCAAAGATGTATCCGCGCTATTAATGCTATAGGCCCAAACAGGAACGTCAACTACTTCAGATCTCATTAAATTATGGCCAAACAACCCATCTTCACCAATTAATTGTCCATGATCACTTGTAAAGATAATTATAGTGTCATCCGGTAGAATTTTTCTTATGCAGTCAATACATTGCTCTACCCAATGATCATGATAAGAGAGGGCATGGAAGTATTCATTGCGGGTTTGTTGTGCTCTTGAATTCTCAGGCTTTTGGCTTTCTTTTTTTGGAAAATATTTTTCCCATTGAGCATAAGGCTCGTGAATATGTCGTAAATGGATGACGATAAAGTTTTTCGTGTCAAATTTTAGTTGGGTTAACATCTCAAGCAATACATCTTCTCCGTTTGCCTTTAATTCTTTTAATTTGTCGTTTTTGAAGCTATAAAAATCAATGAATTGCGTACCCACTTCATGAAAAAGTCCTTCTCCCTGAGCAGAAATAAGAAACGTCTTGTAACCTTGATGGCGAGCTAATTTAAATAAATTTGCCGACTTGTCCTGAATGAATTGAAGGGGGGCGGGATTGTGAATAGTGTTAAAAAATAATTGCAAACCAGTTAATGTATCTACACTACTTGAAATCCCTTTGGTGTAAGCAAAATTCTGATCTTTTTTTAACGTATTCAAAAAGGGAGTATTCGCTTCCTTATAACCATACAACTGCATGTAGCGACTACTAATGCTTTCGCCCATAATTAAGATAACATTTTTAATTTTTGGTGAGCGATAAGTAATTTGATAAGGCTTATAATTAAAATCGTGAAGTGGTGTTTGTGAATTGACTAACCAGCTGGAAAAAGCTCTTAAGGTATTGTGGATGGTGCTAGATATGGGTTTTGTGTGAAAAGCAGGTGCCCCTTTTATATAAAACAATATAGGGTTAGCCATTATTGCTAACATTACAAGGGTTTCTGTAAAACGAAAATGTTGACATTTTTTTGTGTGAAGAATACCAAGACCTATTAAAAACAAAGATGTAATTTGTGACAACCAAACTGGCCACAGAATATTTGTGTGGGCTAAACCAGTTTGAAAAATTTCTTCAAGTTCAGTAAATGCTTTGGAAATATCTTGGCTATTGATCGGGGCACCAAAGTATGCCCAGTGATTAAGCTGAATACATTGACCAATCATAATAAAGACCATGACAGCTACTAGGAACTTGTGGTTTTTAACAAAACTAAGTGCAATTGATAATCCACATACACTTAGAAGAGAATTAAGTGGAACAGTGCAACTAAGCATTTTAATTCCATAACCCAAATAAAGATCAGGAAAAAGAATTCCTAAGGTAAACAAAAAGGCACAAATAAGGTTTTGCATTAGAGGCATTCGCTTGAGCAGTTTATATTGATGCAAGAAGGAACATTAAACATACGTTAAAGTTCCTTCAATTAAGCATACCGAAGTGATTCTGTCTAAAAAATTTTGATTTCTTGCTAAAAATCTTGTATATTGTTAGCACTGTCAGATGATGGCTGCTAAAAAATAAAAATTAAGGAGATTTTTTATGTCACGAGTAATAGGTATTGACCTTGGTACAACAAACTCATGTGTCGCTGTAATGGAAGGAAACACTGCTAAAGTTATTGAGAACACAGAAGGTGCCCGTACAACGCCTTCAATGGTTGCATTTACGGAAGGCGGTGAAAGACTTGTCGGTCAACCAGCAAAGCGCCAAGGTGTTACAAATCCAGAGAACACGTTATTTGCTATTAAGCGCCTTATTGGACGCACATTTGACGATCCAATGACGCAAAAAGATATAGGTTTAGTTCCCTATAAAATTATTTCAGGCGACAATAAAGATGCTTGGGTTGAAGCTCATGGTGAAAAATACAGCCCAAGTCAAGTCAGCGCCTTTATTTTACAAAAAATGAAAGAAACCGCTGAAAATTATTTAGGTGAAAAAGTTACGCAAGCAATTGTAACAGTGCCTGCGTATTTTAACGATGCGCAGCGTCAAGCAACAAAAGATGCAGGGCGTATCGCCGGGTTAGAAGTGTTGCGTATTCTAAACGAACCAACAGCAGCTGCTTTGGCATATGGCCTTGAGAAAAAAGCCAGTGGTAAAATCGCTGTTTACGACTTAGGTGGTGGTACGTTTGACGTTTCCATTCTTGAAATTGGTGATGGAGTGTTTGAGGTTAAATCAACCAATGGCGATACATTCCTTGGTGGTGAAGACTTCGATGCGCGTATCATCGATTGGATTGCGGATGAATTTAAAAAAGAACAATCTATTGACCTTAGAAAAGATAAGCTTGCACTACAACGCTTAAAAGAAGCAGCAGAAAAAGCAAAAATTGAACTTTCTAACTCAATGCAAACAGATATCAATCTGCCATTCATTACGGCAGATGCAAGTGGACCAAAGCACCTAAATTTGAAATTGACTCGAGCAAAATTAGAATCGCTGGTCGACGATTTAGTGCAACGTACTATCGAGCCATGCAAAGCAGCTCTTCGTGATGCGGGCTTGCAAGCGAGCCAAATAGAGGAAGTAATTTTGGTTGGTGGTATGACGCGTATGCCAAAAATTATTGAAACAGTAAAACAATTATTTGGTCGTGAGCCCCATCGTGGCGTAAATCCTGATGAAGTTGTGGCTCTTGGTGCTGCAATTCAAGGTGGTGTATTAAAGGGTGAAGTTAAAGACGTTCTACTACTTGATGTAACGCCGCTTTCACTTGGAATTGAAACGTTGGGAGGAATTTTCACAAGACTAATTGACCGTAATACAACAATTCCAACGCGTAAAAGTCAGGTATTCTCTACGGCTGATGATAATCAAACGGCGGTGACAATTCGCGTATTCCAAGGAGAGCGTGAAATGGCGGCAGATAACAAAACGCTTGGACAATTTAACTTGGAAGATATTCCACCAGCTCCTCGTGGAATACCTCAAATTGAAGTAACATTTGACATCGATGCGAATGGAATCGTTCAAGTATCAGCGAAAGATAAGGCTACCGGCAAAGAGCAACAGATTCGCATTCAGGCTTCAGGAGGTCTTTCTGAGGATGATATTCAGCGTATGGTTAAAGAAGCTGAAGCTAATGCTGAAGAAGATAAAAAACGCAAAGAAGCAATTGAAATAAAAAATCACGCCGATGCTCTTGTTCATGCTACAGAAAAATCTTTATCTGAGCATGGAAGTGCCGTTAGTGCGGAAGAAAAAGCTTCGATTGAAAATGATCTTGCTGCTTTGAAAGAGGCTTTACAAACTGACAACAAGGAAGATATACAAGCAAAAATGCAGGCGTTAACCCAGTCATCAATGAAACTAGGTGAAGCTATGTATAAAGCTGCTCAGGCAAAAGAAGGATCTCCTGAAGGAGCTGCTGATACAGCATCAGCACCAGAGGGTGAAAATATTGTGGATGCAGAGTACGAAGTTAAAGAAGACGACCGAAAGCAAGCCTAAATTATTAAAGGGGGGGACTAGATTTAGTCCCTCTTCCTCAAAAACGACAGTTGACCTTTATAAATATTTCTCTTAGATTACAAGGACTGCGGGTGTAGCTTAGTGGTAAAGCTCCAGCCTTCCAAGCTGGCTATGTGGGTTCGATTCCCATCACCCGCTCCAAAATTCTGTTCTTAGAATTTCTAGAATTTCCCCCATTTACGAATCTTTTGAATCGCGATAAACTAAGTCAAAATTTTAACTAAATTACTTGAAGGATTACCATGTCAAAAGAGAAGTTTTCGAGGAACAAGCCGCACTGTAATATAGGGACGATAGGTCACGTGGACCATGGGAAGACATCGTTAACGGCGGCGATAACGAAGGTATTAG
>JAJTEE010000036.1 GCA_021298215.1 Alphaproteobacteria bacterium
ATCATTTTGCCATAATGGCCTATGAGAGATTTTCTTAATAGGGAGTTATCTGCAGGGATCCCACCTGCATGAACTAAATGCCCATGCCAGATTAAAACATCACCCTTATCCCCAGTGAACGGATAAGCAGGGGCTTGTCTTTTTTCAATTTCTTTTGCAAAAAATGAAGATGGCTTATCCAAATTTTGTTCTGAGTATATTAAATTAAAATCAATTTCCCATTTATGTGATCCTGGTATGAATTGAAAAGGACCAGAATTTGGGTGGATTTTATCAAGAGCAACCCAAACTCCAACATAATTATTAGCTTTATCTTTGTCTGGATCAACAAAATCTTGATGCCATGACTTTTTTGTAGAAGTCCAACTAGTAAAAGATAAATGAAGTGCTAGACTAGGATATATTAAATTTAAAAAATTAAATATATTCTCATGGCATAAGATATCTAAAATTTGTTGATTTTTTAAGTAAGAACTTGATTTTTGCCAGCCATCAAGATTTGTTATTTTTCCATCTTTTGAGTGATGTTCAAGCCATTTTTTTTCATAAGAGTCAATAAGATCATTTGGTATAGCTGATTTTAATACAATATAGCCATTTTGATCATAAAAATAACTATTTTCATTAATAATAGATTCTAGGTTGTTTTCTTTTTTTTCGGACATTTTAAACCTTCTGGATCTACAAAATAATGGGCTCCATCTTCCCATTTAGCGTATATCTCTGTTAGATTCTCCATTATATCAATAACATCAGTCGCTTTTGGTGCACTTCCAGCAATTTCATTTGCAAACATATTGCAATAGTGTCCAATCAAAGATTTTCTAGTAATTTTTTTATTTCGTGGTACTGATCCACGATGAATTAAGCGACCATGCCAAAAAAGTACGTCTCCTTTTTTAGGAAGAAAGGAAACAATTTCTCCATTATTTTCTTTGATAAGATCTCTCAAATATTTTGCTGCACCAGGGCTGTCAGCAAGGTCGTTTAATTTATTAAAATCAATTTGCCAATTATGAGATCCTGGTATAAATTGGAATGGACCAGCATCCTCAGAAATATCTTCTAGAGCAATCCAAGCCCCAGTATAATTATCTGAACCATCTAAAGTAGCAATGGTGGTATCAACGTGCCAATCTTTTTCTGTTGAAACCGCATAGGTTAAATTCAAGTGTAAAGCAACACCTTTGTTCGCTTGAACAAAAAAATTATCTATTTCTTTATGGCAAAGAATATCTAATATTTCTGGATGATCTAAGTACGAGGTATGCCCAGCCCATCCAGAAACATTACTCTTATTTTCTTCAATCCATTTTTTTTCGTAAACTTCTATTAACTCCGAAGGTATAGCTTTTTCAATAATATAAAAACCATTCTGATTAAAAAAATCAACTGGGCTTACTGTTTGCATTGTTTTTCTCCGCTGGTTCAACGTTTATTGATATTAAAAATTCTTCTTCTTTTTTCCATAGTTCTTCAAGTTTTTCTTGAATTTCTAAGTAGCTAATTTTATTGTTTTCAGCCACTAGGTCATTCCTTGATAAGTTCTTGAGGGATAATCCAGAGTTTGCAAATAGCCATCGGCTCTATTTTGCCAGAAACAATTTCACAACCACCACCGCCAACAAAATAAACACAATTGCCGCAAACCATACCATTTTTTTGAAAAGGATTTTTTGCAGCTGGAGCATAGTGAGAACCGTTTGCTTTGGCAGATTGGTTGAATTTACCGTATGCTTCTACGACATGCTCGTAGTGTTCATACATCATTTTTTGACGATCATTTAATTTTGATTCTGGACCTTCTTCTTCATCATCTTCGGGCATTTCCTCATCGTCTTCTGGCATTTCTTCATCATCGTCTGGTTTTGTGTGTGCAGCTTCGTTTATTCTTTTGATTTTATTAATTTGATAATCTAAATTTGAAAGCCAAATATTTTTCATTCTCTATCACCCTGAGTAACTAGTCCGTCTGGGATTGCTGCAAGACGGCAAAGGCCACCAAGTTCAATTTCTTGAGCAACAATTTTACAAGTAGTATCTGATTCTCTCATGTAGCAGTTTTTACACATAACGCCCATTTCTGCGTTATCGTTTTCAATAGCAGGAGTATATCCAACCCAAATACCTTTACCATCATTGTTGGCAAGTTTGCCATATTTAGCCGCAATCCCAAGAAGCGCATTAGCAAATTCAAGTTCTGGAAGCGGCATATTGGCCATTTCTTTTTGTTCAAGATCTTCTAAAAATTCTGCTAACCAATGAATTGCCATTTTAAACTCCATTTAAATTAAAAGCACGGTATCATTATAGTACTATAAAAAACCCATCTACGCAAGGGCGATTAAGTGTTTTAAGCAGCCTCTTGAGCAATAAAGTTCATTGTTTAATTCATAAACAATTCCTTTTCCAGTTTTTTTATTGCATGTTGGGCAGGTGTGAAAACCGCCTTTATAGCCAGACATATACATTGTGGCTTTGCCAGGAAGGTCTTTTTGGATCACTTTATTCCCAGCGTTTACTTTTGCAGGTTTTTTACCAGCCATAACATCCTCCTAAAATAGATCTACTATAATGGTCATGAAGGAAGATCATACTTTTTACATCACAGCAAGACCCCTGATATTAATGTTGGAGAAAAAATAAGGACTACCCAAGTTGGCAGGCAAGTCACGGCAATGGATGCTATAGCGGGCCACTCATATGGTTGGGACGCTAGAACTGGAATTCGTGACGCAGTAGCAAATCAGGTTTCCAATAGAGGAAATATGTCAAAAGTTGGCGATGGGCTGATGGATACGTTAGATGACGTTTCTGGTCCAAGAGATTACTCAGTTTATTTAACCTCCGCTAATACAGCTGATGTTTATCCAGATATCAACGTACCAGGTACTGCGGCAAGAGCAATTAAGGGTGAACAAGAGGTTTTAGATAGGGTGGGCATACCTGCAAATCTATCTGACGAAGAAGCTGAAAATTTGATTAGACAAATGATGAGAAAACACGGAGTTTTTGAAACAACAGATAAAGCTGTTAAAAGCTCAATAGACAACGCCGTTCTTGCAACAAAGGGTGAAGAAGCTTTAGGAAATTTTTTGGAAGGACATGGAGAGGGTGTAATCCGTGGGCATATAAAAAATATAAACCAGCAAATAGCTTCTGGAGGAAGAAAAGGTATTTACACAGAAGGTTCTGCACTAAAACACTTAGGCCAATTAGGCAATGTCGTTGAACAATCAGGGGAAGAAGCTGCATTTGCTTTTGCAAAAGCTAGTTTCACACCTCAAGCACTCGGATTAGATACTGGTAGTTTATCAGCACAAATAACCAGCAAAGGTGCTGGGACTACTCAAGCAATGGTTGATAAGGCAGTAAAAGCCCAAGACTTAATTTTATCTGCTAGATCAAAAAGCAGTATTTTTGGTGTCGCAAGAGACGCTTCAGCCGCAGTCGCTGCAGGTACAAAAAACTCAAATATGCTAAGAATGGTTGGCGCTGCTAAAGCTGTGTTTAAATCTAGATTCTAAAAAGAATTGGAGCGGGTAGGGAGAATCGAACTCCCACGAGCAGGTCGGAAGCATGCCAGTCTACCATTAACTTATACCCGCAGTTATTCAGAAAACCAGTTTGAATTTAAATAATTAGCCAAATTTGATTGGTTCGTTAAACCGATTTTCAATAATATCTTTAATAGTATTTAAAGTGTTTACAGAAGCTACACTTTTAGGGCTATTAAAAAGTATGTGCATTTGCCATAGCGCATCTGTTATATTTTTTGCAGCAATTACTTGAGCATTTTCTGGGTAGCCGTCTTTTTTTACAGATTCAAGTATCTGCTTGTAGATCTCAGTATATGTCATATTATTATTCCTATTCAAGTTCTAAATCTATCTTTTTAAATGCATCCATTTTATTCCAATCAACAGCAGTAGCTTTTTCAAGCTTTCCATCTGTAAATTTAAGATCATATTCTAGCCAGTACCTAGCATCCTCGGATGGAATCTTAATATAAGTATAGCATCTAACATGTTGATGAACATAGCACTCGTTGTATTGGTCGCCAACTTTGTTGTACATAAAGCCATCTCTATCAAGGTAGTAAACATCTAGCATGCATTCAAAGTCTTTAGTCTGAAAGTTGTCAGCAGCTATTGCATTTTTAATAAATACAATATGCTCAG
>JAJTEE010000007.1 GCA_021298215.1 Alphaproteobacteria bacterium
TTGTATTAAATAATATTTATTAATTAATTAATTTTATTGTAAAATAATTTCATTATTGTCAATTTCAAGCAAAGGATACAATAATGAAATTTAAAACAAATAATAAACAATTTTTACCATATTGTGCAGCAATAGCTGTTGGACTTGGATTATCTGGCAGCTTGAGCGCAAGTGAAGTCACCATTAATTTTACTGGTATTAATGGCGAGCTAGCAGGGCCTATTACAGGTAAGGTTAAGTTCACAGGAAGCGGCACTAGCGATGTTTGTACCTTTAGCGGTTCAGCAACGGATGATGCGCAGGTAACCAAAGGTATAGTTGCGATGGCTTCTGCCGCCCCTATTGCATCGGGTAAAGCTATGCGGTTGAATGGCGGAGATATGGTTGCAACGGCTGGATTTAGCCTTCCTTCTCTTGTTATGGATCAGGATGGAAGTTTAGATACACAAAATCATAGCGTTGACCTTAATGCACTCTCTGGGCCTGGAGAGCTGACGATAATTGGTGATGGAACTAATGAGGTTAATGTCACCTCTGATTTAAGCGCGAATACGGTGGGTGGCATTAATGTAGATAATGGAAATTTTTATGTAAATGCCGGTAAAACGCCGAATGGGCCGCTCAAGATTGCAAGTGGTGCTCAGTTGCAACTGGCTGGTGATCGTACTGCTGCCGTAGGACAAGTTACAGGGGCTCTAACAGTAGATGCTGGCGGAACGGTAGTAGTAGATGATGGCAAAAAGGTGGGTGATTCTGTAACTCAAATGCTAACTTATAGTTTTAACACCGTTAGTGGATATTTTGAATCAGGCGCAAGCAAACTGCCATGGCCAACTAACTTTTTATCTCATACGGTGGTAGGGACTGATCCCAATTATCTAACAAGCGATACTACTGATCAGTACATCACCTACGGTGATGTACTGCTAAATTTTGGTTTCAGCGACACTTATGGATGGGTATATTGGCAGAATTTACCTCCTTTTTCCAGCGCTCATCCAACAGCTCTCGCAACAAGCGACAACGACGTAGCTCTTACAGGCCCTGTATCAATGCAAGCAGGCTCAAATATTCAACTTGGTGCGGGCGCAACTTGGGCATGTGATGTAACGGTAAGAGCTTAGGCTTAACCACTCTAATATGATTCATTGGTCCTGCGGTTTAACCGTGGGACTTTTTTATAAATGGTTTCTTTCAAAAGCTAATACGGTGTTGCTGAGAAGCTTTGTGATGGTCATGGGCCCTACTCCACCTGGTACTGGCGTTAACCATCCTGCAACTGCATTTACAGATTCGTGCACATCACCACATATTTTACCTTCATGGCGTGTGATACCCACATCAATAACAACAGAACCTGGTTTTATATAATCTGCGGTAATAAGGCCTGGTTTACCGACGGCTGCTACAATAATATCAGCCTCGCGACAAATGGCCGGTACGTCTTGGGATTTAGAATGAACCATGGCAACGGTTGCATTTTCAGCTTCCAATAAAAGAGCCATAGGTCTTCCAACTAAAAGAGAGCGCCCAAGTACAACAGCCCTTTTGCCTTCTGGATTTATTACTTGTTTAATAAGGTCTATGCAGCCTAGAGGTGTGCATGGGATAAAAGATGGGCGCCTACTCATAAGCAGACCAAGGTTATGCGGTGTTAGACCATCAACATCCTTCTCAGGACTTAGTGCGTCTAATAATACATTAGCATTTAATCCCTCAGGTAGAGGCATTTGAATTAAAATACCATCAACAGTTGCATCATTATTAAGATTTTGGATGGTTTTAATAAGGGTTTCTTGGGCAGTATTTGATGGGAAATTAAGAACTCTTGATTCGATGCCTACCTTTTGACAGGCCTTTTGCTTGGCATCAACGTAGATAAGGCTTGAAGGGTTTTCTCCAACAAAAACAACAGCTAAACAAGGGGGTTTGCTTGTTTTTTGTTTTAAGCTTTTAATTCTCTCACAAAGCAACGCCTGCTGGTGTTCTGCAAGCGTTGTTCCGCATAATGTTTTTGCTATTGAACTATTTGTATTGAAATTACTCACCTAACTATTAAGCTGCTTTTTTAATTTTTCTTGCTGGTTTAAGCGTTATAACATTTGTATTAGCTAGTTGTTGATAGGTTATTTTATCAATCTGCTTTAGCTCTGCCATAACTTTTGTAAAGTATATTTTTTGGTATTTTTGAGCTGGAGAATGGTAGAATTTTACAGCTTTTTCCCAAGTGCCATGAACCTTTTTTAAATACACTAAAAATTGAGCTGCATAGGACGCGTTGTTGTATGGATCAAGAAGCTCTTCGGCTTTAAATTTTGAGCGGTGATAACCATAATTTATTTGCAACATTCCAATATCAATATCGATAATTCCTTGGCTACGAAGATTGAGAACGTGCTGCTTTGCTACTTCATAATTTGTAAAATGCTTTGTTTGTCCCTTACAGTTTACCGCATAGGCTGTATGGTCTGATTCGACAGCTCCGATTGCTTCTAAAAGCCCTGGAGGAATAGAGTTTTCACGCTCAAGTTGCTTTATGAGATTTTGGCAATCCCTTTTTGAAAACGTTGTACGCTTAGGCATTTTATTAAGCTTTTTTGGTGCAAACGTGGCACTCACCGGCGCTAAATTACTTACTGTAACAAGTAGTGGGAGAAAAAAACGACCAATCCAATTACTCTGCATACTGACATACCTCCTGAACTTCTGGCACATAATATCTTAACATATTTTCGATGCCTGACTTTAGTGTTGCTGTCGAACTTGGGCAGCCACTACAAGCACCTTGTAACTTTAGATACACAATTCCATCTTTGAACGACTCAAATACAATGTCTCCACCATCCATAGCAACAGATGGGCGAACACGCGTATCGATAATCTCACGAATTTGCTTGACAATTGGGTCTGAGTCGTTGTCTATTTCTGCTGCTTTTCCTGTATATATAGGGGCATTATTAACAAAATGCTCCATAATAATCCCAATAATCGCAGGCTTTAGAACATACCATTCGTATGTTTCTTGCTTGGTTACAGAAATATAGGTTGCTCCAAGAAAAACACCCTCTATCCCATCAACCTGCAATAATCTTTTTGCAAGGGGAGAGTCGATTGCTTCTTGATTTTTTTTATATTCAAGAGACCTAACCCCAAGATCATCAGTTAAAACCGCTTGTTCCGGTATAAATTTTAACGTCAGTGGGTTTGGGGTCTCTTCGGTTTGAATAAACATCAACCTATTCCAAACATTGACCTCAGCTTCTTAACAATTCGTGAAGTTACTGATTCATTCTGCTCTTCTTGTAGCGCATTTTGACCAGGTTTGGCAAGAAAATCTTCACTTCCGCCCTCTTTTACTTGGTTTTCAGCGTCTAGATCGATGTCTTGAATCTCATGAATTTCATCATCCGGCTCTTCTTCCAAAATCTTCGGATCATGAATACGTTCAGGAACAGCGTGAATTCTTTCTGGCTGCTCTGATGGGGTCGCTTTTTCAACAGCTTTATCGCCTTTAGGCATTTCCTTCGACTCTGCTTTTTTGGTCTCTGGTTTTTCTTCGTCTGGCTTCTTTTCTTCTGCTTTTTCTTCCTTAGGTTTTTCGTCAGGAGTTTTTGCTTCTGCTTTAGCTGGAGCATCTTCTTCAATGCGCAATGGCAAGTATGCTGGTTTCCCATCACGCGAAATTAACAGCAAAATATTCTTGCGTTTCTCTTTTTTCGCTTGCTTAACAATAGCTTCAAAATCTGCTGGTGAATCTATTGATTTATGATTTGCTTCCTCAATAATATCTCCCTTCATTAACAAACCCTGGTCTCCAGCTGGACTGTTTGGATCAACCCGAAGGATGATAACACCGTGTGTATCTTTATTGATTTCCTTAAGTTGCTCTTTTAATTCTTCTGGAATCTTACTGATTTCAAGCCCTGCGATATTAGAAAAACCAGATCGACCTGCTGCTTTGTGCTTGTCATCTTCTTTTTTAGTATCTGGCATTTCTTCAACTTTGATGGTCGTCGTAATTATTTTCCCGTCTCTCCAAACTTTGAGATTAATAGTCTTTCCTATTTCTGTTTCGCTAATCATACGAGACAAAATATACGATTCAGTGACTTTTTTCCCTTCAAATTCAAGAATGATATCCCCAGTTTTAAGCTTTCCTTCAGAAGGACCGCCATCTATGACGCTACCAACAATCACACCAGTTTCTTTGAGACCTTGGCTCTCTGCCATATCTTCGTTCAATGCTTGAATGCGTATTCCTAAGTGGCCACGGCGTGTTTTACCGTACTTGATAAGCTGATCAACTGTTTGGCGTGCCACATTTGCAGGAATAGCAAAACCTATACCAATATTGCCGCCGGTGTTTGTGATAATAGCATTGTTAATACCAATTACTTTTCCATTGATATCAAACAAGGCTCCCCCTGAACTTCCAATGTTGATTTGGGCGCTATGTTGAATAAATTCAAAATCTTGTTGCATTCCCGATGGAACATAACGACCTTTGTGAGATACCACACCTACAGTTACGGTGCCACCGAAATTAAAAGGGTTACCAATGGCTATTACCCAGTCGCCTGTTTTTACTTCATCAGAATTTGCCCATTCAACAGTAGGTAGATTACGTTTTTCAGCAGGAAGAACGGATAAATCAAGTTTGATAACAGCAACATCGTTACGTTCGTCGGATGCTAACAACGTTGCAGGTATTTCAGTCTTGTCTTCTAACACAACCGTTAAGGTTTTTGCTTCGGAGACCACATGATGATTGGTGACCACATAAGCAATTTTTCCATCACAATGAATAATGAAACCAGCTCCAACCGCTTGTAGTTTGCGAGGGCGATCCATTTGCCCCATAAACTCACGGAAGAGTTCTTCAAGGGGGTTACCTGCGCCCATACGTCCTTGAGGCATGCCTGGTAAAGCCATTATACCATTTTCTTGGCGCTCTAATACTTGTGTTGCTTGTACACTGACAACGGCCGGTAATAATTTATCAACAACTCCTGAAAAGCCTTTACTGACGTCAAAAGGCGCGCGCGGTGCATCTGCGCATAATGCAGAAAAAGCAAAAACCAATGATAAAACTATAAAGCGCATAATTCCCCTAAATCATAAAACTTAATTTTTATTTTACTAAAATTATTCATTTCTTTGGTAAATAATTCGTTAAATTTTTGGTGTATTCATTATTTGTTGAGAGTAAGAAAGAAGAGCCAGGCTTGATGGCTTGCTTATAAGACTCTAGCGTACGGTAGAACTCATAAAAATCTGGATCAGCGCCAAAAGCTACTGCAGCTATTTCTATAGCCTTAGCATCTCCATTACCTCTAACTTCTTCAGCTTTTCTGTTCGCTTCCGCTAGCAAAATTGTACGCTCTTTGTCAGCTGTTGCTCGAATAGCGATGGCCGCTTCTTCACCTTTTGCCCGATTTTCTTTAGCAAAACGCACAAGCTCAGAATTCATTCGAGCAAAAACTGCGTTACGGTTTTCGTTCGGAAGTTCTGTACGGATGATGCGAACATCAACAATGGTTATTCCTAGAGGAGTTGCTATAGATCTAACTTCTTCTAGAATTTGATGCATTGTATCGGCGCGTTCTTTTCTCAGCATTGAACGGAGCTCCACTTTACCGAGAACATTTCGTACAGAACTGCTAATGATAGCTTCTAAACGTAAGCGAGCCCCTACTTCTGATGCAGGCTTAACACTTTGAAAAAATTTCAAAGGATCAGAAATTCTATAACGTGTATAAGTATTAACAACCAAGCGCTTTTGATCTTGAGTTGTTACGTAGATTGATGGCAAATCATAGTCTAATATGCGTTTTTCATACGCTATTATTTCTTCAATAAAAGGGATTTTTATTTTTAACCCGGGCTCTGTATGAACACGGCGATATTCTCCAAAGCGAAGAATAATAGCTTGGGTGATTTGGTCAACAATGAACAGGGAATCCCCTAACAAAATTACAGCAAACACCGGTGCAAAACGTACCCAAACTGGAAGATTACTAAACATTAGGCATCCTCCTTTTTCTTGTCGAGTAAAGGTATTGGCGTTAATTGATTATAGTTTTGTAGTGATCTTGATAAATCGTGATCTACCACGGTAACATTTGCTTCTCTCATGAGTTGATCCATTGTTTCTCGGTGCATGCGTATACGCGCAACGCGTGGATTTTTTTGATTTGATTTTAGTACTTGTGTAAATCTTGCGGTTTCACCCTTCGCACGCTCAACGACTTCTGTTGCATATGCTTCAGCACTACGTAGAATACTTTCTGCTTGTCCGCGAGCTTTCGGAAGTATGTCATTGCTGTACGATTGCGCTTCATTGCTTAGACGGTCAGCGTCAACGAGAGATGCCTGCATGTCGTTAAATGCTTCAACAACTTGTGCGGGTGGTTCAACTCGTTGCAATTGGAAACTAATAATTTGGACCCCAGTGTTATAGCCGTCTAATATTTTTTGCAATAATTCTTGTGATTGAGCTCCGATTTTTTCACGGCCTTCTGTTAGAGCAAGTCGCGCGGTAGTTTGCCCGATTACTTCACGGAGTGCGCTTTCGGCTGCTGCACTTATTGTTGCGTCAGGATTGCGTACGGTGAATAGATATTGGGTAATATCTTTGATTTTCCATAAAACCGTATAATTGGTGAGTACCATGTTCTCATCGCCTGTCAGTATAAGGCTTTGATCGACTTCACCGTCTTGGTTATGACTGCTGTCAATTTTATTAACAACAGCTACATTTTTGATAATTTCATGTTCAATAGGTGCAGGGAAACGATAACGCAACCCTGGCTGTGTTGTTCTAACCAACTCTCCAAAACGCAGAATAACAGCTACTTCACCTTCTTGCACGCGATAAAATCCAGAGGCAAGCCATGCAAAAACAAGAAGGATAGCAATACCTGAAAACATTTTAAACTGGCCATGTGGGGGTAAGTTTCCTCCGCCAGACTGCTTTCCTTTTTCTTTTATTCTTTTGTGAAATTCTTCAAAAATCTTAGAAAATTCAGGAGGCTGCTGAGTAGAACGTTTTCTACTTAAGAAATCGATTGGATCTTCCTTATTTGATTTCTTACTGGGACTAGAATCATTATCCTTAACATCCCAGGGATTTTCATTGTTATCGTCTGCTAGGCTCATTCTTGCCACAGATCCTTATAATATATATGGGTTATATGATACGTAATGGTTAAGAAAAAGCAAGAGGCAAACTGATTTTTTGTTTTCTTTGGATTTAAACTGGTTATACTCAGGCAAACAACAAAAATGACTAAATAGATGCGTATTATTTTCTTAGGTGATGTTTTTGGACGAAGTGGGCGTGATGCAGTTGCTAAACACCTACCAACACTCAAAAATATATATCAACCAGATTTTATTATCGCCAATGGAGAGAATGCGGCACATGGATTTGGCATCATGCCCGATATGGTTAAGGACTTTTTTGCGCTTGGTGTTGATGTTATTACAGGGGGTAACCATAGCTTCGATAAGGGTGAAATCCTTTCAACCTTAAGCCAATCTGATAAGATTTTACGCCCAGTTAATTACCCCAAAAATACCCCTGGTAAAGGTTTTGGGATGTATTCCAAAAATGGAAAAAATCTTCTTGTGATTAATGCTATGGGCAGGCTTTTTATGGAGAATTTTTTGGACTGTCCTTTTCAAGCTGTAGAAGAAATTTTAAAGAAGTATCCATTGGGTGGCTCTATTTCTGGCATTTTTTTAGATTTTCACGGAGAGACAACGTCGGAGAAGATGGCGTTTACTAAATATTTTGATGGTAAGGTGTCAGCTGTTGTTGGTACACATACACACATTCCAACAGCTGATGCTCATGTTATGAAGGGCGGTACAGCGTATATGAGCGATGCAGGCATGTGTGGTGATTATGATTCGGTAATAGGGTTAAAATCTGAAGTGGCTTTAGCTACCTTCTTTAAAAAAATCCCAAAGCCAAAACAAAAAGAGCCAGCTTCTGGAGAAGGAACTGTTTGCGGTGCTTTTATAGAAGTTGGGGCTAATGGTCTTGCAGCAACAATTGAACCTATTCGTATTGGTCCGGTTTTGAAGAGTGAGTACCGGTAGAAAGTAGTTCGCTCTACATAAAGTTACACTTAGTGTAATTTACTGTTGATCATTACGGTGTCGAAACTTTATAGACTTCGAAAGACCTTAATTAAAACTTTTGATACAGCTCATTTCCATGTTGCTTTAGCCATTTTCTCGATGATTTATAATCGGGGAAAAGGCTTTCAACAAGTTTCCAAAACTTTTCGCTGTGGTTCATTTCTTTGAGATGAGCAACCTCATGGGCGCAAAGGTACGCAAGAATATGTTCTGGAGCGAAGATGATTCGCCAGCAGTAATTAAGATGTTTGTGAGAGGTGCAACTGCCAAAACGGGTACGCATTTCCTTAACGGTGACCCTATTAAATTCGACTTTTAGTTTTTGCGCATATTGAGAACTATAATGTGTGCATTTTTCTTTAGCTAAATTTTTTAAATAGCCCAAAAGGATTGTTTCAAATTTTGAAAGCGTTCCGTGTACTTCTATTGTGTCATTTTTCAGGAGAACAAGTGGTTTAGGGTTGGGAAAAAAATCCACCCGCAATAATTTTCCTAAAACAGAGATGCTTTGCCCTGGGGTTATTTTTTTTGCAGACTCTTGTGTTTTTGCGTTTTCAATTTTTACAAACCAAGCTTTTGCACTTTCGATAAAAGCCGTAATTTTTTTAAAAGAAACAAAAAATGGCGCTGTGACAATATACGCATTTTCCCTTCTTGAGAATTTTAGAGTTAAACGCCTAAATCTAAACTCTCTATTGATAAGGATGCTCTTACCGCATTCTGTTATATAAGAATTTGACGGCAATATTTACGCTGCCTGCTTATAAGTTGCAAAGCACCAGATATACCCCTCAGTATCGCGTATTTGACAATAGCGATCACCCCAAAAAGCATCCTCGGGCTCAACAATCGATGCTGCTCCTTTTTCAATGGCATTTTTGTAGAGTTCATCGACATTAGGACAATACACATAGAGACTGCTGCCAGAGGGAGTATTTTTCTCAAAAGGCATCTTTTCGGAGCAACCACTTAGTGTTTTTGAGAAAACCATAAACGTTACGTCACCAAGCTTGAGTGTAGCGCCAGTTATTACACCTTCGCGCTCGTGCTCTTCTAAAATGCTAAAGCCAAAAACCCGTGTGTAAAAATCTATCGATTTTTTGACATCCTCAACAATAACGCAAGGCGTAACGAGAGAATAGTTTGGTTGTGCATAAGACATGTTATAACCTGCTCAAAGTTTATAACATATTGATAACGGATTTTATGTTCCTTCACAAGAAAAGCGTTATTTAGGAATCTTCCCCTTACCTTTTAAAATTCTTTATTTGCTTGCAAAGAAATAAATTTTGAAATGGCGTGTTCTGTAGATTCTGCTTTTAATTTTGAACGAATATTTCCCAAGTGAAATTGTATTGTAGATTGAGAAAGAGACAAATTATAGCTAACAGCTTTAATAGTTTGACCTTGTGCTTTTTGAGAAAGAATTTCAATTTCACGTTCGGTTAAAATTTTCAAATTCTGACTTTCCTTTATGCTCATATACTTATAGGCATAAGCATTTGCTATGAGAGAAAGCGCGTATAGAATTCTGGATGTAATGAAGTGTTCAAAACTCTAACAAATCCTTGAAAATTTGAGTGTGGTGATAAAGGAATTGTCGTACCGGATTTTATATTAAAAGAGCTATAGAGATTCATCAACTTTTTTTGGATAGGAAGGAGATCATCAAATTTTTGTATATCCCACTCAAAAGGCATTGCTAGCTTATGCAATGAATAAAATAGTGGGTCGCACAAATAGTATTGACTGGCACTATAATGATCTACTAACTCTTGTGGACACGAGCCATAGGAAAAAAAAGAATCAAAATTATTGTTTTTTCCATAAAGTATACTCAGGTCAAATCGCTCAAGATTAAAATCGAGAAGAGCATCTTCAAGATTAGAAAAAAAATCTTCATCACTAACATGAGCATTATTAATTTTTTCTAATACGAATTCTATTTTTTTTCTTAACATCATGCGCATTCAAAGAAGTTACATTTTAAAAATACTCCTCCTGCATAATTTGGCTGCATATAAGACATTTTAGAACCTTTTTATGAGCTGATGTGTTATTGATAACGGATTTTATACTACTCCACAAGATGAGCATTTTCAGAAAAAAGTGGAAGTTTTACTCTTTTTTTCAGATTTAACATGACAAAATGAAAGGCAGAAATATTTGAATGGACTTATAATATGGTGGGAAAAGTTAAAGTAAAATTTCAAAATTCTTTATTTGCTTGTAAAGAAATAAATTTTGAAATGGCGTGTTCTGTAGATTGTGCATTTAATTTTGAGCGAATATTTCCCAAGTGAAATTGTATTGTAGATTGAGAAAGTGATAAATTATAACTAACAGCTTTAATAGTTTTCCCTTGAGATTTTTGAGAAAGAATTTCAATTTCACGTTCGGTTAAAATTTTTAAATCTTGGCTTTCTTTTATGCTTATACGCTTACTAGTGCATGCATTTGCAATAAGAGAAAGTGCGTATAGAACTTCTGGATGTAATGAAGTATGTAAGACTGTAATAAAGCCCTGGAAGGTTGAATGAGGCGTTAAAAGAATGGTTGTACCAGTTTGTATATTAAAACTCATAAAAGCGTTCATCAATTCTTTTTGGATGGGAAATAGGTTGTCAATTTTTTCTAAATTCCATTCAAAAGGCATGGCTAATTTATACAAGGCATGAAAAAGAGGATCATACAAATGGCATTTGTTTTTGATGTAGTACTCCTTCAACTCATTTGAGTGCGTAGAAACCCCAAAAAATGAATCAAAATTATCCTTTTTCCCATAACGTATACCAAACGCAAATCGTTCAAGATCAAAATCAAAGCAAACGTCTTGAAGAATAGAAAAAAAATCATCGTCACCCAAATTAGCGCTATTAATTTTATCTAAAGCAATTTCTATTTTTTGTCTTAACATGAACATTCACTAAAAGCTTTTTTAATTAGCTGTATTTGTTGTTCCTCCTCTCTTGTAGTATATTCTTCCTCTACTCCGCAATACCAAACAGTACGCGGCCAGACTTTATCAGTATCGTAACGAGCTATCACGTGCACATGAATTTGAGAAACGGCATTACCAATGGTTGCGATATTTAGTTTTGTAGGTTTATAGAGAGTTCTCATCACTGTACTTGCTGTACAGATTTCTTGCATAAGCAACTGCTGTTCATCTGGCTGCATATCAACAAGTTCTACAACATTAACTCTTGGGATAAGCATAATCCATGGAAATGCTGCATTCTTATGAAGGCGGACCTGGCATAAGTTTAGAGCGGTGATAAATGTTGAGTCGGCTTCAATTTGAGGATGCAGACTAAACGAAGTCACCTTAAGCTCTTTTCCAGAGAGGGTCTTTAAGGAGTTTTAAAAACTCTTCATGTTCATCAAGCTCATTTTGATTAATCGCAAAAGCACGAGGTTCGCGAAAGACTGCATCTGGTGTTAAGATGTTTTCGCTTTGATCATTTTTAAAAAGAGCAGCTTGTCTACCGCCAGTAAGCTGAATATAGACTTCTGCCAAAAGCTCAGCATCCACTAAGGCGCCGTGTTTTGTTCTTTTTGAGAGATCTATGTTTAAACGTTTACACAAAGCATCAAGATTAGCTGGTTGGCCTGGGAATTTCTTTCTAGAAAGAACAACCGTGTCAATAGCCTCTGTCACATTGAGGAAGGGTAAACTAATGCGTTCAAACTCCGCGTTAATGAAGCCAATATCAAAGGTGGCATTATGAATGACTAAGGTTGAGTCTTTAATAAAGTCATGAAAATTGCTTGCTATGTCGGCAAATTTAGAAAACTTTTGCAAAAAATCATATGTTAATCCCGAAATAGCTGTGGCACCAGGTGAAACATCGCGTTCTGGATTAATGTACGTGTGATAGGTACGGCCTGTAGGCACCCTATTTATAAGCTCTACGCAGCCAATTTCGACAATGCGATGCCCATCTTTAGCGCTAAGGCCTGTTGTTTCAGTGTCTAATGCTATCTCGCGCATAGTTTTTAATCTTCCTTCTTCAGATCACTTAATGCTGTAAAAGGAGATGGAGCTTTTTCATTTTCTTCAAATTCAATATGATCACCTGATTCACCTGCTAGTTTAGGGTGTGTCGGCAAGCTTAAGGAAAGATATTCTAAGGCTAAGTTTCCTAAGTCATACTCTTGGTCATCATACACATCGCAATCATCATCAGGATGCGTTGTTTCATAGTCTGCCATGCGTTTTTCGGAGGGCATCAGTTTTACAGTAAAAGGCTCACTAATGCTTGTTGTTACAGGCTCATAGCTAACAATACTTGACTGAACTACAACCGCATTAAGGCTTCCGTTAAGCTCATAAATACCATCACCTAAAAGTTGGACTTGTGATTGCACGGTAAAAGATTTTAGATCAAGTAGATCAAAAACTTCCATAATTTGTTCACATTGCTCTTTAGAGGCACTAAAAGACGTCGGTCGACCTCGTTCATCTGCCTCTTCTAAATCAATAATATGGGAAAAATAATTCACAGGATACCTAATAAAATGGCGGAAGTGACGGGACTCGAACCCGCGACCTCCGGCGTGACAGGCCGGCGCTCTAACCAACTGAGCTACACCCCCTAGTTTATTACTCTAGGCAATGATCTGAACCTAAACAATCACTCGTTTCTTGTCAAGTAACTTCAAGCAGATCATTGAACTTTATTATCTTTACCCCAATAAATCTATAAAATTGGTTAATTTCGAGCTTTCTTTCGATTTTAGCAATAAGATTTCACTATCTTCCTGCCATTGTTCAGGTTTAGCGTTTTTATAGGCCTCGTTTTGAAGTTTTTTATCGAGATGCATGATTTCTTTCTCAAGAGCATCGCGTTTTTGACGTAAAATGCTTATTCCATTTTGTATTTCGTGTTGATCTTCAAAGCATTTTACATACAACGTATAGCTGCCTACCACGCATGGAAGATACGAAGCTTCGGGCGGAGTATCATTTGCCCAAGGCTCAATGTGAGAAAGCCGCGCCATTGATGTTAATACCCCTCTAAAATTATCTAATGCATCGATATGTTCAGGAAGCATGCAGGCTTTTAGAACAGCCCCTCCTGAAATATTCAGTAATCCTTTTAGTGAGCGGACTTCATCAATAAGTTTCCATAAAATATCAGTGTGATTTACATCAAACTGACTCTCCTTGAGATCAAGCTTATGGGAAGTTAAACATTCGTGCATTTTGAAATACTTTGCTAAATAGCTTGTAATGCTTGGCATAACAGGATGCAGCAAACTTAGGTACTCAAATAGGACCCACATCGCGACTTTTTTTGTTGTCTCTGCTTGATTTTCTTGAACCAAAATCTTTAATGCTTCTAAGTATTGATCGCAAAAGACGTACCAAAAGCTTTGGTATAGACCTTGCGAAGCTAAGTCAAAGCGGTATTCATTAAAATAAGAAATGGTTGAATGTTTGAGAGATTGCATGTGTGCTACCATCCATTGATTAATAGGGTGCATCTCTTTATTAGGAGCAAAAGAAGGATCAAATTGACACTCTTGCATTTCAAGAAAACGTGCAGCATTCCATATTTTCGTGCAAAAATTACGGTAGCCCTCTACCCTACTCTCTCCAAGTTTAATATCGCGTCCTGGTGCTGCTAAGGCTGCTAAGGTAAAACGCACAACATCGGAACCATACTTATCCATAAGCACCAAAGGATCAATAACGTTTCCCTTGGATTTAGACATTTTTTGACCCTTCTCATCGCGGACCAAAGCGTGGATATACACTGTTTTAAAAGGCACTGCTTTCATAAAATGCATACCCATCATAATCATGCGGGCAACCCAAAAGAAGATAATGTCAAATCCTGTAACTAAGGTATCAGTTGGATAATAACGGCTTAGCTCTTCGGCTTTATCTGGCCAACCAAGCGTTGTAAATGGCCATAATGCGCTTGAAAACCAAGTATCAAGAACATCGGTCTCTCGGTGCAAGACCACATCGCTACCCAATTGCGCGCGTGCAGTTTGATAGGCCTCTTCTTCGGTTTTTTCAACAAAAATTTCGCCATTTGGACCAAACCACGCAGGGATTTGATGCCCCCACCAAATTTGGCGTGAGATACACCAAGGTTGAATGTTATTCAGCCATTCAAAATAGGTATTTTCCCAATGCATTGGAACAAAGCGGATATCGCCTTTTTTAACCGCATCAATTGCTGGTTGAGCCAAGCTTTTTGCATCTACAAACCATTGATCAGTTAGATAAGGTTGCAGCTCAATTCCGGAACGTTCTCCGTAATGCGAGGGACCAACAATCTCTTCAGTTTTTTCAATGAGGCCAAGCTCTTCAAGGTCAGCCACAACAAGTGATCTAGCCTTCAAATAGTGTAGTCCTTGGTATTTTGGGGGGACTTGATCGTTTAAGTGCGCCTGCTCCTCTAAAATGTTAAGGCGATCAAGGTTATGGCGAGTACCAATTTCATAGTCATTAAAATCGTGCGCAGGCGTAATCTTAACTGCCCCCGAACCTTTTTCTTTATCACAAAATTCATCGGCAATTACTGGAACATGACGACCGGTGAGAGGATGCAAGATATACTTTCCAATATATTCTTGATAGCGTTCATCTTCCGGATGCACCGCCACTGCTGTATCGCCAAACATTGTTTCTGGGCGAGTTGTTGCAATAACAATGTGTTGACCTGAATTATCGGCCAAAGGATAGCGAATATGCCAGAATGGTTTTTTTTCCTCTTTAATAATTACTTCAATATCAGAAACAGCGGTAAGAAGCTTAGGGTCCCAATTCACCAAACGTTTATGGCGGTAAATAAGCTTTTCCTTATAAAGTTTTACAAAAACCTCTACAACGGCTTTTGATAAGCCTTCATCCATCGTAAAACGAGAACGTTCCCAGTCCGCAGAAATACGTAAACGGCGTTGCTGAGAAACAATGGTGTTGCCCGAATACTCTTTCCATTGCCACACTTTTTCTAAAAATGCCTCCCGCCCTAAATCATGGCGGGTCTGTCCTTGCTCATTTAATTGACGCTCAACCACCATTTGCGTAGCAATTCCTGCATGATCTGTGCCTGGCTGCCATAAAGCATCAAAACCCATTGCTCGTTTAAAACGAATTAGGATGTCTTGCAGCGTATAAGTTAATGCGTGCCCTAGATGCAGCGATCCCGTAACATTCGGAGGAGGCATCATAATGGTGTAAGGAGAAGAAGAACTTTTTAAATTAGCTTTGAAGAATCTTTCAGAGTCACCATAAAGCTGGTCTTCAATGAGTTGAGGATTAAATTTATCGAGCATTATGTTCTAAATTTTTTATTTCCAAGCATTATAGCTAAACGTAATTAAACTGTCATGGCGTGTTGTTAACGTTTTTTTTACTAAATGATGGCAGAATAAGTTCTACCAAGCTAAATGTTTAGACATTATGAAAAATATATGTATTGCTTTTGTAGGTGTGTGTGTGGCTGTTAGTGCTGTTAATGCAGCATCAATGGTTTGTTCTCCTAATAATTATGGACCTCAATCAGGATACGGTAATCCTGGTTATCAAATGCCTAATGGATATAATCCAGGCTATACGGGAAATCAAGGGTATGGTTCTCCCTATCAGCATCAGGGATATAATCCAAATCAAGGATACAACAACTATCCACAAGGGTCTCAATATCCATACCCCCAAGGAGGGCAATATCCATACGCCCCTCAACAACAAGCAATGCAATACAATGGAATGACGCCTCCTGCTGGTATGATGATACAACAACCAATGGCGCCGATGGCTTCTTATGCTAATGCCGCACAACCAATGGTTGGAGCAAGATGTACTTGCCAAAAAACTGGAACTTCTGCAGCGCTACAAACGCAAGCGGGCACCTTACAAGCTCAAGGCTTAAATGTTGTAACTGAAAACGGCGTTATAAAGGTGTACGATCCTACTACTGGCGCCATTTCTGGGACTGCAGCTGCAAAGAAACCAGGCGTAAAGGTTATTTATGATGACTCTCATCCAAATGATGATGCGGTGCTTATACGGCCAACAAATATGAGCCAAGAGCAAAAAAGTGCACTAGAAAGTCAAGTTACTGGTATTCCTGTTGCTTCTAGCAGCGCAAGCTTTAATAGCGCGTTAGCTGGTATGACCAGTTTTAATACTGCTGTAGCTACTCCAACAACTGTCGTACCTATTGCTTAGAAGCAAATAGCTTTCAGCGCTTCTAATTAACGACAGCCTGGTGAAGGGCAACAATGTTGCCTGTCCATTTTTCGTACGCACATTTGGAAAATCCTTGCTCAAGGCACATGCTTTTTAGTATATCGGGCTCAGGAAACTGGCGAATACTTTCGACCAAATACTGGTAGGCTTCACGGTCTTTCGCGATATGCTCACCAAACCAAGGAATAAGATTAAAAGAATAAAAATCGTATGCTGCTTTTAAAAAACCCTCTGGTGGCATAAACTCCAAGCAAAATAGCCTCCCTCCAGGTTTTAAGATCCTTGCTATTTCTTTCAATGCTTGGTTTTTATTGGTAATATTTCGCAAACCAAAAGCAATGGTAACTACGTCAAACGTTTTATCTTTATAGGGGAGTTTTTCCGCATTGCCACCGTGCCAATTAATGGTAATAATTCCTCTGTTAATGGCTTTTCGTTTTCCTTGCTTCATCATCTCATATGTCAAATCGCAAACAGTTACAGAAGGATTTAGGTAGGCTTTTTTAGACGCTATTCGAATAGCTATATCACCCGTTCCTCCCGCCAAATCTAAAATCTTCATATTCGGTTTTAGAGAAAGTTTATCAACGAATATTTTTTTCCAACACCGATGCAATCCCAAACTCATCACGTCGTTCATTACATCGTATTGATTCGAGACCTTTGAAAATAATTCATTCACCAACCCTGTTTTTAACGAGGTTTTAACGCTTTTGAAGCCAAAATCAACATAGTCTGAATTGTCTTTATATTGCATGTATACAGGCCCATAAAGCTGAGGCATAATGTCGTAGCTTAGCATAGGAAAAAAATATGGTAGAAATTCTTTGCTTAGCATAGGAAAAAAATATGGTAGAAATTCTTTTATTCGCTGTCTTATCGATTTATTTATTTTATCGTCTTTGGAGTGTTTTAGGGACTCGAACAGGGCATGAAAAACAACGTCAGTGGATGAGACCAGAAAACAACGATGAGAATGTTGTTATTTTGACTCCAAAAGAAACTACTCAAGTAATTATCGAAGAATCTCAACCAAAAGCTGAGCCTTTTGAAAAGCAACTAAAAGCTATTCAAAAATCTTTTAAAGATTTCACGCTGCAACGATTTGAAAAAGGTTCAGCAAAAGCCTTTTCTGCTGTTATTAAAGCTTTTGCTCAAGGGGATCTTGAGCGTTTAGAACAACTTGTCGCACCAAAGGTTTTAAAGAGCTTTCAAACAGCAATTAAAGCCAGATCCAAGCAAAAAGAAATCATGAGTATTGAGCTTAAGCATGTAGAAGCTGAGATTGAAGACATCGTTGTAAAAGAGTCCATTGCGCAAATTTTAGTACGCTTTACAAGCGATCAAATCGTGACAGTAGCAAACAAGGCAGGCGAAATCATTGAAAATACCAACCAGCTAACCAATCGCATGATCGATCGTTGGACGTTTGAGAAAAAACTAAGCGATAAAAGCCTAGTGTGGCTGCTGGTTAAAACAGAAAGCTTGGCATAAAAGTTTAAAACAATTGATCTCGATTATTCTTCTGCAAACCAGTCAATCTTCTTGGTTAGCAACATTGCAACGGAAATCATTGCAAACATTCCAATAGAACCCACAAGAAGTGCAAATTCTTCTAGACGCATTACTATAAACAAGTACGTGTAAAGAATGAGTAAAAAGCTTGAAAATATCATACGCTCTTGTTGCTTTTTTATAAGATCTGAAAAATAAAATGTAATTTGCGAAACAATTAAGGCAGCAGCTACCCAATACGAAACATTAAATGATATATGTTCTGCAAACGCCGTTAACAAGAGAGAGAAGCACAAAAAAGAACACGCAGTAATACAATACTGAAAAATATGAATTTTAGTTTTCTTTATTACTTCAAATAAGAAAAATAATAAAAATGTGTACAAAACAAAAAGAAAGCTATATTTTGTGGTTCTTTCTGCTTGCTTGTAATGATCGACTACGTCCAAAAACTGAATTCCCACAGCCTTAGATAAAATTTTGTACTTCCAATTATCGCCATGGGAGCTGCTTTCTAAGTCTTTATGGTCAAGATACTCAGGTAAACTTGTTGCAAGAGACAATATTTCCCAGTTTGCGTGGAAGCTGGTATCCGATATTTCTCTTTTTGTTGGTAAAAAATGACCAATAAAGCTTGGAGAACCCCAATTTGCTTTCAAATCCATCTGATTTTTTTTCGCAATCGGAACTATATTTAATGTTTCTGATCCTCTAAAGTTTATGTGCGCCATTATATGTAGATTTTTGACCAGGGTCAACACTAATGGCAGCATGCATTCCCGGATATTCCTTATTAAGTGACGCACTACCAGCTAATACACGTGCTTCTTTTCCGTTAATTTTTAAGGATGCCGCATTCAATCCTCTTGTATCACTGAGACAAATCACAATTTTTGCTTGGCTCCAGAGAAAAGTCTTATTGGGGTCTTTATGATCCCCACAAGGAGCAAATTCGCAATCTAGATTAAATTTGCTTTCATAAACAAGGACTTCAAAAATTCCTCTTTTTCTAATTTCTGGAAATGCCTCCCCTGCTCCTTTTAATGTTTTTGGAAAAAATATTAAATAGCTTTCCGCGGATTTTTCATTTTTTGAATGGTCTATGTATGGAACAATTAAAAGTGGTCCTAATAAATTTTGTGATCCTGACCATGAAAGCACAATATTTTCTTTTGCTTTTTGCAAAAGAGATTTGCGCTCTTGAATTGTTGAGTGGTTCAACCAAAATGAAGCAATCCAAAAAATTATCCCCACCATCGCGATCATTGCTAATTTTATAGAGAAATAGCTGGCTTTAATTGAAGTTTTAGACATCATAAAATCTTTGGGTGAAGCTCAATTACCTTAGTTTACTCAAAATATAGTGTTGAAGTATATCCTTTACTATTAATCTTCATTCAGTTGTGCCAATACGTCAAAAGCAATAATATAACGACCGGTATTAAAGCGATAGATTTGATTCGTGCATAATTTTCCGCGCTGCACACAAAGAGGAACATCAGCTTTTGAGCCAGTATAGCGTATTTCTAAGTTAACCCATGCTACATGAGGATTTTCCTCATCCTTTTCGATGCTTTCAGTTTTTATTTCAAAAAGCTGCTTTTCATCCCGAGATATTTTACCTGGCTCGAGCAAAATATTCTCATGGCGTCCTGTAAAGGTATCAATAACAGACAGGGATACAAAATGTTGAAACGCTTCTGCAAAAAGAGAAAGGCCTGTCAAAATCCAAAAAACTAAAATAATACGTTGCAAAATTTCTTTGTCCACGTAATATAGGAAATCATTATTTTAAGTTTGGCACATGACTGAGCCCACGGAAAGCCTTAAGAATCGCCTGTTAAATATTCTTGATGATAAAAAGGCAGAGCATATCCAAGTTATTGATTTGCATAAAAAATCAATCATTGCGGATTACATGATTATTGCGACTGCTCAATCTTCACGTCAACTGTATGCTATTGCCGAGCATATTGCGATAGAGCTAAAACATCATGGAATTATACCAATTATTGATGGCGCCCCTCCTACAGATTGGGTTGTTGTTGACGCTGGTGATATTATTATTCACTTATTCCGTCCAGAAGCGCGCACTTTTTACAACTTAGAAAAGATGTGGGGTACAGTTATTCCTGAGCACGAGATAGCATCTACTCACTAATGAAAATTCAAATACTTGCGATTGGTGTTTTAAAAAACAGCCCTGAGAAGGATCTTTTTAACCAGTACGCTAAAAGATTACATTTTAAACCTAAAATCATAGAGATTGACTGCAAGCAACACATCAAGCCTAGCGCTTCAGCATACCAAAAGTTTATAGATGATAAAGACTTCGTTATTTCCTTGGATGAAAAAGGACAAAATTTTTCAAGCCGTTCTTTCGCTGAAAAGCTTGATATAGTAAACCAGATGGGAAAAAAATTACATTTGTTATTGGTGGCGCCGATGGAATTCCTGAAGAAATAAAAAAACGCTCAGATTTGAGCGTATCTTTTGGAAATCTAACATGGCCCCACTTGCTTGTACGTACCCTACTTATTGAACAGCTTTACAGAGCACAGCAAATATTAAGCAACCACCCTTATCACCGAGACTAAGCAATAATATCGGGCCTTAGCATACCATGAATTTTAATAACTTGATCGCGAAGCTCTTCTTTTTGCTTTTTAATACGGAAAAAGTCCATATTCAACACACCAGAACGCGATCTATCAGTACCATCTAACTTATGATCAAGTTCAGTCTGCTGCTCTCTAAGCTTTTTCAGTTGCACTTGCAAGTTACCTACTTCACCAGAAACTACCATTCCAATGCCTATCGTCAAATTACTACTCTATTAAATAAGACGATTTCAAAAAAATTCAAGAGAAAAAATTAAAAAAATGTAAATTTTTTGTAGCGCCAAAATAAAAATGGTGCCCAGAGCCGGAATCGAACCAGCGACACAGGGATTTTCAATCCCTTGCTCTACCAACTGAGCTATCTGGGCAACATAAAATCGTTTATATCCTGAAATACGCTACCTTGTCTAGGCACAAAATATGCTGCTTTGCAAAACATAAGGAATTGGCTAGACTTTGAGCCGGAATATATAATTTTAATTTACGCAATGCACGTTATTCGTTCTTTTAAATTCTTGCTTTTAATGGTTTTTCTAGGAATTGCAGTAGGAATTTCTCAACAGCCTCAACTTTTGGAGATGGCACGCATTCTTAGCGATGTTTTTATGCGCCTTTTAAAACTTGTCAGCCTTCCTATCATCAGCTTTTCTTTACTTTCAACATTATCTGGAATTGGAAAGTGGTCTGAAATTAAGAATTTAGGGCATAACGTTATTCGTTATACTTTAATTACTACCGTATTATCCGCCATTACTGCTTGGGTTCTTTATGTTCTTGTGGAGCCTGAGGCAACGATTCATGCAGCGACTGTTGTTCACGAGGGAATTGCTGACGCAAACACAACATATTTAGGCGCTCTCCTAAACATTTTCCCAAGCAATCTATTACAACCCTTTTTAGAACATAATGTGATGGGGGTAATGTTTATTACGATTGTTTTAAGCTTTGCGGTCATGCAATTACCGACAGAAAAACGAGAGTTTTTGCACACTTTTTTTGATAATCTATTTTCCACCGTCATGATCATCATTAAGTGGATTACAGGCCTTATGCCTTTTGCCGTATGGGCATTTCTGGTGGAATTCACACAAGAAGTGCAGAAAGGTTTAAAGATAGGAGAGCTCGCTTCCTATTTGGCAATTGTTGTTGCGGCCAACCTTATTCAGGCAAGCATTACGTTGCCACTCATGCTTAAGAAAAATGGTATTAATCCCCTTCAAGCTTTTAAGACAATGCTCCCAGCCTTGTCGTTGGCCTTTTTCTCGAAATCATCAGCTGCGGCTATGCCGCTTGCCATGCAGTGTAGTCATCGATGTGGTGTTAAAACAAAGGTGAGCCAGTTTAGTTTTCCTTTGTGCACCAGCATTAACATGAATGCCTGTGCCGCGTTTATTTTGATTACGGTACTTTTCGTAGCGGAAAATTACGGTATGCACTTTACTTTTGTCGAGCGAATCTTATGGATCATTATGGCAAGTGTTGCCGCTATTGGTAATGCTGGCGTTCCGATGGGATGCTTCTTCTTAAGCTGTGCCCTACTAACGGCTATGGGCGTTCCGATTACGATGATGGGGGTTATTCTGCCGTTTTATGCATTACTTGATATGTTAGAGAGCGCTATTAATATTTGGTCAGATGCGTGCGTAACGCTTATTGTTAATAAAAAAGCCGAGTAACAATACCCGGCTCTTTTATTATATGGTTTTAACCAGCTTATTTGCTCTTCTTACTTTTGGAAGATGACTTACCACTAGATTTTTTACTACTTGAGCTGTCTGATCCCTTTTTACCTTTTGAATCTTTGCCGCCCTTTTTATCTTTACTGGCTTTCTTTCCGGATTTCTTTTTAGAAACCGCCTTTAGCTTTTTCAACGCAACAGCCGCTTTTTTAGTAGCAGCCGTAGCTTGTTTTTTTGCTTTCAATGCTTTTTTTCCTAAAGCTTTTACCTTTTTAGCTTCATCAGGCACTAATTTAGCCGCTTCAGGATCAGCTGATTTCTTAGCTTTTGCACTAATTTTGTCGAGATCCTTTGCTGCTTTCTCTGCAGCGCCTTTCTTTTTACCAAGTATTGGCAACTCTTGTTTAGCTGCATCTGCATCTTTTATCTTTGCTGCTTTTTTTGCTTCTTTTCCAGCATCGTCCGCAGCTTTATTTGCTGCTTCCGTGGCTTTTTCTAATTGATCTCCCCATTTCTTTAGAGCATCACTAGCTTTTTTCTTTTTAGCTTCTTCTTCTGCTTTAGCCTTTTCATCCTCATCATCAGCTTTATCTGTATCACCTTCGTCATCAGAAGAAGATTTATCAGCATCTTCTTCATTATTATCTTCTGGCGCAGCGTCATCTTTATCTGAATCCGCATCTTCTGGAGCAGACTCTGTTGATTCAGTGTCAGTGTCATCACCAGCACTATCATCAGCAGCATAAATAAAGCCGCTGTAGCAGAATATTCCGAATAAGAAATAATAAATAAATTTCATGATATAGCTCTTTCTGGTTGTTTATTATTCTTCTTCAGATGAATCTACGGACTCTTCCTCATTGTCCTCCGGAACTTCGTCTACTGAAGCATCATCAGGACCTTCCTCAGAAGCATCAGGTTCTCCTATTTCTGGTGAAGACTCGGGCAAATCAGCATCGGAATCATCATCTTGAATCTCTGGCTCAGAGATTTTTTCTTCTTCTGATGAGCCATCAGTTGGCTCTGAATCATCACCGTCTTCGGTTGGCTTTGAGTCAGGATCTTCTTCTGTCGGATTTTCATCAGATTTTAAATCAGTATCTTCTTGAGTCTCATCAGCAGATTGCTCTTCTGCATTGTCAGATGAATACAAATCCGTTGCGTACATCATGCTTAGAGTACAAAAGAAGAATAAAAAGATACGCACCATAACAACCATCAATACAAATAATAATTATTTACTAAAACTATACTGCATAAATGTTAAAAAAGTGTTTATTTTGGGTTTAAATCACTATGTTTATTTTTTAAAGTATAGAGGAAATTTGAAATAAAATTTTTAAAATCCACCGATTTTAAAAACTAAATTTGATTATTTATATCTTTTGTTTTGTTTTAAAATTTCATTTTTTGCTACTTTTTTGAAAAATTTTTAAGAATATTTAAAAAAACACCCTTGGTTCAAATCGTATTCCGAGCTACACTATAAATAGTTGTCAATTGAATCGCTTAGATATGCCCAAAACAAATTTAGTCCAAGATGAATTAGAGTTACGCCCCCGAATTAGTGTTATTGGTGTTGGTGGAGCTGGTGGAAACGCCGTCAACAACATGATTAGAGCAAAACTCGAAGGTGTTGAGTTTATCATTGCGAATACAGATGCACAGGCTCTTACGCAATCACTAGTGCCAAAAGAACGTCGCATTCAGCTGGGACTTCATGTTACTCAAGGACTTGGAGCTGGTTCAAAACCAGACGTGGGCCGTGCAGCTGCTGAAGAATCAATCGAAGAAATTTTAGACCTTGTGCGCGGTAGCAACATGTTATTTATTACAGCTGGTATGGGGGGTGGAACAGGAAGTGGTGCCGCTCCTGTTATTGCACGCGCTGCACGAGAAATGGGTATTTTAACTGTAGGTGTTGTAACAAAACCTTTCAATTTTGAAGGAGCACATCGCTCACGCACGGCAGAAGGTGCAACAGATGAATTACAGCAGTATGTTGACACATTAATTATTATTCCAAACCAAAATCTTTTCCGGTTAGCAAATGAACGTACAACATTTGCTGATGCATTCAAAATGGCCGATGATGTACTTTATTCGGGTGTGCGTGGCGTAACGGATTTGATGATTATGCCGGGGCTTATCAACTTAGACTTTGCTGATATTCGTGCCGTTATGGCTGAAATGGGTAAAGCAATGATGGGAACAGGCGAAGCAGAAGGTGAGCGTCGTGCATTGGATGCTGCGGAAGCGGCTATTTCAAATCCTCTTCTTGATGATGTGTCGATGAAAGGAGCGCGCGGTGTGCTTATTAACATCACCGGCGGTTATGACATGACCTTATATGAGGTAGACGAAGCGGCTAATCGTATTCGCGAAGACGTGGATGCGGAAGCGAACATTATTTTTGGATCAACGTTTGATGAGCGTTTAAATGGTCGTATGCGCGTATCGGTAGTAGCTACAGGAATTGGAGCAGCGCCTGTTGCGATGCATAACCAACAACGTGCAGCAGCTACTGCTGCAGCACAACAAGCGCAAACAGCTACGGATGGACTTGGAATTACACGTCCTGTAACAGGCAATAATATTTTTTCCGCCTTTTCAGGCTTTAATCAAGCAGCCACGCAAACAGCAGCGCAAGAAACAAGCTTTGCAGAGACAATACGTGACGTTGCTGAACAGCAAGAAATTGACGAAGAGAACATGGACTCTATAGAGGAAATCACGGAAAACTTTGTTGAGTTAGATGATGAAGATCAGCCCGATGAAATCAGCATGACGGAAACTTCTCAGCCAGAAGAAAAAATAGTAGAAAAGAAAAAAGGACCGAGTCTTTTTGAACGGTTTACTGGAGTAAGTCGTAAGGCACCGCAGTCAGCATCGGTTATTGAAACTAATTTTCAACAGCCATCTAACCAGAAAAAAGATGATTTAATTGATATCCCAGCCTTTTTGCGCCGCGGATAAAATCTTATCACTCAATTCTAGCCTGCCCTTGTGGCAGGTTTTTTATGTTCAATTCACCATTGTTGTTTACAAGTTCTAAAAAACATTCGTAGACTTTTAGGTAGGACTTTTTTAATTATCCCTATTAACCCTTTAAAATGGAGAAACTATGAAAAAATTTTTACTACAAGCTGCTACTTTAGCGTTTGCTTGCTTTAATACGACGCAGATATTTGGAGCAACAGAAGGTGAAAACTCAACTTTAACTGACATTGCGTTAGAGGTGAAAGACGCTGCTCCTAGTCGTACGCTTACCATCAGCAAATGTGTGCTGGATTTCTCAACACCGAACAAAATTGCAGCTTCTTCTGGTAAAATTGCAGTGTATTTGTTAGGCGAAAAAGCAAACAATACTCTCGATCTGACGGATATTGCATACCTTACCTTTGAAGGAATTGCTGCTGGTGCTAGAAGTAATCCAGACAAATTTGGGAAATTGGCCCCTTATTTTAGTAATCCAGAGGCAGTGTATACAAATTTCATGCAAATTGCTGGCTCCATTGAAGTAGCGCAACATGAATTAACAATTTTGGGAGATTTGACAACCTGTACAACTTTTGTGCAAGGAACTATTGCTAAAGATCTTCCTGCTTTGCTGACAAAATTAAATGTTTCTCCAGAAGATCAAGCTGATGTTGCGTTGTTAGCAACGGTATTTACCCCTATGTTTTCCCAATTATTAAACAAGGCATATACAGGAGCTATGGCTGCTGCAGGAAGTGCCACAACCGCTGCTGATAAAATAACAGAGGAAGTAACGACTGGCCAATGTGGTTGTTTCCCATGGACAGGAACACCAAAAAAGAAAACTGAAAAATAAAATACTACTTTGGGGGCTCTGCCCCCTTACCTTTCTGGCTTACTGTGCTAAGCTTACTTAGTACTTCCTCCTATAAGATAGATGACTATATATCGCGTTATTGGTTGCATGACAGGCACTTCGTGTGATGGCCTGGATTTAGCCTATATTGAAACCAATGGGGAAGATATTGTGGTTGTTGGTGCTTCCCAGATTATTCCTTTTGAGCCTGAGTATCGCAAACTCTTATTAGAGCGAATTCAAGAACGTAAGGCTACGCACTCTGGGGATGCAAACCTTGCAAAAGCCATTGCCGAATTTCATAGCAAGCACATTCAGCAGTTTATTCAAGAACATAAACTAAGTGTTGATGCAATCGGGTTTCATGGCCAAACCGTGTGGCATGATCCAGCGCATCACACAACGGTGCAATTAGGAGATTGTCAGGATCTGGCGAATTCATTGGGGATTCAAGTAATTGGGCAATTTAGGCAACATGACGTAAAAAATGGAGGACAAGGTGCTCCTTTAGTGCCAGTTTATCACTCTGCTTTGGCTGCAAATCTAGAAAAACCCCTTGCATTTTTAAACATTGGCGGCCTTTCTAATGTGACATTTATTGGTGTCGATCAAACCTTGGTAGCAGGTGATACGGGGCTTGGAAGTGCTTTGATTGATGATTGGGTAGCAACGCATACAAGTTTTTCCCAAGATACAGATGGTCGTTATGCAGCGCAGGGAAAGATACATCATGATTTGGTGAATGGGTGGCAAACACACCCCTTTTTCACTGAATCCTTCCCAAAGTCTCTGGACCGTATGGCATTTCATCACCTTTTAGACGATTGTGAAGGCCTAAGCTTAGAAGATGGCGCAGCTACCCTTACAGAATTTACCGCGCAAACTATTCTAAGAAGTTTGGAGTTATTACCAGAAAAACCCCATCAATTAGTTGTGTGCGGTGGCGGAAGCCACAATCTAACGTTGATGAAATCATTGCAGTACCATTTTAAAAATGTGGTAAGTGCCTTTTATATTGGTTTTGATTCGGATGCGATTGAGGCACAGTTGATGGCGTATCTGGCGGCACGTTTTTTTAAAAAGCTTCCCTCAACTTTTCCAAGTACAACAGGCGTTAAAGCGCCTGTAATTTCTGGGGAGCTATTTTTGCCAAATGTATCTAAGGCAATGAGCGCGTAAAGTTAAACATGAATCCCGCAGCAAAGACCATGGTGCGTCACGGAGGACGCCATTGGAGAGTCTATGATTTTTTTCACTGGCTCCCAACCCTCGTCGGGACTTCGCTTCGCTCGGCTTATTTTTTGCGAAATTTATCTAGGGTGATGACGTTTGAACCGTCGGTTGGGATCTCATCTTTTTTGCTATCAGCAGGCGCTTTATCGCCTTTAATAATTTTTCCTGAGGGTTCAGAGTGTTCCTCTTCAAAAGCCGGACTAAACTGCAGACCAAACTTTACGGAAGGATCCACAAAGCTTAAAAGGGCCGAATACGGAATATAAAGTTTTTCATGAGCATCATCAAAGCATAGAGTAACGGCAAAGCCATGTTCATCAGCTTTTAAGTCCCAGAATTCGTACTGTAAAACAATGGTGATTTCATCGCCGTATTGATCTTTTAGGTATTCTGGCACTTCAACGCCTGGATACTCAGTTGCGAAAGTGATGTAGTAGTGGTGATTGCCTGGCAATCCGTTTTTAGCTGTGTACGATAACGACTTATGAACAACGTCGCGCAAGGCTGTTTGCACCATTGCTTCATAGTCTAACGGATCTTTTGCCACAACGTTTTCTCCTCAATCTCTACCTGATTAGTTTAATACGGGGGATGTTCTGTTGCAAGGCCATCCCCCAGGCCCCTAAAGGGTTACTACTTCAACGAACAGGGTTCGTTTAGGCAGCAACATCAACACCAACCTTACGGTTCATGTTGAAAGCAACTGGAGCAACGAAACCAAAACGGTTAGAGTTAGCAGCAACTGCCTTCCTTTGACGTGTGCGAGTTAATGCGACACTTATTATTGTTAGCCCGATAACGACGGTACCATGCCGAGCGAAAGATTCATCTTTATTACAGGTGTCGATCCTATGTCGCCCCCATATTACCATGGTGGAGGCGCCGGGTACCGCCCCCGGGTCCACTCTGCTTATTTCACAAACCGTTTATCGCCATAGATGACAAGCATCAACCTAAATTATACTCATTTTTTCGAAAATTTCAAGAAAGTGATAGAAGAATTAAGGAAGAGAGGTGGTTTTGAGGATTGCTTCGAATGAAATGCTACCATAATAATGCGGGTATTGCTCTCCACCTGCTCTATTGGCTTCGATTTTTAAGTATTCGGAGTTAAGTTTTGTAGCATCAATTTCAAGCAGATAACATTCCTTGTCGTTGAAGAATTTTTGCCAGGTTTTATTCCATTGATGAGACAAACTTAAGTGGATAAAACCATCTTGATGATCAAGCGCTGAACCCGTGAAGGTTTTTGTTTTTTGGAAAGATTGCCATTCAACAGGCGTGAGGATTTTGAAGAACTTCTTTTCATTCTCTATTTCATTATTTATTGTGCTGCAAGCCGAAAGCATTAAACCAAACAAAAAATAAATGGGTATCCTCATAAGGATACGGTAGCTTTTTTTGGAAGCTGTATCAACGATAATTGCATCACGTGCAGCAGGGCCTTTTCAACCATAGGGTTACCATAAAACTTATTAATACGATTTTGAATACGTCTTTCTAAGGTATCCGCTGAAGGTGGTTTTGGACCCAACCATAAGCGTGCCATAGCGTTGTACAAATCACAAAAAATCTCATCGCGAATCAAAATAAGATCAGCTTGAAGCTTGCGATATTCCTCAACTCCAGCACTTTTAATCTCAACCATAATGGTGAGATGCCCTGCTAAAGCACCTTTTTTGATTATCGGCACAACAAGGGCTGGAACCATTAGGTAAGGAAGTCGCGGGATATAGCGGCGCTGAATTTTTTGCAAATAACTTTCATTAGAAGCATTATCTTGAGCGATTACTTCTCTCCCAAACATAAAAAGCAGACTAAGAAGGCAAATCTTTTGAATTATAAACATGCAAAAATTGTTTTTTATAATCATTTATAGTAGCTTTTAGTGTATATGATAAATTGTTAATAAATTATGTCCGTGACAGATTTAAGTTTACGATCCTTAGAAATTTTTCGTGAACTTGTTGATACCTATGTAGAAACGGGAGAACCAGTTGGCTCTAGAACGCTGTCACGCCGTATTAAAACACCTTTATCTCCAGCGACAATTCGTAATGTGATGGCTGATCTTGAAGAAGCTGGATTATTGTACGCGCCGCATACCTCTGCAGGGAGACTTCCTACAGCTGAAGGGTTAAAGCTTTTTGTACATGGGCTATTAGAAGTTGGGGATATTTCTGAGAGCGATCGTTTAGAAATTGAGAATCACTGCACGTCAAAGGGCAAAAGTGTTGAAGACATATTAGAGCAAGCCACGGGTATGTTGTCGGGTTTATCAAAGTGCGCCGGGCTTGTGATGGCGCCAAAATCGCAATCAGCGATTCGTCATATTGAATTTGTGCATTTAGGGCATCAGCGAGCATTAGCCGTGCTTATAAGCCAAGATGGAGTTGTTGAAAATAGGCTGATCGATTTGCCGGAAGGCATTACGATTTCGATGCTTACGCAGGCCTCTAATTATATTAACAGCAATTTTTATGGAGCGACGCTGCAAGAAGTTTTACAGCGCATTCATTCGCAAATGGATAAAAACAAGCACGAACTTGATCTTCTAACACAGAAGGTAATTGAAGCAGGTGTTGGAGTATGGAGCGGCGATAAGGAAACCGGATCGCTTATCATCAAGGGTCAGAGCAACTTATTACAGAATGTCCAAGAAATTGCAGATTTAGAAAAAATTCGTGGACTGTTTGATGTGATGGACACCCAAGAAAGCTTGCATAAACTTTTGAATGCCTCGATTCAGGCTGATGGAGTGCAAATTTTTATAGGTTCTGAAAATAATTTATTTTCATTATCAGGTTGCTCCATGGTAGTATCTCCATACGAAAATGCTCAACGCCAAGTAGTTGGAGCTATTGGCGTAGTTGGGCCAGCAAATATGAACTACGGAAAAATTATTCCGCTAGTGGATTACACAGCAAAGTTGGTAACTAGGTTATTAAGTTAGTGGAAGGTAAATATGGATACACAGGACGTGACAGAGAGCACAGAAGAAAAAGTTGACGCAGCACCAGAAGGTGAAATTTCTGAAAGCGAACGCACGATTTTGGAGCTAAAAGATCAACTTTTACGCGCTTTAGCCGAGACGGAAAACACAAGACGGCGTGGTCAAAAAGAAAAAGAAGATGCTTTAAAATTTGGTATTTCAAATATTGCTAAAGACATGGTGGGTGTTGCCGATAACCTGCGCCGCGCTATTGAAAATAAGTCAGAAAATGCCGCTGAGCTTGCTGAAGCTTTATTTTCTGGTGTTGATCTTATATTAAAAGATTTAGAGAGCATTTTAGGACGTCATGGTATTGTGCGCATCGAAGCTTTCGGCCAGCAATTTGACCCGCATTGGCATCAAGCTGTATTTGAGCAAGAAACACAAGAGCATGCCCCCGGCACCATTGTTCAAGTAATCCAAGATGGTTATAAAATTCATGATAGACTTTTGCGACCTGCAATGGTTGGTGTTGCTAAAGCTAAGCAACAAGGTGTTGCGTAAAATTGAGAGAAGGCAGTTTAGACGCACCTATTCGGCATGTCATTGATTGGGAAAGTGAATCTTTCTACGACGAGTTAGAACTTGATAAAGAGTTACGTCGAGTCTTTGATATTTGCCATGGGTGCCGTCGCTGCTTTAATTTATGCAATAGCTTCCCTACCCTTTTTGATTTGATTGATGAAAGCGCGTCCGGCGAGCTTGATGGAGTGAAAAGCGAAGATTTTCCTAAAGTTGTGGAAGAATGCACCCTTTGCGATTTATGTTTTGTGAATAAATGTCCGTACGTACCACCCCATGAATTTGATGTAGATTTTCCGCATTTAATGCTGCGTCATCGTGCCGTTGAAGCTAAGAAAAATGGGATTAGCTTTGTCGAAAAGCAACTTAGTAAAACAGATCAAATTGGCAAAATTGCTACAAAAGTGGCATCTATTGCTAACTGGGCCACATCGACCTCCAATGGGCCAGTACGTAAGGTCATGGAAGTGACGGCTGGTATTGATAAGACAGTAGAATTGCCCACATATTCTAAATCAACGTTGTGCCAGCAAGTGGAAATGAGCCCAGCCATCACCAATGTAAAGGGACCTGCGTATGGTGAAAAAGCTGTCTTATTTGCAACGTGCTTTGGCAATTATAACAATCCTGCAATTGGGCGAGCAGCGCTAAGCGTTTTGGCGCATCAGGGTGTTGAAACAGAGGTTATGTATCCCGGCTGTTGTGGCATGCCGTTGTTTGAAAAAGGTGATTTAAAGGCCGTTGCTGAGCAAGCCGAGAAAATTAGTACAGCGCTTAAACCTTACATAGAAAAAGGCATTCCCGTTATTTCAATAATTCCTTCATGTAGCTTAATGTTGAAATCGGAATGGCCATTATTGTTGCCAAAGAATGAAGATGTGCAACGTTTGAGCAAATGCGTGATGGATATTAGTGAGTATGTGATACATTTGCATAAAAAATATTCATTAGCGCATGGATTAGAGCCTTTAGAAAGTAAAAGTGTCACACTGCATTTGGCGTGCCATAGCCGCGCACAAAATATAGGCGCAAAAGCGGCTGAGATGCTGCGCCTTATTCCAGAATTAAATGTGCAGATAATCGAGCGCTGCTCAGGCCACGGTGGTACATGGGGTATCATGAAGGAGCATTTTCAAACAGCGCTAAAAGTAGGAAAACCTACGGCAAAGCAGGCTTTGAGCGCAGATAATCCGATTGTATTGTCTGAATGCCCGCTGGCAGCAAAACATATTTTGCAAGGAATGCACATGCAAAAAGAAAAGGTAAATACCTACGCCACCATGCATCCGATTGAGTTAATGGCGAGAAGTTACCAGGTTTAAAAAAATTGACAATATAACTTGAAAATTTAACAATAAAAAACTAAATTACAGTTATAATTTTTATTTAGATCTATCCTAATGTTCAAAAAGTATTTCTTTATAACGTTGTCTTTATTTAATTTTGGAGTAAATGCGTCTAGTCTAGGTGATTTAAGCATTGAAGAGATTCAAGAAGGACGAAATTTTCTAGCCAGAAAATTGTCTGCAGATACAGTGCAAAAAGCCGATGATATCCGCCTTGAAGGGGTGCGTGTTATAAAAAAATTAAAGAGTTTTAATTTTTTAGAACAATTGCCTTTTCTGGATTTCTTAGGGGCGCGACTACAGTATAGACTTGATAACGATCCAACACTGGCTAGAATTATAGATGTTTTTGAAAGATCAACTTGTTTTAGTGCTGATCTAATTAATCTTATAAATATTACGAATATCAAATCATCACCAGGAGCAGCAGGAGTTATTATCGGCAGCGAACATGAAACAGACTACGATTTAATACTAGGGTATGTGCGAGATGAAATAACAAAATTATTTCCCGAAGCGGCACGAAGGGTTTTAGAAGAAAATCCTGGTGACCCCGTAGAAGGTTTGGTTCGTTTTCTAGATATACACAAAGACTCAGGTAAGACCTAAAGCAAAAAGTGGAAGCAAAAAAGATAAAAGACAAAACGCCTTTGAATTACTTGCTGCTTCTTTAGCAGATAAAGTAGAAGAGCAAAAAATTAACCTAAAAGAAGAAGCAAAAGTTGCAGAAGCTACAGAGATAGATGAAAGCTCAGGAGTAGTAGTTTCTCAAAGTAATGAAATAAAAACCTCATCCAGTACAGTTTCTAAGTCGTTTGCAGCAATGGAAGAAGCTTCAGGTTATTCTTCCAACATTGAAACCAGTATCGCTGAAGATTTATCTGAACAATTTTTAAGAATATCTCAACGTATTTTTTTTCAAGGCTGGTTATCACGCCAAGATCTGAAGAAAATTGATACTTTATTCGCTCAGGAAGAAATGGCAGACTCTACAATTTTTTACAACTTTTTAAAAGGCCTTGTAAGCAAACAAAAGAACATAAAACCTAGTGCACAATTTAAAGAAGCACATGGAGGCAGCCACAAACTTGCTGTTTTAGTCTCTGAGACGGGTAAAAAGATCCTATTCCCTTTTGCGCATCATCCTGGCAATAGTTTGGACAGAAATTCTCGCAACCTTCTTATTGATGGATTTAAAGAGTTATTTGGAATTTCATAAGGGTTCTCTTGAAATTCGCCTAAAGTTTAAGTACCTTATGAGAGTTGCGTCCTTAGCTCAGCTGGATAGAGCGGCGGCCTTCTAAGCCGTAGGTCAGAGGTTCGAATCCTCTAGGACGCGCCATTCTTTTTGATTTGTGAGGATTTATGAAGGTTTTGGTGGTTATTCCAGCACGATTGGAATCAACACGATTAGCCAAAAAGGCTTTAGCTGACATTGCCGGCAAAACAATGATTGAACGCGTTTTTGAACAAGCAAAAAAGAGCGATATTGGCGACGTTGTGGTTGCTACCTGCGGCCGTGAAATAGCTGATATTATTGAAAAGGCAGGTGGAAAAGCAATTATTACCGATCCTAATCTTCCTTCTGGCACCGACCGTGTATGGGCGGCTTATGTTGCCATGGGCAAGCCTAAAGTTGACGTAATTATCGGTTTGCAAGGAGATTTGCCATTTCTAGATCCGGCACTATTGCAAGAAATTATCAAACCACTTAAAAACCCAGATGTAGATATGGCAACCCTTGGAACGCTGATTAAGGACAAAAAAGACTTAGAAAATCCCAACGATGTAAAAATTGTGATGGACGAGCCACATAATGGCATAGCGCGAGCAATGTACTTTTCACGAACTGCCGTACCCTATGGAGCAAAGGAATTTTATCACCATATAGGTATTTATGCGTCACGCCCTAAAGTGCTTGAAGCTTTTGTTAAGCAGCCTCCATGCTATTTGGAAAAAACAGAACGTTTAGAACAACTTCGCTTTTTGCAGCACGGTTTTCGCATCGACGTGGCACTGGTTGATTCAAGGCCATTGTCAGTAGATACAAACGATGATTTAATGCAAGCACGAGCAGCTGCATAAAACAGGAGTAATTCATGAAGAATATAATCGCGTTACTTATTGCTTTGATTTTTATAGGTCTAGGTATTTTTTTAGGACTTGGTATTCGGACAAAGGTACAAGTTGTTGAAAAACCTATCCTTGTGGAACTTACTGAAAAACGCACTAATGACACCAGCAAAGCTTAAGCGTTTATTTTTTTGGATCAAAAACCCCGCATTATGGGCTTTTTTAATAATATCTCCTGCTGCCTTAATTAGCGCCCTTTACATCTCTCCCGATGATTACCTACATGGCGAACTTGTACGCATTATGTATATTCATGTTCCTGCAGCCTGGCTGGGGGTAGGAATTTATGTGGGAATGGGAATTTTTAGCTTTACAAGTCTTGTGTTGCGCTCACCTTTTTATAGTGTATGCGCGAAAAGCCTTGCCCTTCCCGGCTGTATTTTAACGCTTATTTGCATCCTTACCGGCTCTATCTGGGGCAAATTTGCTTGGGGAGCTTGGTGGGTGTGGGATGCACGCCTTACTTCGGTGGTTGTGCTTTTATTTTTGTATATCGGCTATCTTAGTTTTTGTGAGAATGGCCCTAACCCGGCTGCTAGCGTTTTAAATGTTATTGGGCTCATTAATATTCCTATCATTAAATGGTCGGTGGATTGGTGGTTTACGCTGCATCAACCAAGTTCGTTTTCATTAACGCAAAAGCCAGCAATAGCCTTTGAGATGCTAATCCCTCTTGCCTTAATGACATTTGCTTTTCTAGCGTGGACGATTTGGGTATTTACAAAGCAATTTGATATAAATCTGTTACGATTTCAACGAGTAACCTATGAAAAAATATAGATTACCGCTCAGTCATGCGCTTAGTTTTGCGGCTATTTTTGGGATTATCATTAAGTCAGGAGCTCATTTTTTCGTCGCTTTGGCTTATATGCTTGCCTTTTTAGTGCTTGTAGGCACTCTAATTTTTGAGAATACAGACCCAAAAGACTAAGCTAATGAGTCCTCAAGCAACATTACGAGCCGTGAAGATTACTCTAATAGTAAGTCTCTTTGTAGGAATCGGTTTATTTTTGGCAGGTGCTTTGCGTGAAAATATTGTGTATTTCAAAACACCCCATGAAATTTTGCAAATGCAAGAAATGCCTACCAAACTGCGATTAGGCGGCCTTGTTGTGAAAAATTCTTTAAAATCTAAAAATGGCCTGTACCAATTTGAAGTAAGAGATAATTCTGCAACGATGTTAGTGCATTACGCAGGCAGACTCCCTGATTTATTTCGGGAAGGGCAGGGCGTAGTTGCCATTGGAAGTTATGATAGAGGCTCAAAGACTTTTATTGCAAGTCAGTTGTTGGTAAAGCATGATCAGTATTACCGGCCTAAATAATCAATTTTTTGGATATAGATAATTTTTCTCATAAAAAACATTAATTGTTGCCGCAAGGGAGTAATTAATCAAGGCTACAAAGCATGCCACGATGCTGATTATTAAAGGAGACAAAATCAAAAAGTAAGAATGTGCAAGACCATACTGTTTGCTTAATAAATATCCACCTGCATAGCTAATGCTAATACCTAGATAAAACCAGAATGTAGAGTTAAAGAAAGGCTTATTTTTTTCAAATAAGGAAAAAACTAACACCATGCTAGGAGCCAAAAAACCTGCGTAAAAAAATGCAAATAAAAACTGATAAACAAGAGGACCATACGCTGTAAATATATTAAAAAAACTCAAGCTTAATACAACAAAAAGCATACCAAGCAGAGATTTAAACATAAGCCTAGGCCACGTAATATAGTCTGCAATGTTTTTAGCAACTAACAAGAAAACTCCTACTGCTGCATAAAAAGATATAAAACCTAATTTTTCTCCTACCGGAACAATCGATACATTTAAAAGATATGGCTCAATAAAAAAAGAGTTATAGGTTTGCGCAGCGCCACAAACGCAGCCAACTAAAGTTGCCAAAATTTTTGCCATATTTCCCGGTAAAATTAGAGAGCTTTCGTTGATCTTTCTTGCTCCTTGTTTTTTGATATCAATAATAGAGTTTTTATTAAGAAAGAAAATTAGACCGGCTAGAAAACTCGCCACCAAAACAATAACCCCTGTTATTTGGCGACTATACCAAGCAAAACAAACATCAGAAATCCCATAGCCTATCATTGACGCTACAATAACAAGAACGCTTATACTAATATCTGTTGCAGCATTATGATTTTTCATTAAGTATATGATTGGCGTGATGATGGTTGCTGGAAACAAAAAGATATTAAGTGAGGCTATGGCTAAAACGATAGATTTTGTCTGGTAAAAATCTTCCAGGAAAAACAAATACAAATATATAGAAACAGCTGTAAAAATGTTTCCCAAAACAAGAAATTTTTGAGCTTTTAAAAAACCATAGTTTTCTGTGTAAGTTCCAAGAATATACGCTCCCATATTTCGAGCAAAAAAAGTGACCACCGCCCAAAGACATACGAACGAAACGTAATAAGAAGAACTTTGTCCTAATGTGCTATGGAGCTGGATGTCAAACCAGGTTAAGCGAGTACAACAAAACGATTGAAGCATCACGATGCAAAGAAGGGAGATACTTCCACGTGTTAATAAAGAATTCATCGGCTGAACCCCTTTTTGATGCTCTTAACTAAAGTAAATAGAATATTCTTGCAAATATAGCAAGGTATGTTTAAAAATTATTATTTAATAACAAAAATAAAATTTTATCTATAATTTAGATGTTTACTGCTAACATTAAAACTCTTCAACTTAAAATAAACCTTATTTGGCTAATTAACCAGCTAGGGTTTGCTCCATCTCGGCCCATTCACGCGCGGTAAGACCACTGTTTTCTTTCGTTACGGTCTCACCTTTTAGGCGTCTGCGCAAGACTTCAAGCATCTTTGCAGAAAACACAGCAGCACCAACGCGGTAATCCATGAAGGCATCGTACGCGAATGGTACCCAGCGCTTTAAAACGTCAATCATCACATTCGAGTAGGCTTGAATTTCATATTGCGCATGCGCATCTGCACGCAACCTTAGGAAATGCATAAGGTTGTGCAAATCAATTTTCCAGTACCACTGCGTATAATAATTAACAGGCAAATTCATACGAGCAAGCTCACGCGCAAGCCCTGGTCTGTCGTCTTCTTCCTTGGCATTTAGAAGATATTCGTACGTATCGTACGCTTGCATCGCATCACGCTTTAAAAGTTCAAGTACTTTTTGAGCATACTCACCTTCTAAGACTTCACCTCGTCCTTGGTTATTAATAGTAGACTGAGCTGCAAGATGCTGTGGCTCTGGCAGGTAAAACTCTCTATCTAAAATAGAATAACGAGCCGAATATTCATTCACATTTGCCGTGCGGTGGCGAATCCACTGGCGCGCAATAAAAATAGGCACTTTAATGTGAAATTTGATTTCGCACATTTCAAAAGGGGTTGTGTGCCAATGGCGCATTAAATAATTGATTAAGCCACGATCTTCCGTAACTTTCTTTGTGCCTTTACCATAAGAAACGCGGGCTGCTTGAACAATGGCGGAGTCGTCCCCCATATAATCCACTACGCGTACAAAACCATGATCAAGTACAGGTAAAGGTTTATAAAGGAGTTCTTCTAACGCTGGTACCGTTGCACGCTTTGTCTGAAAAGACTCTGAGATTTGCTCTTCTAATTCTTGAGAGTGCTGAGTATTTAGGCGAGCAACGTTTTCCATCACTTGTATATTTTTAAATTACATTACAGACTATACTAGAGAAACTTGCACAAAAATCCAAGGAAAAAGCATTCATGATACCCAAGCATAAAATGATCAAAATGCGTGCGCTTGATAAGGATGATCTGCATCATATTGCTGAACAATTACGCGATGGGTTGTGCCCTATTCTCGCGATGGTGCATGAGAAAGAGAGCTTTACGCTATTGGTTAATCGCTTTTGCTGGAATCATGAAGACAAAATTGAGGATGAAACGCTGCATTATAGATCACATGTAGGTTTGCTTTTTCGCCATGTGGAAAAGGTACAGCGTAAGGGATTTGAGCAACATTCGAAAGAGCGCATTTTAAATCTTTTACATATTCATTTAAAAGAGGAAAAGGCAAGCACGTGGGTGCATCTTGTTTTTTCTAAGGGTTGTGAAATTCGTTTATGTGTTAAAAAGCTTGAGGCGTATCTGAGCGATCTTCATGATCCGTGGCCGACACGTTCAAAACCGACGCATATACATGAGCATCTTGAAGAGTTAGCTAGCTAGAGATTCGTTTATGCTAATTTCTAAATTTTGGATTTTACGAAAGAGGTTTGATCCACTTCTTTCAAGAGTTTCCATCGTTGCTTTCAAATTTCTTAATACTTCGAGAGCAGCTACTAGATCAGCGTCTTGGTGTTTTAGGTATCGTTGCTTTATATAATAAAATGAAATCCCTGGATTGGCGAGTTTTCCTGGGTGCTCCACAGCATGGTAATCTGCCAAACTTAGGAGAGCATCGCAATTAACTGTAGCGACTTCTTCTAATATTTGCTCCGCTTGCTTAAAAAGCTTTCTAGCTTCATTCACATCAGATAACACAGCAGCACGCTCATAAAGGTTACATCCGTAATGGTTACCAGCTTCTTGCTTATTCAGCTGATAGGCTCTGTTAAAATAATATTCTGCTGTTGGTGTACCTTCCATAAAAACCACACCATTTCGTAACCCATTATCAATAACACCACCTGCTCCTAATAGAGCCGTGATATTGTCTGGTTCTATAGCTAAAGCACTTTGATAGTACCCAAGCACAGTCGCTGTGAAACGCTCTGCATCTGTATTTTCTGCCAAGGCAATATACGCACGTGCGTTAGGATGGGTGGAAACAATTCTTTTCAGTCCGGTTTTGTATTCATGCTTTGTTAAAATAGAGTGCTGCAATTGATGATCGCGCTCCAACATAAGCGTTAAGAAATCGGCATTTCCTTCGAGAGCTAGATTTTTTGCTCTCTGCATAATACTAGCTATCTTTTCTTGATGCTTTTCAATTTCACCGTCGATCACCATGCAAATAACGTGGTACATTGCACTGATATCCCTGTCTTCATAAGCTGTTTTAATAAGAAGCGCTCGTGCTTCAGATAGTACGGAAACTATTTGATGATTTGGGAGACCAAATCTATAGACAAGACCTAGGGTTATCCAATCTTTTGCTGATCCTCTGCCGCTTTCACAGACTCTTTGTTCAGCTCTTTTAAATTCCCCCCATGAAAGATCATAGGAGTGTCTTTGAAGAGGCTGCGTGATCAAATTAGCATGACTTACTGCATGCTTGAAAACATTAACGTCTGTGAAAAGGCGCTCTTCCTCAACAGCATCCATCCCTCTTACTTCAACACGAAATAGGACAGACATAATCCAGATGACAGTGGAGAGAGTAAAAATATTTTGTTTCATTGATAAAAGTTTCACAGGACACACTAAGCATTAATATAAAATTTTATTATTAATTTAGTATTAAATATAAAATTTAAGAAAATAGCGCATCTTAAAAGAATCCTACCAACCTAATTCTAGAAGCTCTTTACCCTTTCTTAATGATATCTCAATAAAATCATAACTGATATGACATATTTGTATGTATATGCAATTATTTGTTACAGGCGGATGCGGATTTGTTGGTTCAAACTTTGTTCTTGATTGGATTCAAGAAAAGCAGCAACCATTAGCTAACATTGATAGCTTAAATTACGCAGGACAATTAGCAAACCTTCAAGAGGTTGAAGATAATCCCTTATATACATTCATACACGGAAATATTAATAATCGGATCTTAGTTGCAAATAGTCTGAGTTTGCATGATCCAGATTGCATTGTGCATTTCGCCGCTGAATCGAAAACGACAAGTCCTTTACAAAAATCTGAGCATTTTCTTATTAATAATGTGATTGGTACCTTTAACCTGTTAGAGGAAACATTAGCATTTTGGCAAGGATTGCCTGAGAAAAGGAAGCAGACGTTTAAATTTATTTATCTGTCTACGGACGAAGTTTATGAAGATGACTGGTCACACTATTCCCCTAAAACTCCTTACGCTGCTAGCAAAGCCTGCGCTGACCATCTGGTGAATGCGTATCAACATGCGTTTGGACTTCCAACTATTACCATTCATTCGGGTAATATTTACGGACCTCGTCAATATAGTGAAAAGATGATTCCTTCTCTTTTGCATCAAGCATTAGCTGGGCAACAGCTAGATGTTTATGGAAATGGTAAAAATATGCAAGATTGGCTTTATGTTGGCGATGCTGTTGCTGCCATTAATCTCATCATTGGGCATGGAACATCAGGAGAGTCTTATTATATTGACGGTGGTAAAGAGCAATCAAACCTGAGCCTTATCAAAACAATGTGCACCATTTTAGAGGAAAAAATCTCTCATGACCCTTCTATTCCCTCGTTTGATTCGCTTATTCATTTGATTAAGGAAAAGGCGAATCAATCGCATTCATTTCATTCTCATAATGAAAAAATTGAAAGTGAATTGGGATGGCATCCCGATACACCTTTAAATAAAGGACTAGAATCAACCATCAACTGGTATCTAGAGCATTGGTCTGCGCCACATGCTGGCGATACACATTACTGAGGTAATGGAGCTGGGCTGTCCGCAAGCGTACTAAGATATGCTATTAAATCGGCTCGTTCTTGAGCATTTGAAAGACCAACGAAGGACATTTTAGTACCTTTAATGTATTCTCTGGGTTTTTGTAAATAGGCATCTAGGGCCTCGTACGTCCACTTGCCACCGTGAGATTTCATGGCTTGAGAGTATATGTAATCAGAAGCATGAGCCACCGCATTCATTACCACCCCCCAAAGATTTGGTCCAGTTCGATGTGGTGCGCCTTTATCAAACGTATGGCATTGGAGGCATTTTTTGGCGATTTTTTCACCGTTAGCAACACTGGCGGTTGATAATATTTTTCCTATGGGTTCTGATGTTTCTTGAGGTGTAGCAGCATTTGCAGGAATTTCGTTTCCTGTTTCGATACCTAAAATGTTTTGCTTCAGTGGTGTTGGAGATATTAGATTTTCTGAAATTAAATGAAAAATCTGCATGCACAAAAGAGCAACAAGAACGCTTGCAAAGATTTTATTAAACTCCAAGTTCATACCGCTATACTTTGATAAAAGTGGCGCATTGAAGATAGAATCTCTTCATCAAAAATCTTTGGCCGCGCATGCCCCATTCTTTGGATAATGGTAAGAGTCGCGTTATAATGGCTGGCCGTTTTTTTCGCATGCGCTATAGGCAACATAGGATCAGCACTACCATGAATTACGTGCACGGGGCATGATGCTTTGATATGGTAATAACACATTGGGCCTTGCGCACAAGCCATCATATGATTATGCATAAGCGACGAAGATACATTAGTTTTTCGTCGCAAATACGATTTTTCAAGCAATGGAACCCATTCGGTTTCATCAAAAAGAGTATCTTTTCCATTAAAGAGTTTTAGAACTTTTAAACTTTTAAAAAGCCAAGAATCAAAATCAGACTGATCAATCATTCCAATACTTTTAAGGCCCTCTAGCACGTCGGCTTCTGGCGCAGGCAAATCATTAGCAGCAACTGTTCCCATCATGGCTTTACTCATGGATGAAAAATCAACCGTGCTCATGATTAATGTGACACTTAGAACTTTGTCTGGAGATCTTTCCATGCATAATTGAGCAAGATAACCTCCCATTGAAGTGCCCACTAAATGAGCTTTATCAATACTATATCCTTCTAAAATATGAATAATATCATCACTTAAATCCTGTAACTTATATGGATTCATCATGTAGTTGAGATGCGTTGACTGACCCACATCGCGGTGATCATATCGAATGACAAAAAAATCCTTGGAAAGTTCTGTGCAAAAGCTATCGCTCCACATGATACCCTGCCCGGCAACGCCCATAATGAGGATAATGGCTGGCTTTTTTTTATCACCAAAGCTTTCTGTCCAGAAACTAATGGAGTCTGATTGAATAATTTTTTCTGAAGCGCTAGTTTTTTCAGTCATTCGACATAATTGAGGTTAGCAAAGGTGACCAGCAACCATCTGTTGCGGATTTTTGCGTTGGAATTCTTCGACGATTCCTACCTGTTAAGTCGATCATATCAATTTGATTTTTATCCATAGCGCTGCCGGATCTGGAATACATAATGTAGCGACCGTTAGGAGACCAGGTTGGACTCTCAACGAGGTAGCCTTGTGAGACCAATCGCTCTCCAGTTCCTTCAGGTGAAATCACTCCAATATAAAATGTTCCTTCAACTTGCTTTGTAAAGGCTATCAAATCTCCTCGTGGGGACCACACTGGCTGGAAATATTTACCTTTACCAAAACTAATCCGACGCACATTAGAACCATCCGCATTCATAATAAAGATTCCCGGCTTTGACGGGCCATCGCGATCAGAGACAAATGCGATTTTTGTGCCATCGGGTGAATAGCACGGAGACGTATCGATGGAGCGATGCTCGGTTAGCTGAGTGTTTTTACCGGAGGCTATATCCATGGTATAAACAGCACTGGCGCCGTCTTTTTCATAGCTGAATACAACGCTATTGCTGTCAGGAGAGAATCGCGGTGCGAATGTCATGCCTGGGAAATGTCCCAGCACTTTGGATGTTTTACTTTTAAGATCAAGCACGTAAACATGCGGTTGGTTTTTAACATACGCAAGGTATGCAACCTTCTTAGCATCAGGAGAAATCCGTGGCGTTAAAACTAAGTGCTGTCCATCAGTTAAAGGTTGTGGATTAAAGCCATCCCAATCCATAATCATCAAACGCTTTTTTGGATTACGGCGATCGTTGTTTATCATTTCAACAAAAAGAATTTTTGAATCGAAGACGCCTGTTTCCCCAGTTGCACGTCCATAAATACTATCGGCCATAATATGCGTCATGCGGCGCCAGTTCTTTTTCTCGCCATCATAAGAAAGGCCAAGCATTTGCTGGCCTGTTAAAACGTCGAAAAGCCTAAAGCTGATTGTGATTTTGTCAGAACTTAATTGCTTTACTTCTCCATAAATTAGAAATCTGGCTTTTAAAGGGCGCCAATTGCTCATGTTGGGGCCATCTTTAGAAAGGGAAGCAGCCGTTTGCAAGAAGGCAGTTTTTCCAATTGCCGTAAATAGTCCGGATGCTTCAAGGTCACTCGTTAAAACTGCAGCAATATCTTCGCCTAAATTATCAATGCTATCTGGATTATAAAAATCTACAATAGCCACTGGGTCAGGATTGACCTCTCCTTTTGTGATTTCTATTTTAAGAGCATGCAAAGAGCAAACGAAGAAAAAGGCAGCAATAAAAAAACGCGTCATCTACAATCAAAAATCAAGAACATATATAAAAAATTATAGCAAGATTTTGGGGAATACTTAAAGGGGGGGAGTTTTTTTTGTTCAAACTTACGCAGTCTCAATAAAATTCACCATCACTTTAAAAAAGCGTTCAGCACCTTTTTCTAGGATGCCATAATGCGTGGCGTTTTCGATATCGATGCGCCTTTTGGAGCATATTAATGTATTCATCAGTCCATCCACGTCAGCGCTTAGGCTCGCTGTATCGTTTTCACCACGCAGCACAAGTGTGGGGCACTGTATTTTAGACGCGTCATAAATAGGGTTTTGATTATATGTTCGGAGCGCATCAGCCAACACGCCTGTAGGAATGCGTATGTATCCCTTATTATTGGTGCGATTTGCCCACGCTATATCGGTATTTTCCATGTAATCAAGCAGCTGTTCTAAGGTTTGGGGATCGCGCCAATTAAAAGTATCATGCATTTTTAATTCACGCTCCCAAAGACCGCACCAACGCTCTCGGGCTGCAAGACGATAACCCTTGATGCCGGGATTAAGTTTTGTTGGATTTTTTGGATCTGCGAGTTCTTGCCATTGCGGATTGGGATAACTGTAGACAGGACCTAGCAAAATCAATTTATTTACCCAATTGAAATGCGTAGTTATATAGCCACTGATGCTACTTCCCCAGGAAAATCCGCAGAGAATAATGGGGAGAGTTGGATGACGTTCTTTGATAAAGCTCATCACGTCTAAGACATCTTGCATCGCATCCTTATGGGTAATAAGGGGAGAACTTCCAGCTGAGGCATCCATTTCAAGCGGTTTTGAAGAATCTCCATACCCACGATAATCCAGCGAATACGTTGCATAACCTTGCATTTTTAGGTAAGCCATCATCGATAGCTGCCCTTGCGCGCTTGGTAAATCAAAAATAATGCTCGGCAGCGTTGCTCCATGCAAAAGCAAAACAACAGCTTTTGGTTGTGCAAGCGTATTCAGGCGAACTGCAATATTAAGAGAAGGAGCAGCAGTGCTTGGAAGATAGTAAGATTGCATACGAGTCAAATGTAAAGTGGTTAGTCAGCTAACATAAGCTTTGGATTTTCTATCAGCTTACTTAAATCCTCCTCTTCAGCCGGAGGTAAAATATATGCCTCATTTCTTTTAATTAAAAAGATGGAAAGCACACTGCCACCAAGTGTTTCTGCCAATTGAGTTTTTGCAAGAATATCTTCTTTCCTTTTTTCATTCTGGCACTCTTGTGTAAGCTTTTTGAAATCCAACCCTAGTGCTTTTATAGTTTTTTCCGAATTATTTTTAGCTCCTTCTAGAGGATCAAAAGTAAGAGCTAGCGAAAATGCTTTCTGCGGATCTTGCGCTGCTGCTGCCGTAATACATATGCCTTGCTGCGTCGATTTCTCTCCAAAAATGGTTATAGGAATGATATATACAGAGCAAGATAGCTTGCTAAGCACTTTTTGAACATTTTTCAAATAAGTTAAGCTATTTATATCAGCCATATCGGCAAAAATAACGAGACTTTCGTCATTGCCTTTCTTAACACAAAAACCAGCTTGCAAGAGTTCTTTACGCCTTTCGAATGCATGGTCTTCAATATTTTTCTCTTCTACTTTCGCAAAAGTATTAGCTGATTTATTAAGAAGGGAGACAAGAAAATGCGGATTCTTTTCGGTAAGATCTTCCAATGCTTGTTCCAGCGACGCAAAAGAGTGATCTCCCTTCATAGCCAACCATAAAATAACGCTTATGATTAACAAAAAGTTGACAATGGACAAAACTGAAACAAATTTAGAATTCATGATGACGTTTTGATGAAAGAATATGGGATATCTTAAGTTATTGCTTCTTTAAGAGCAATAATCAATCTTCTGCTTCAATCGCCCTTATTTTCTTTTGCCTTAACCCAAGCGCTGTTATAACCTGATCGGCGCTGCAACCGCCTTTATCAAGAAGACTCAAATAGGTAACCCTCAAATCTTCTGTAATAGTATTAAGTGCATTGATCATGGTCATGATCTTAAAAGAAAATTGATGCCTAATACCTTCAAGAATCACTCCATAGCCATCTACATTATCATGGGCAAACTTCAGGTAAGAAAGCAATTGAAGATTTTCTTGCATTTCTAGGGCGCTACGCTGGATTAAGTCGATAGTGTGGATGAGATCAATGACATCTAGCTTAAGATCTTTGTTGAGCATTGCATGCAAAATGCTGATATAACCTAGAAAATGAACATCAAGATTTTCCAAAATGTACAAGAAATTTTGCAAGCCTGTGTTTTGGTCTTTAAGCATTGCCACAAGAGTGTCTTTATCTTGTTCATTAAATTTACACGTGATATTTTCTTCGTTTAAAAGCTCGTCTATTTCTAAATTTTTCAATTGCTCGGCAAGTTTTTTACAATTTTTTGCAAAAGACTTGGAAACGAGTTTATACAATTCTTTGGTAATTTTTCCGGCTTTTGTTAGGTCTTTAATGGCTTCCCGCACGTTTTCCTGCATGGTTTCAGGAACGCAGCGACTAATTTCTTCCATGCCCGGCGTTATTATTTCAGGTCCAGTCAGAGTGCTACTGAAACCTGAATGATGAATACCTATGATAAAAAGAAAAACAACCAGCACTTAGATAAAATTACTTAGCATTCCTTTTTAAGGATGCTTTAATTTTCCTTAAAAAAGGTTAATGTTGGTCTTCATTCTGGAAATATTTGATCGAGAAACACTTGGTAAGCATGCTTCTTCGTGCAATTTTTGGTCGGCTATCTCTTGCTGCTTTTCTTCTTCATATCCCTCATTATTTTTAGTGTTCTGATCAAGATTACCTAAAAAGCGAATACGGCGTTCTTTTTTAGCAGCTTTTCTTATTTGATTAGCTGGTTTTAAAATACCGGGCAACGTGACTATTTTGCTACGCGCTTTTATTCCTTCTGTTCTTGCTTCTGCTTCTAACTTTATTTTGAGATCTATCGCTTCCTGCTCTAACCTTATTCTTTCAAGTGCAGGGTTATCTTTTTCAGTTTCTACCCCCCAACAATAAACGCAATAAACTGGCATTGCTTTCTTTTCTGGCCAATTCATCCTTATTTCTTCTTGCACCGTGTAAGCAGGGTAGCGAGAAAAGAGAATATGAGCAGTTTCTATCAATCTACTCATAAATTCATAAGGCGATTGCCAAAGATGCACATATAACGCTCTGCCCTTTAAATCATACAATTTAACGTCGACGTACTCCGCGCTTATTTTATACTCATCTTGATCGCAAAAAATAATGCCCTTTGGGGTGTGCTCTATAGTGATCAATAACTTCACCCATTCCTATTACAGAATGGCTCATTTGCCATTTATAAGAAGACTGATATGCGACTATTTCTTCTACTGTAGGTTTATAAAATTTAGAACGTATTGCTTCATTAATAAACTCAGCACGTATAAGCTCATTCACAAAGTCCTCACGAGAAGAATGCCATTTAAGTCGTAGAGGATATCTAAAGCTTTTATCTTGCCACTTAGTTAAGTATATCTCATCACATGGCTGCTGGTATTGACTAATATCTTCATCCAAAGAGTCTGTCAAATTCGATACAATGCGTATCCAATTTTTTCCGTGATATATAGTCGCACTTCCCCCATCAACATCAAAATTATCTTCCCAATCAGGCATTTTTTCCCAATTGTTTTTTGCTAATTCAAAGGCTGTGCTCCAATATTGTTCTGACTCTTTTGAGGAAGTTTCTGCCGGTAAAGCTTCAACAACAATTGCTGAATACAATTGGAATAGACTTAAAAGAATAAAAATAGTTTTTTTCATAAAAATTTCTTATGTAAAAAGAGTATTACGCAAAATTAAAAGACGATATCTAGCATAAAATACAATATTGAGCAATTAAACTAACAAATTACTAAGAAAAAAATAAGCATTTCTTTGTTCTTACCCATTTAGCTCATTTTTCTATCTTTTCTTCCTAATAATTTCGGTAGAGAAAACATTTTAGAAAATGTGCCACTTAGTGGAGATGAAGTTAATGAATCAGGCTCTATATTTCCACCTATTTCTACAGAAGAAGCTAATGAACCGGACGCCTCGATTTCCTTTATATCAGGTAAAATAAAGTGCACCTTCTTTTTGCCATCTTTCTCGTTTATTACTTTTGAGTTAGCAGAACCATTTTTATCATGCGGCTGTTCTTCTTCCTCTTGTCTTTTTTGCTCTATTGCAGCTAAACGTTGTTTTTCACGTGCTTCTCGCCTTATTCTTTTTTGCTCTTGTTTTAACCTCAATTGTTCCTGCCTTAAAACTGATTGCTGTTTTCGTTTAAAGTTTGGATCGCTCTCTGATGTTAAAGGTCCATAATAATAGCACTCGTAATAGCGCCTTTCTCTGCCCTGCCCATCAATTTGTGATCTTCCTTGTGTGGTATAAGCAGGATATTCCGCAAAAGAAATATGACCGGTTTCAGCTAATCTCATCACAAATTCATAATAGGACTGCTGGTAATGCAAACATAACATTGTGCCATCAGGACGGTATAATGGAACAACCTTATGGTGTGCTTTTAGTTCACCATTTTCTCTGTAGTACAATATATCATCATACTCGTTTCGTAATGTGATCCCTCTTTTCCCATGCTTTATTGTTCTGCATTCACCATAAAAATAGAGATTAACCACTGTATGCTCACCTTCGCATTCAGAGAAAATCTTACGTGTTTGTCTTATAGGCGGGTTATAAACTTTGGCAAAAATAAGCTCAGCAAGGAAATCATTACGTGAGGAATGAACTTTAAGACGTAATGGGTACTCCAGAGCCTTGCCTCGATATTGGCTTATATATATTTCATTGCTTGGATTTTTATAGTGACTGAATTCATCTTCGCTTTGATTAAAAACAAAATTAGGCGCGATTCTTACACCATACTCATCATGGTGAACAATGTAGTGTCCTTCAAAAATGGGAAAATCATCTTCCCATTTTGGCATATCAGCCCACCATTCTTCCGCTTTTTTTCGCATCCCAGACCAAAATACTTTTTGTCTTTCATGATATTCATTTAACTTCCCATTATATTCTTCTAATTTTTTTTCATATTCTGCTGCTACTGCTTGAGCTTTTGTTGTTTCTTCTGCTTCTTCTTGAGCTTTTGTTGTTTCTTCATGGGGCATTCTCAGCCAGTATTCATTTCTTATTTTTGACCTTTCTAGAGTTGCAAAGGCTCTTTGAGGGTATCTAGGTTTTTCAGGTTCAATTAAAGCTTCAACAATCGCTGAGTAAATATGGAGAGCACTAAAAAGAACAAAAAGGATTTTTTTCATAGAATTTTCTTACGTTTAAATGATGATATAAAAAATTAAAGGATGACCTATAGCACAAAATGCGGCTCCGCACAATTAAACAAAATGAACTGCAATGAAAAGATGCTTTTCTTCTGTGTGCTTTAGCTAGCATCCCTCACTATTTCCCTTTTAAATGAAAATATTTTGGAGAAATAGTGAGTCCTATTTTGTTGTTTTTCTGAAGGAGCTTCTAAATTTTCTTTACACTCTCCTTCAGCATTTGTTTGACTATGATTACCAGAAATCTGTAAGCTAAGCTGTTGCATCCTTTCTTCTTGTTTCTTTTTCTCAAACTCTTCCACCAAACGACTTTGGCGATCTTCTCGTTTCATTTTTCTTTGTTCTTGCCGTGCTTTTGACAGCTGTTCCTTTATAAACAGAGGGCTTTCTTCTTCTCTAAGCGGTCCATAATAATAACATTCATAATAACGTCGCACTTCCATGCCCTTGCTATCAATTTCTATCCTTGCTTGAATCGTATGAGCCGGATAGTTTGCAAAGCCAATGTGTCCCGTTTCAATTAATCTCATCATAAATTCATAATAAGATAGTCGGTAATGCAAATATATTTTTTTTCCGTCAGGTCTAGTTAACCCAACTGAAGTAAGGGGTCGCATTATTCGATCACTTAGATCATCTGATAAAACAATCCCTATTTTCTCTTCATGTTCTATGGATCTACATTCCACACATTTTTTTCCTGTTTTTTCTTCCACATCAAAAAAAAGATTACACACGGTATGGTGACCATGCCAATTGCCAGAGCTGTTATACATTTGCCTCTCTTCTTTGGTGCCCGTATAAAGCCCACTGCGTATAAGTTCGATAACAAAATCATCACGAGAAGAATGCCATTTAAGACGTAATGGATGCGTAAAAGGCTCTCCTCGCCAATGGGTTAAATATATTTCTTTGACCGGATTCTGATACAGACTAATTTCGCCCTCAATATCATTTTGATCAAAAGCTTGCACCAGATTCGATATCATTCGTATACCATTTTTATCGTGATATATAGTTGCAGAGCCATTATCAATAGTAAAATCATCTTCCCAGACGGGCATGTCTTCCCACCATTTTTCAGCTGCTGTTTTTGTGGAATTCCAAAATTCTTCTACTTTTTCGTAATATTTTCTTGTTTTTTCAATGTGTTCTCTTTCTTCTTTCTCAAGAATTGCAGCCATTCCTGCCCTAAGCAGAGAGCGATTTACACCATAAAAATTTTGCACAGGCCGTCTTATACTGAAAGCTTCAACAATTGCTGAATGAAGGTGCATCACACTAAAAAAAAATAAAAAAAATTGCTTTCATAAAATTTTCTTACACTGAGAACATGATATAAAAAATTAAAGAACGATATATAACATACGCGCTTATTTCACGCAACGCATACACAATTTAAAATCTCGACAATCGCGAGGTAATATCCTAAAAAGAGAAGATTAGGAGAATTTTATGCGTTTAACACAGTACTTCTTACCCACTTTGAAAGAGACCCCAGCGGAAGCTCAGATATCTTCGCATCGTTTAATGCTGCGTGCTGGCTTAATTAATCAGACTACCTCTGGGATTTATACGTGGTTACCCATGGGTGAGAAAATTCTTAAACGCCTCGATCAAATTGTAGCTGAAGAACAAGATCGGATTGGGTGCCATCGCATTACGATGCCTACTATTCAGCCGGCACATTTATGGCAAGAAAGTGGTCGATACGAGGACTACGGCAAAGAAATGCTGCGCATTAAGGATCGCCATGAGCGAGAGATGCTTTATGGGCCAACCCATGAAGAGGTTGTTACGGATTTAGTACGCCAATATGTGAATAGTTACCGCCAATTGCCGTTATGTTTATACCAAATCCATTGGAAGTTCCGTGATGAAATTCGCCCCCGTTTTGGTGTGATGCGCGGACGTGAATTTTACATGAAAGATGCGTATTCTTTTGATCTTGATATGGAAAGTGCGCGCCGTTCATATGAAAAAATGTACAACGCCTATTTAAAAACGTTTGCACGAATGGGGCTAAGGGCAATTCCAATGCGTGCTGATAGTGGTGCGATTGGCGGTGATTTAAGTCATGAATTCCATGTGGTGGCGGATACGGGCGAAAGCGCTATTTACTATGATAAGGCTTTTGAAAATATTACCGAAGCTGATTATTCTATGGAGAAATTGGGTAAGCTGTATGCAGTGAGTGATGAAAAGCATGATCCAAAAAATTGCCCAATTTTAGAAGAACAACTTGTTTCAAGACGTGGTATTGAAGTTGGACACATTTTTTACTTTGGAACAAAGTATTCAAAATCAATGAACTTGAAGGTTTCAGGCCAAGATGGTAAACCAGTTTACCCTGAAATGGGATCGTATGGCATTGGTGTTTCACGACTGGTGGCAGCCATTATTGAAGCAAATCATGATGAGCATGGCATCATTTGGCCTGAGCAAGTGGCGCCTTTCCGCATAGGGCTTATTGATGCGAAAAATGATGCGCAAACGCAGGCTATTAGCGAGCAGTTGCATGAGCGTTTAATCAATGCTGGCGTTAGCGTTTTGTATGATGACCGTAGTGAGCGCGCTGGTGTTAAATTTTCTGACATGGATTTAATTGGATTACCCTGGCATGTGATTGTTGGTGGAAAAACCCTGACGAACGGGACGGTGGAAATTAAAAATCGCCGCACTGGTGAGCGAGAAGATTTGAGCTTAGATGCAGTTGTTAATAGATTTGCCAAACAATAAAATTTTAGATAAAAGCAATAAATAGTTAACCATAAGTTCATTTTTTTATTGTATATTCAGGGCATATATCCATATGCCACTATGTATGCGCTTTTTTGTTCTGTTTATCTTAGGAATTTTCTATAGCCTAACGGCTACAGAATCTCATCATGCAGACCATCAGCCTCAGCTAAGAGGCACTATGCATACTTTCAAAACATTAATTAATGATGCCTACCATGAAGATTGGGACAAAGTACAACCAATACTTGAGGAATATCGCTGGGATGCATTTCCCGAAAAAACTAGAAATATTGTGCAAGTTATTAAGCGAGAAATGGAACGAGCTACAGCTAAATCAGCTACAGAAACTAAAGAAGAAAATCATGATCAACAAATTATTGCTGCTGTACATGCCACATTTTTTTCGCCGGAGCAGGAACAACAACCTTCATCACTAGCTTTGGAGCAGCAGGTTGATGACTATTGCCAGCATTCACGAGTATATCATTTTGTGGATGATGAAGGGAAAAAGATTATTAAACAAGCACTATTGGCAAAAGGAAAAATGCCCGAAGTAGGCTATTTAAAAGAATGTGAACATTTCTTTTGGGATTGCAACGATAAGATACCTACTAGTAGAAGAAATGTTCAAAAAATTCTTAAAGCTTTATACAGCAATCCGTACTCTATGCATCCTCTTCAATGGAGTCAGTTTGAAGATTTTTGTGCCCCATATCGTCAACATAACGCTTTTGCAACGCCAATGGGTCCAGAAGTTATGGTTGATTGCTTACCAATTTATCTAATATACCTAAGTCCCAATTGGGAAACATTTATGGAATTTTGCAAACCTAACATGTACTCATCTCAATACGGCTATAGTAGACTTTTGACAATTAATACTCTTCTACCAATCTATCAAGCATTTCATGGAGACTTGGAAGAGATAAATACATTTAAAAAATTTTGTAATTCAGTAGGGAATGAAATTTACGGATATTATGATGAAAGAAATTTAGAATTATTATCAATTTATCAAAAATTTCATGATCAAGCCCGGCTCAAAGATGATTTAATTAATTTCTGTAGACCTTACTTGCAAGAAAAAGAGGGATACGCAAAAAAGCTCTATTTATCAGCGCCAGAAGAGCTTCAAAGCATAGGAGGTCTGAGGGTACTTTTGAAAGCATATGCTGCCTTCACAGATCCAATCGAAAGAGATGGGTTTATCAACTTCTGTACACAATATAAAACTGATCCTCTTAATCAAACGGACAAAATATCAGCACTTTTGTACGTTTATCAAACATTCACTGATCCAACTGAAAGACAACAATTTATCAACTTCTGCAGTGAATATGAAGCAAGTGAAGACTCATACGCAATGAGTAAACTTTTGCCCGTTTATCAAGCATTTCATGGAGACCCTATAAAATTAAAAGAATTTATAAGCTTTTGTAGTGAGCATGGCAAGACCACAGAATTACGTAAGTATCCACGTGAGCTAGCAGCGGAAATGGCTGATCTTTTATCAATCTATCAAGCATTTCATGGAGACCCTATAAAATTAAAAGAATTTATGAATTTCTGCAGCCCATATAACAGGTACAAGCACGCGGTCATAATGATCAAACTTCTACCGATTTACCAGTATTATCTGGATGATTTTGAACAATTTGTTAGCCGTCATGGCTGCGATAAGACAAGATTAATTTCTACATACATTCCTCGTGCCTATTTACGTTATGAGCGTGCACTAGCAGCTTTGCAAACTCAGAACGATAGAACTTCAAGTTATGCATTATACGAAACAAAATTAAATGAACAGCTGCCTGTAATAAATCCAGCGGATCCACATATAGCACAAGTTAGAGGAATCCAAGCAACAGCGAATGCACATGAGTTTGACCCATATTATCCGATAGATTATGCCTTATTAAAGGCATGGTGTAATGACCAAGAATATGCTCACGCTCCTGCTCAACAAGAACACGTCATTCACAATGGGGATCAGAGCCTAAACAATTATCAGACAAACCAAGAGGTTGCAGATTTCATTCGTTATTTAGATAAAATAGCTGCTGGTAATGAACCTATCAACAAGATGCCACCAGCACGTGCTGTAAGTTTGGTTAAACAAATGTTAGGTCTAGAACCAAAAGCAGAAGATACTACAGGTAGATTTGCTCCATACTTAGGCCATTCGATGGATTATCGAAAGAATATCGGAGAGAATATTACTGGCGCTGATGGGAATACTTATGTAGTTGAAAGTGGCGACGAAGTGCTTGGTCGCGTCTGGTATTTCATGAAAATGCACGGAAAAAAACAAGTAAAAAAAGCATCCACAGGAACCACAACAATGGAGGCGATGAAAAAGGCATTAAAAGATGAAAAAGCTTATAAACGCTCTATTGTGTTGGCCATCCTTGATGCTGCTGAAGTCTTTGAAAGTGGAGCGGATACGCATTGCCAATCATGCATAACTGGCGAGCTGCTTAAAGCTATTGCTCCTTTACTACCAGGCTCAGCACTAAGACCACTTATCGCAGCACCCGAAGAGCTCCCTGCTCCAGTTGATCAACATGTTGAAGACCAACAGCTTGAAGCTCGTATTGCTGCTGCACCGCGTCTGGCCGAGAGACTTTTCGTAAACATTAATCGCGAAGGAAGAGGAATAAACACAAATAGGTTATTTAACCAGCGTAGTAATCCTGAGCTTTGGGAAATTTATCAAGCGTACTATGATGATTTCTATCAGCGCATACGTGATGAAAATGGTGACATTATTCAAGGTTTAAAACGCGATGCTCTGGGTAATTTGATCCTATATCACAAGAATGAGAATGGAAATATGGTTGCCCTACAAGTACTGGATCAACAAGGAAATCTTTTAGCCCCAGAAATCGTCTATGACCAAATGCAATTTCAACTACTCGAGCTAAACTTTACCGAACTGCTACGTAAAGAATTTGAAGAACAACGCGGCTTGAAGCATTAGGAAAAAGAAATGCTAAGTTTAATGGCATTTTCGAATTGTTTATGCTAGATTGGCATCAACTTACACCTGAATAAATTGAGGAAATTTTGCAGAATAATTTTAAGAACTTTGGTGTTTTTGTGATCCTTTTTGCAACGGTTTTTATCCTGGCACAAATGTTCAGCGGGGGGCAATCTGGACACCATTCTACGCAAATCCCTTTTTCTGAATTTTTAAACGCCGTTAAGCACGATAAAATTAGTGACGTCACTATTGATGGCAACAACGTTCTTATTAAAGCAAAAGATGGCAGTTTCTATACAACCTATGCACCGGATAAAACATCGTTAGTTCCAATTTTAGCTGACAAAGGTGTAACGTTTCAGGCCCTTCCACCTGAGCAAACCCATTGGTTGATTCAGCAACTTCTTTCATGGCTGCCGTTTTTGTTGTTTATTGGATTAATGGTATTTTCGTTACGCCAAATGCAAGCGGGAGGAAATAAAGCCATGGGGTTTGGCCGATCGAAAGCCAAACTTATGAATGAACAACAAAGCAAAATTACTTTTGCGGATGTGGCAGGCATAGACGAAGCAAAGGCTGAATTAGAAGAAATTGTGGACTACTTGAAAGAACCACAAAAGTTTCAAAAGCTTGGTGGAAAAATTCCAAAGGGTGTGCTGCTTGTTGGTCCTCCGGGAACTGGTAAAACATTGCTAGCAAAGGCTATTGCTGGTGAAGCTGGCGTTCCTTTCTTTTCTATCTCAGGTTCTGACTTTGTGGAAATGTTTGTGGGCGTTGGTGCAAGCCGTGTTCGCGATATGTTTGAACAAGCAAAAAAGAATTCACCGTGCATTGTGTTCATTGATGAAATTGATGCGGTGGGACGTCATCGTGGTGTTGGCCTTGGCGGTGGTAACGATGAGCGCGAACAAACGCTTAACCAATTGCTTGTGGAAATGGATGGTTTTGAAGAAAATCAAAGCGTGATTATTGTTGCCGCAACGAACCGCCCAGATATTTTAGACCCTGCGTTACTAAGGCCAGGACGTTTTGACAGGCGCGTTGATGTATCTAATCCTGATCTTAAGGGCAGAGAGCAAATTTTGTTGGTGCACATTAAAAAAGTACCGTTAGCGAGTGATATTGATATTAAGGTTATTGCGAGAGGCACGCCGGGCTTTTCCGGTGCTGATTTGGCAAACTTAGTGAATGAAGCAGCGCTAATGGCCGCACGTCATAACAAGATTGCCGTGGGCATGCATGAGTTTGAGCAAGCTAAAGATAAGATTTTGATGGGTGCTGAGCGTCGTTCATTAACGATGACAGAAGAAGAGCGCAAATTAACAGCATACCATGAAGGCGGCCATGCCATTGTTTCGTGCTACACAGAAGGTTCTTACCCTATTCATAAAGCGACGATTATCCCACGAGGCAGAGCACTTGGAATGGTTATGCGTCTGCCGGAGCGTGATGATATTTCGTGGTCACGTCAAAAGCTTATTTCCGACCTAAAAGTTGGTATGGGTGGACGTATTGCGGAAGAACTGATTTTTGGCAGCGATAAAGTGACGACAGGAGCTTCTAATGACATTCAACGTGCTACCGAAATTGCCCGTCGCATGATTACGGAATGGGGACTAAGCGAAAAACTCGGCTTTCAATCTTATTCCACTGCTAGTGACCGCGAATTTACAAAGCCATATTCAGGCAAAACTGCGGAATTAATTGATGCCGAAGTAAAAACATTAATGGATACATGCTACAAAGAAACAGAGGCTTTACTGAAGAAGCATATTAAGAAGCTGCACTTGTTGGCAAACGCTTTACTAGAGCATGAAACGTTATCAGGAGAGGAAATTCAATCTTTGCTTGAAAAAGGTAAGATTGAGGAGCCTGGAAAAATTAAAAAACCACGTATCCGTTCATCGGTTCCTTCTGTAAATGGCTAACCATGAACTCAGTCCTGTTCTTGATGAGATCCGAAATCGCCTAAGATTATCGGACCTCATCGGCCGTTCAACGAAGATTTTTAGAAAAGGCAAAACCGTTAAGGCTTTATGCCCTTTTCACCATGAAAAGACTCCTTCTTTTGGTATTGATGATGCCAAAGGGGTTTATCATTGCTTTGGCTGTGGTGCAGGCGGCGATCATTTTAAATTCCTTCAAGAAATACAAAATTTGAATTTTGTTGAGAGCGTTCAGGTTTTAGCTAATGAATTAAGCATTAAGTTGCCTGAAAAGGAAGGATTTCAACCCTCCTCACAAAATGATGCAATATTCAAGGTTTTAGAAGAAGCTTGCGCTTGGTATCAAGAGCAATTGAAAAAGAACGTGGGTGAGGCTGCGCGCACCTACCTAGATAACCGTCAAATCACTCAAAACAGCGTTGAGCTCTTTCGTTTAGGTTTTGCTCCTAGCCAGGGATTACTGGCGCATTTGAAAAGCAAGAACTTCAAACAGGAAGATATTTTGTCAGCAGGGCTGTGCCTAAAGGCTGAGAAAGATGGTCATGTTTATGATCGTTTTCGCAATCGCCTAATGTTTCCAATCATAAATCATAAAAATCAAGTGATTGCTTTTGGTGGGCGCATTCTTGAAAAAGGCGAACCAAAATATCTTAACTCTCCTGAAACGCCCGTCTTTCAAAAACGTTACGTATTGTATGGAATGCAGCAAGCGCGAAAATACCTAAAAGAAAAAGCCATTGTAGTTGAGGGATATATTGATGTTATCAGACTGCACCAAGATGGACTACCTTTCGCTGTAGCCCCGCTGGGAACAGCTTTAGGAATTGAGCATTTGCAACAAATTTGGCGTTATGCTCCCTGCCCGATTATTGCCTTTGATGGAGATGCAGCAGGGGAAAAAGCTGCCTTTCATGCTATCGAAAAAAGTCTGCCGTTTTTAAGCCCAACTCAAAGTTTGAAATTTTTGTTTTTGCCTAAGGGTGAAGATCCGGATTCTTATGTTAAAAATTTTGGAAAAGCGGCCTTTGAGAAACTACTTAGAGCCATTCAACCGATTTATGCACTTCTTTGGCAGGATGTTACTAAAAATTTTTCGCTTAATAACCTAACACCTGAAGAATTTTTGCAAATAAAGGAGCTATTGAAAGCTCACTTACAACACATACAAAACGTAGAATTACGCAAGGCATATTTTAAGCAATTCGATGTCTTATTAAATGGCATTGAAAAGCGTGAACCAGCAGCTTTTCAAAAAAAGAAAATAGCTCTTCCGCAGCAACATAATATAACGCTCGAGAAAATTTTACTGGTAACTCTCCTTAATCATCACTATTTATGGGAAGACGTTAGTGAGTTGTTAATGGGAATAGAGTTCAAAGATCCTGTAGTAAATTCTGATAGGTTAAGGTTGATTGAATATTTTTCTGAAGGCTACCATAATAAAAACATCAATGAGGCGATGCCAGCAGAATTAATGAATTTACAAAAATTTGCAGACGAGCGCTTCTATAGCCGTGTACCCTTCGCAAAAATCGGCTATAGTCAAGAATTAGCAAAAAGCGGGTGGATGGACGTTTATAACAAATTGCATAATCAGCAATTTTTATATAGTGACCAGCAACAACAGGCAGAACACTTAAAAAGTGATTTTACAGCCTCAAACTGGCAGCGTTTAAAAGCTATAAAAGAGAGTTAAAATTAGAAAGAAGTTAAAAGATATGGCAAAAGCATTAAAAAAAGATCTTCTTCAAGAGACAGATCAAGAAGGAGAAATCCCTCTTATTGAACTAGGTAAGACCAATCCAGCGCTTCGAAAATTAATACATCGCGGTAAAGAACGCGGTTACATTACATATGACGAACTTAACGAAGCCCTGCCTCAAAATCAGTTAAGCTCAGAGCAAATAGATGAAGCCATGACAACTCTTGCTGATATGGGTATAAGCGTTGTGGATTCGGATGATGTTGAAGAAGCCCCATTATCGGGTGAACTACAACATGATCTATCTGCCTTCAAATTTGATGATCAAGCGGAAGAGGAAGAAGAAGAGGATATTTCTGGTCGCACAGATGACCCGGTACGCATGTATTTGCGGGAAATGGGCAACGTTGAATTGCTATCGCGCGAAGGGGAAATTGCTATTGCCCAACGAATTGAAAGTGGGAAAATAACTCTTATTGGAAGCTTGTGCGAAAGCCCTATCACGTACAACGCGATTAAAGAGTGGCAAGAAAAATTAGCCGCCACTCAAATGCTGGTACGTGACATTATCACTTTTGATAGTAATGCAGCGTATGAAAATACCGTTGAAGATTTTGAAGAAGAAATCGAAGGCGACGAGCAAGAAGTTAAAATCCCAGAAGTTGACGACGCAACACGAACACGACTATTGGAGCAACTGAAAAATTTCCTAAGCGCTCAGGACGAGTATATTAAGTCATTAGCAAAATCTGGGAAGTCAAAAGAACTTACGACCATGCGCGAGAAACTCATCACGGCATTTGAAGATATCCGTATGAACCCTGCACGTATTGAAGATTTACTAATTTTACATTCAGAAGTGATACGCCCAATCAATATTGCAGAACGTGAGCTTATTAGTTTAGCTGAATCCTGCGGCATAAAAAGAGAAGAATATTTAAAAGAATATAATGGTGTAAAAATCGATAAAGCTTGGATTGCTAAAGTTGAAAAAAACACTAAAAAGGGCTGGAAAGATTTTTGCGGCAAGTATAGCTCAAAAATCGAAGAGCTTATAAAGCTGACAGCATCCATTGAGAAAAATATTGGAATTGCGCACGAACGATTTAAAGAAATTGTTAGCTGTATCCAAAAAGGCGAAAGAGAAACAACACGAGCAAAAAAAGAAATGATTGAAGCAAACCTGCGTTTGGTTATTTCGATTGCCAAAAAATATACAAATCGTGGCTTGCAGTTCTTGGACCTCATTCAAGAGGGCAACATTGGTTTGATGAAAGCGGTTGATAAGTTTGAGTATCGTCGCGGTTATAAGTTTTCAACCTACGCAACCTGGTGGATTCGTCAAGCAATTACGCGCTCTATCGCAGATCAGGCACGAACCATTCGTATTCCGGTGCATATGATCGAAACGATCAATAAATTGGTGCGCACTTCCCGCCAAATGATGCATGAAATTGGCCGTGAACCAACGCCTGAAGAATTAGCAGTAAAACTCATGATGCCACTTGATAAGGTGCGTAAAGTCATGAAGATTGCCAAAGAGCCAATTTCCCTTGAAACGCCAATTGGTGATGAGGAAGATTCGCATTTGGGCGATTTCATCGAAGATAAGAATGCGATGCAGCCTATTGATTCAGCGATCCATGCGAACTTGAAAGAAACAACCACGCGCATTCTGGCAAGTTTAACGCCTCGTGAAGAGCGCGTACTTCGCATGCGCTTTGGTATTGGTATGAATAGCGACCATACACTAGAAGAAGTTGGGCAACAATTCGCAGTAACCCGTGAACGTATTCGCCAAATTGAAGCGAAGGCATTGCGTAAGTTAAAGCACCCTAGCCGCTCGCGTAAATTACGAAGCTTTTTAGATACGTAAGAAGAAATTCAGTTTAAGAGCATGGGAAATCCTTGTTAGGGATTTCCCTTTTTTACACGATTTATCTTATCTCTTCGTAAAAATACTTAATAACTTCGGGAGTTAGATGACTTGCTCCTTGTTCCGATAAATATTCTGGACCATGCTCTTGAATATACCAAGCAAGCCCAGTGATATCGTCGTCGTGAGGATCTTGAATGTTAATTGTTTTGAGATAATCACGAATGGCATTAGCGGGATAACTAGTAATTCCACATTCAACGCATTGAGGATAAGGACACCAGGGCATTTCTGGTTGAGGTTCACTGAAATATTTCCCATTACAGCAAGGCCACTGCCATTGATAAGAGCCTCTTTCGTTACTGTTTACATTAGAGGATTCGAGCCCAGGATCTTCATCAGAAGAGTTTATCGGGGATATCACTAAAAATACTAAAAACACACTTAAAATGAATTTATGTAACATTTTTTCTCCGATAGAAATTAGCACTAAACTTCATTATGATCCTTTATTTTGCATAAAAAAAGAGAGGCATAAAACCTCTCTCAAATCTTTTTGTAACGCAAGTGCTTAATTAATAGCCATCACGATCCATACGCTTGCGCATTAGTTTACGATAACGACGCATAGCTTCAGATTGTTCACGAACCCGCTTTTCTGAAGGCTTTTCGAAATGACGACGCATCTTCATTTCTCGGTATATACCTTCACGTTGCATCTTTTTCTTTAATGCCCTAAGCGCCTGTTCGATATTATTATCACGGACTTGGACTTCCACTGAGTAATCACCCGCCTTTCAAGTATTCATTATTATCATGAATAAAAATAAAACTCAATAATAAAAAAGCCGCCTTAATACAGGCGGCCTTTTAAAAATTAATGCTAAGAATATTAGCTCAATTTTATGTCAACAGCAGACGTTCTGCCTTTGTTGCTAGCTAGCTCAAAGCTAACCTTTTGCCCTTCATTCAACGTAGGGATTCCAGCGCTTTGCAACGCACTGATATGTACAAACACATCAGCTCCACCCTCATCAGGCTGAATAAATCCGAATCCTTTTGTTACGTTAAACCACTTTACTGTACCGGTTGCCATTTTTTTTCTCCTGTAATTTCTTTCTTAATCAAAAACAAACCTTTTAGAGTTTATTATCTTAATGTCTACGTGGTCTGGATAACTTGAAGAATATCAATTGTTTTGGATAAGCAAAGAATGTTCGGAGTAATTAGGCAGACGTGAGTATCTTAAGAGTATTAAACTTACACTTTAGATTATGCATTAATTTATACATATGTCAATATTTTATGTGTTTTTCTAATCCTATTCTTTTGAAATAACCTTATTTGAAAATTCTTCCAAAATCTTCTATTCCAGAAAAATTAAACAAGAGAAAACTCGAGCTCCGAAATTTTTGGACATTACTGCTCCTCAGTATTTTTCTTTTTCACGTATGTTAGTCCTTGCACGTTTAAATCTAAGCACCTTTTTTGCCAAGTTAGAGAGCGAGGCTCTAAAGATTCGGGGACTTGAATATTTGCTTCGGCGCTCTTTACCAGAAACAAAATACCATTACCTTTTAACATCGCGCCCAACTCTGTTATTGGTCTTTCAGCACGTAGATTACAACTCATAACAATGTGGGAATTTGAAGGCGCTTGCGTAGGAACTACAACGTTAAAATATTTAGGGTACGCGGCATTTACAATGTCTGCTAGCAGTTGTAGTGATTCATGATGTTGAGGTCTTTCTTCAAATAGTTCTAATTTTATTGGAGTAGAGAAACTCCAATCTTTATTAGTGTACGTATTTCCTAAAGCCAAGATAAGTGGAATAGCCGACAGACCATTCTCGCAATCGATATAAGTGAGAGAAATAGGTATGTTTTCAATCTTTTCTCTCTTCCATTTTTTCTTGCCAGAAAGAAGTTTATTTAGTGTCTTTGTCCATGGTTTATAAAACTCTTGCAGCGCAAGCGGCCGAAGAGCTTGGCATAATTCCTGAACAGTTGTGGCGACTGGGCGTTGGAAGACGCATGCAATATCTGAATCTATACATCCCATATATTGCACATATTTCTTTCTTAATTCTTCTGAAGCATATTCTTCAGCTTTGGCATAAGCGCTATTTTCTATTTGTATAAAAATCAACAGAAGCAGAAGCATTAGCAAATATTTTCTCATCTATATTTTTCTTAATAAAAAGTATTTCTGTTAAAATAGCCTAACATATTAGACATAAAAAAACAGGCCCCGATGTGGAAGCCTGTTTGGATTTTAGACCTTGTCGAATGGATCCCGCGATCAAGTCAGAGAGTAGATCTTTGCGTTCAGACTAACTCTCTCGCAGGAATGACAGTGAATAGATTAGTAATCCATACCCATGCCGCCCATGCCACTCATACCACCTGGCATACCAGCTGGTGCTGCGGTTTTTGGCTCAGGCTTGTCAGCAATCATTGCTTCTGTTGTGATCAGCAAGCTAGCAATTGAAGCTGCGTCTTGAAGAGCAGTACGCACAACCTTAGTTGGGTCGATAATACCAGATTTAATCATATCAACGTATTGACCTGATTGCGCATCATAACCGAATGAAAAAGTAGCCTCATCCAAGATTTTACCCACAACGATTGATCCATCTGCGCCTGCGTTAACCGCTATTTGGCGGCAAGGAGCAGTAATAGCTTGGCGAACGATACGAATACCAACTTCTTGGTCTCCGTTTGCAGGCTTTAATCCTTCGATAGCCTTTAAGCTACGAAGAAGAGCTACGCCACCACCAGGAACGATACCTTCCTCGATAGCTGCGCGTGTTGCATGCATTGCATCTTCTACGCGGTCTTTACGCTCTTTCACTTCGATTTCTGTTGCTCCACCCACGCGGATTACTGCAACGCCACCGCTAAGCTTTGCTAGGCGTTCTTGTAGTTTTTCACGGTCATAATCAGAGGTTGTTTCTGCAACTTGTGCGCGAATTTGATTACAACGTGCTTGAATTTGGTCTTTACTTCCAACACCATCAACGATGATTGTGTCATCTTTTGTGATAACAACTTTTTTCGCTGTACCAAGCATAGAGATATTTACGTTCTCAAGCTTAATGCCCATGTCTTCAGAAACAACGGTACCACCTGTAAGAATAGCGATATCTTCCATCATCGCTTTACGGCGATCACCGAAACCAGGAGCTTTTACTGCAGCTACTTTCAATCCGCCACGTAATTTGTTTACCACAAGCGTTGCAAGAGCTTCACCCTCAACATCTTCAGCGATAATTAAAAGTGGACGACCTGATTGCACTACCGTTTCTAGAACTGGAAGCATTGCTTGAAGTCCAGAAAGTTTTTTCTCATGGATAAGAATGTAAGGATTCTCAAGATCACAAATCATTTTTTCAGAATTTGTAACAAAGTATGGAGAAATGTAACCACGATCGAACTGCATACCTTCTACAACATCAAGTTCAGTTTGTAGAGATTTTGCTTCTTCAATAGTGATAACGCCTTCTTTACCAACTTTTTGTACAGCTTCAGCAAGCATTTTGCCGATTTCTATTTCACCATTTGCAGAAATTGTGCCTACTTGGGCAATTTCTTCGTTTGTTGAAACGTGCTTGCTGTTTTTCTTCAAGTTTTCAATAACAGCTTCCACTGCCATATCAACACCGCGCTTAACATCCATTGGATTCATGCCAGCAGCAACAGCTTTTACACCTTCGCGAACGATTGACTGAGCAAGAACCGTTGCTGTTGTTGTACCATCACCAGCTAAATCGCTAGTTTTAGTGGCAACTTCACGCAACATTTGCGCGCCCATGTTTTCAAAACGATCTGAAAGTTCGATTTCTTTTGCAACGGAAACGCCGTCTTTTGTAATGCGAGGCGCACCGAAAGACTTTTCAATTACAACATTACGGCCTTTTGGACCAAGCGTTACCTTCACTGCGTCAGCCAAGATATCAACACCGCGTAACATTTTATCGCGGGCATCTGTATTAAAGCGTACTTCTTTAGCAGCCATGTTTAATTCTCCTTAAAATTTTTAAAATTGTTTGTAATACTTAAGCAGCTTTGTCGATGATACCCATGATGTCAGCTTCTTTCATCACTAGGTAATCTTGACCATCGATTTTAATTTCGGTGCCAGACCACTTGCCAAACAACACTCTATCACCTTTTTTCACGTCCAGCGCAACAACAGCACCTTGCTCATTGCGCGCTCCGGAACCAACGGCAACAACTTCACCTTCCATTGGCTTTTCTTTTGCTGTGTCTGGAATAATAATTCCACCAGGGGTTTTTTCTTCTAATTCAATGCGTTTGATCATTACACGATCATGCAAAGGGCGAAATTTCATGTATTTTCTCCTTCATTTATTTGGTTTTGTTTGTAACAAGATTAAGTTGTTAGCACTCAATCTTTATGAGTGCTAATTAAGCTAAAAAAACTTAATATGTCAAGAGATATCTTTGTTTTAGACATCTATAAAATTTACGAAACAAACGAGAATTTATTAATACATTATTGACAAAGGGACTGATACTCTTATTCTAGAAATAGGTTTATGAAATAAAATAATGAAAATTCCAACATTTTTAATTTTTTCTCTTTTTTCTATTTTTATTTTTCCAGTGTCTGTTTTTTCAACAACCAGTTGGACATCTGCGGAAGATGAAATATTAAGAGTTGCTGTTGCTATACAAGGCGCGAAAAAGTGGTCAACAATTGCTGAGCGATTACCCGCTAAAATTGGTAAGCAATGCAGAGAAAGGTATATGAACCACCTTGACCCAACAGTTGATAAATCAGATTTTACAGAAGCAGAAAGAGAGTTGTTATGTAAGATGATAGATCAACATACAAGCACGAAAGAAGACGGAAAAAAAGAGATTGCCTGGGCGGAAATAGCTAAATCTTTTAGACAATATGACCCGACAACTGGGACTATTGTTAAACGAAGAACTGATCTTTTCCTCAAAAATCATCGCAATTCGTCAATACATAAAGCAGAGAGAAAAAACAGGACCTGGACTGATTCAAGAAAGAAAAAAAGAGATTCTTCAAGCATTCAGACAGATGAAAGCATTACAGACAATGTCCCTTCATCCTTCCTCCCCCTTTTACCAAGTGTTTTTCCTTTAGTAGCATCAACAGACACACGAAACACAGGAACTGAAGACGATCAGCAAAAGATAAAGAGAGCAAAGATAGAAATCTTAACACAAGAAGACATAACATCTACAGAAGCAGATGAAGAAAAAAATACAGGTGAAGGCGTAGATATCCTTCATGGACATACACTCTCTTTAGCAAATTACCCTGCTGACGCCCATGATGATCAGTCATATGATTCATTTGGAGAAGAGCTCAGAGGTCTACTCCTACCAAAATCAGAAAGCACAAATTCGCTATATGGCCTAACACCGATAGAGGATAGGCCTCCAGAATTCCCTAATTTTACTGAAGAAAATTACGCAGAAGACATGTAGATTTACTAATAATTAACACGCTTTTGAGATACTTGAGGTAGCTCAACCTCAAGATATTGCTATGTATTACATCCCTTTAAAGATGCTCATGGGTGATAAAGGAAAATACTTAGGAATTATCTTAGGTGTTTCTTTTGCTGCCTTAATTATGACACAACAACCAGGCGTGTTTTTGGGCATCATGTCTCGTGCTTATAGCTTTGTTTCCGATATAAGCCTACCAGATATTTGGGTAATGGATCCGCATGTAAAGTATATTGATGATGTAAAGCCCTTACCCAGCACAAAGCTTTATCAAGTCGCCAGCACAAAGGGGGTAGAATGGGCGGTGCCTTTGTACAAAGGAAGCATTCAAGCGCGGTTACAAAATGGTGTTTTTCAAACGTGCAACCTTATCGGCATTGATGATGCCACGCTTATTGGTGGCCCAGCCAAAATGCTTGAGGGAAAACTTGAAGATTTACGCCAAAGCAATAGCGTAATTGTGAGCATTGAGGGCGCTAAAGGTAAACTTGCTGCTCCACCAAAACAAAAAGGCGATGCCCCTACTCCTCTTAAAATTGGAGATACTCTAGAGATTAATGATCATTACTGCGTTGTAAGAGGTATTGCCGAAACAACGGCGACTTTTCAATCCATGCCTGTCATTTACACGACATACAGCCGCGCTACAGGATTCACCCCGCCCCAACGCAACTTGCTGAGTTTTATCTTGGTAAAGGCTGCACCTAACATAGACCCGCACGCCCTGACAAAAGTAATTAACGAAAAAACCGGCCTTGCTGCCTATACAAAAGCTGCCTATACAAAAGAAGAGTTCAAAGATCTCACGCTCAATTATTATCTGAAATTTACTGGCATGCCGATTAATTTTGGGCTTTCAGTCTTGCTTGGTTTCTTTGTGGGCGCCGCGATTGCAGGACAAACATTTTATAATTTTACCCAGGAAAATTTACGTTATTTCGGCGTTTTAAAAGCTATGGGAACAAGCCAAAAAACGTTAATGCGCATGATTTTACTGCAAGCTTTTACGGTTGGAATTATTGGTTATGGTCTTGGCGCTTGCCTAACCTATTTATTTTATGCATTTTCGACCTCTCATGCCTTATTAGCTTTTAAGTTTCCTTGGCAATTGATGATTTTCAGTATTATTGGAATCTCTGCTATTTGCGCATTTGCGGCCTTCTTAAGTATCTATCGTGTCTTCAGACTAGAAGCAGCCATTGTTTTTAAGGGATAAAGATGACCGAGAAAAATTTGGCCGTTGTCTGTAAAAAAATTATTAAAAAATATAGCTTAGGAAAGCAAAGTTTTTTAGCCCTCAATAAAGTTGATTTTGAGGTAAATACCGGCGAATTAATGATTATTGCCGGGCCTTCTGGCAGTGGGAAACGGTGGCAGTGCCACCGTCCAGTCAATCAATAGATGTCACACGTATTAATTTTGGGAAGCACGATTATGGAAAAATATACTAAAAAATCTATCACTCTCTCATTTTCTGAACAGCAATTTATTGAGTTCTTGTATGGAACAGAGCGTGCTAAAGATTTGATGAAAATAAAAAATGTAAAAGAACAGGATTATTATAGAAAAGTTTATAATAATTGGAAAAATGGCAAAAAATATACCTGGAATTGGGGGGCTTGTTTCTTTAATAATTTATGGATGGTCTACCGTGGATTATTTTTAGGCGTAGTTTTAGAGAATAGTATTTTTATGTTATTGCCTAAAAATACTGTCGTTATCTTATCCGCTATAATGTTTTTTGTTCTCGGATTTTTTGGTAATACCTTCTTGAAATACTTATTTGAATATCAGTTGAGAAAAAAAGCTAATAAAAAAGTTTGCCATGCACAGTTCGACTCCTTAGCTACTAGTTTGGCGATAGTAGCGCTGGTGATGAATTTTTTCTCTCCGGTTCTAAAAGTTTTTATCACACAGACGCACATGGAAATAATCGAACTAACATTTTTTGTAGTAATACCATTATTCCTTCACCTGTATTACTACCATATCAAGCAAGCAGGATAAAAAACCGTTTAAACGTGCATAATATCTTTTTGTTTTGTAGCAGCCAACGTATCAATTTTTTTGATGTGATCATCGGTGATTTTCTGCATTTCCTCTGTTAAGCGACGCTCGTCATCTTCTGAAATTTCTTTATCTTTTTCCGCTTTTTTAATGGTGTCATTTCCTTCGCGGCGTACGTTGCGTACATGAATTTTTGCTTCTTCCGCATATTTTGATACAAGCTTTGCAAGCTCTTGACGGCGCTCTTCATTAAGATCAGGCAAAGCTACACGCACTAATTGCCCGTCAGAAGAAGGGCTTACACCAAGAGATGACTCACGAATAGCTTTCTCGACAGCTTTTACCATTTCTTTATCCCAAACCTGCACAACAAGAAGGCGTGGTTCCGGCGCCGTAACAGTACCTACTTGAGAAATAGGCATCAAACTTCCATAAGCATCAACCTTAATCGGATCAAGCAAATTAATGGAGGCACGCCCTGCCCGTAATCCTGAAAGTTCTTTTGTAAAGGCATCAATTGCTATTTGCATGCGTTGCGAAAAACTCTCTAAGCGTACCGTCATAATTCCTCAAGGTTAAGCGATGAAAACTAATACTGCATATTAAGTTGCGATGAATCTAAAGGCAAGATAATAGTTATGTCTGATACAGAATATAAGGGAAGGAAGAGCTCATTAAAGATAAATTTTCTCCTGCGGGATTGTACCCAAAAATGAGAACATTATCTCCGTTTAATACGGTAAACTTATCCAAGACAAAATAAACATCACCCCAGGATCTAGATAAAAATAGCACACCATCCTGCTCAAACCATTTCTTCCAATTTCCAAATGTACTGCTTATCTCTGATATCCCAAAAGCATGCTGAGCATGGCAAGAAGTTAATCGTATTACCCCTAAATGCTTCTTATCTTGCAGAAAACCAAAAACTCCGCTTCTATCCAATAGACTGTCAATTTTTTCTTTTGATAACTGCTGAATAACCTGAACACTGGCATCAGAAAATCTTTGCACTAGTTTTTTCTGGAGGAGAGAATCTATATCAGAAACAACGGTCTTCCAGCGAGGTATAGATGCTGAATAACTTAAACGTGGTAATATCGAAACCCCATTAAACTGCTGCCTTTTTGCAATTTCTCTAATTTGAAATATGAAATGTTCTAGCACTCTATCAGGGTGTAAAAATTGCTCAGCAAATAATCTTCCATTTTCAGCAATTTCTTCAGCTTTTTCAGGATTATCTCTTGCCCAATTTATTTGAGTTAATAAGTCTGATAGATCAGGCGCAACTGGAATATAATGAACAAATGGTTTTAAAACCGACTCAAAATACATCTCATATGCGCTGGGATTAAAGCATAAATTCCCTAATAACATTCCCTCTGTTAATCTGCCCCCAAGTATCCAACTTCCTGCCCAACCATCTAAGCATAAATGGTATGCATACTTTGTTTGATTCTCGATGCTTACAAACGTTCCTGTCGCTATTGTTGATAGAAAACCAAAATACGAGTTTTGCGCTGCAGGCAAATTTACATATTTACAGTCTAATAACTCCGGATACATGCAAGAAAGCAGGCAAGCTCTGAACCTTTGCTGCTTTAACGCATCAAAGCCCGAAGGATGAGTGTGGCTTACGCGAGAAAAGGCTATTTTTGCTTTTTGCTTAAAAGTGAACCCCTTATCTTCCCAAACTTTTCGGGCTCTTTTGCATTCTTCAAATCTACTTCTATATGCTTCCAAATCATCAAAAAAGCATGGATGGGTCAATATGATATTCTTAGTGTTATCGCCCTTTCTTTTATTTGCTGTAAATACTATGCTTTGTACTGGAGGGCCCACAACATCTGTTGCTGCCAAATGAAAACTTATGTTGGGAAGAGAAGTAGATCTTCCTATTATCTCTAACCCTCTAATAAATTTATTTCCCCAGCTATACCCATGATCTCCAGGAAACCAGCTGTTCTCTCCACTGCTTGGGCATAAAAATTTTCCATTTGCTCGATTATCTATAAAATCAACTTTGGCCCACCTATACCTTACTTCTTCTTGAATGTTAAAGGAGTCAGGAGAAATTGCATCAAGTTGAGCAATAAATTGGTTGCGCATTACTTCATCTGCATCAATTTCTGGGGTAGCTGCTGCACGTACAACTGAAAATAGCGAAATTAAAAAAATTATATACTTTGAGTAAATTACTCTGAATTGCAAAAACATAAATATTTTAAAATAAAATTACAATATTAAGTATTTTATATCTATATTATTAAAAATATATTTACTTTTAGGATTTTAAAAAATTTTGAATTTTAATTTTTTATGAGTGAAAATTCATCTTCACCTTGCACGCAATCATGAAAGTTTATTTGTCAAAGGCACCAATTACTATTTACATGTGTTGCGAAAAACTCTCTAAGCGTACCGTCATAATTTTTCAAGGTTAAGTGATGCAAACTAGCACTGCATATTAATTCCCAAGCTATTCAAAAATAAGAGCAGTTTCTAGCTGAAATTATAAAAAATATTTTAAAATATACTTACCAGATTGAAATTATTACCCTTAGCTATTATATAAATAGCATTATAAATTTATAATTAAGAAGCATGAAAAATATTATTTTGCGTTTCATATGCGCGCTCTCTCTTCTCTGCCCCATCGCGCAAAGCGCTGCGGTTGAAATAAACATCCTAAATGAGCTAGCACGAGATAGAGCACTAAGCATTATCCATAAATACAAAGTTTTTATGGAAGATTATTTTGATTTTAGCATGAAAGAATTAAGAAAAGGTAACGAAGATTATAATTATAATCAAACAGAAATAAATTTTCATATCAGAAGCTTAGAAAAAAAAGAAAATTTTATTAATAGCCTGCCCACAGACAATAAAAATTTTATAGACAAAATACTTAGAGATTTTTTTAGCAGCAGGTTTAGCATATTGGATTACCGGTACGACCTCTTTAAAAGAAGAGAACTAGTTGATGACAAATCAGAACGAATGTCGGAAAAAATAGCTTGCAATACGACGATGTGTCAGTTTTATGACGAACTTATTTCAGAGACTTTTCATATTTACATGTCTTTAACCGATTCACATGTTGATATTTTAAGGCTAGTCAGCTTATCTCCAACTTTGTGGCCCTTGCTTAAAGGAGAAACCAGAGAATTACCTGATCCTGATCATGCTATATACAGCGATTCAACAAGAAGCAAGCTCAGGACTGATTTTGATCTTTATCTATTTCTTACTTATGAGAAACCATGCGCAATGATAAGAATACCGATTTATGGTTTAGGTGTTCCAAATGACGAGAAAATGAAAGTAACAACCTCAGTGACACAATATGAAAGAAGTCTATTTGATAAGAGATACTCATCATATAAAAAAGGAAAAGAAATACAGATCCCAGAATGGGTAACAACACAGCAATGCACTTTGTTAGAACAAGAGACCACAAGAAAAGTATCTCATGAAGATGAAAAAGCAATAAGTCCCAGATTTTCAACAGTTATTTTAACTGAAAAAGCAGTTACAGAAGAAATTTCAGAAAAAAGTGATGTAATTGGAGCCGCCGCTGAAGAAGATATCTTTTTAGGAAATTTAGAGAATGACTATGCTGCAGGAGCTACGCATGAAGAAACCCCCGTTGCTATTTGTGACATTTTTCAAGAGGAGGGATTTGACCTACAAGGGAGCATACCTTCTCCTGTTGGGCAGGCCGAAGTTGCACCAAAGATTTTAAAAACATTAAAAACCAACCCCTATGAGAAGCCATTACCAAGAGGATTAAGAGTTTTTCATCCTCATGAACAAAGTTTTCGTACGAATTTTAAAAGATTAAGCAGTAAACATCAGTCAACACTTGAGAAGATAAGGGAAGGAAAAGCAGAGAGCGTATCATATGCTGATTTTTCTTCACTATGGAAAGCTATTAACGGAGAGACTAGCATTGAAGAATCATCCGGTAGCTCACACAAAGTTTTACATGACGCTTCTGGAAAAAAAGTCACTGGTATCTTTGCCCATAACAAAGGCATGACATACACGAGAAAAACAATTCCTTATTTGCACGCAGCTATTCAAATGCTGGGGGATAAAAGACTCACGGAAGAGACAATATTTTCTCATGATAGAGTCCCTAGCTAATGAGTGTAAACTCACCTTCGCCTTGCACGACTTTTCGAAATCCGTCAGATTCATAAATTGAAAAGACAGCGATGGGAATATGGTTTTCTTGTGCAAGAGCAATAGCCGTTGCATCCATGACATTAAGTTGCTTTTCACGTACTTCGTTGTATGTAAGCCGAGGCAAGAAGGTAGCGTTACTATTTTTTTTAGGATCACTACAAAAGACACCTTTTACTTTTGTAGCTTTGAGCATCAAATTGCATCTCATTTCAGCTGCACGTAATGCTGCTGCTGTGTCTGTTGTAAAGTAAGGATTCCCTGTACCACCTGTAAAGATAACGACCCTACCCTTTTGCAAATGGTACTCAGCTCGGTGACTGGTGAAAGGCTCACATACAGTATGCATTGGAATAGCAGACATCAGACGAACAGGGATATTTGCATGTTCTAGTGCATTTTTCAACGCAATGCCGTTAATAACGGTTGCAAGCATTCCCATGGAATCAGCTGCAGCGCGATCAATACCATGCTTTTCCATACCGTGAATACCACGATAGATGTTTCCTCCGCCGATCACTAAGCAAATTTGTGTACCAAATGCCAGCACAGAAGCTACATCTATAGCCAATTTTCGAAGCATTTCGTGAGAGATGCCATAGGCACCATCTTGATGAGGATCTGGGGATGCAAGAGCTTCCCCAGATAATTTTAGCAAAACCCGATTGTAGCCGGGCATGGCTTAACCTGCTATCTTTGCTTGAGCTTGAACTTCGGCAGCAAAGTCTGTTTCTTCTTTTTCGATGCCTTCACCCAAATTATAGCGAACAAAGCCTGTTAATGTTATTGGTGAACCAATTTCTTTGGCAAACTGAGCAACAACGTCTGAAATTTTTGTTTTTCCGTCCATCACAAATGCTTGCTCAAGTAACACAACTTCTTCATAGAACTTGCGAACGCGACCTTCAACCATTTTTTGAATAACATCATCGGGACGACCTGAAGCTTTTGCTTGCTCAATAAGTACAGCACGCTCACGTTCAAGTGCTGAGGCATCAAGAGATTCCACATCTAAAGATTGAGGAGAAGCAGCTGCTACATGCATAGCAATCTTCTTTCCTAGCTCTTGTAATTTCGCTGTATCGCCGGTTGATTCAAGTGCTACGAGAACACCAATACGCCCAAGTCCTGGTGCTGTTGCATTGTGCACGTATGTAGCCACAATACCATTTTGCACGCTAAGACGTTGTACGCGGCGCATGTTCATATTTTCACCGATAACTGCAATCAGACGAGTCATTTCTTCGCCAATGGTTGCTGTTTCACCTTTGAAAGGAGCTTGAGCAAGACTTTCAATAGTATAGTCTTTGCTTGCCGCAGCTTCTGCTGCTTGCAAAACCATTTTTTGAAATTGTTCATTACGAGAAATAAAATCGGTTTCTGCGTTAATTTCAACAGCTGCTGCTGCATTCCCAGATGCCGCAACACCAACTAAACCTTCGGCTGCAACACGACCTGCTTTTTTAGCAGCCGCAGCCAAACCTTTTTTACGAAGCCAATCAACAGCTGCTTCTAAATCACCATTGTTTTCAACAAGGGCTTTTTTGCAGTCCATCATGCCTGCGCCTGATTTTTCGCGTAATTCTCTTACTAAATTTGGGGAAATTTCCGTCATCTATATTCTCCTTAAGGTTACGCAACAGGTGCTTCATCAGCAGCTTCTTGTACTGCTACCGCTTCTTCCATAATTTCTTCAACCGGTAAATTCGCTGACGCACCGATATCAATACCTGCAGCAACCATGCTTTGTTGCAATCCATCAAGGATAGAATCCGCCATTAAATCGCAATATAGGCGAATAGCGCGCGTTGCATCATCATTACCAGGGACCGGGTAGGTGATAAGATCTGGTGTTGAGTTACTATCAATAATAGCAATAATAGGAAGATTCAAACGTTGAGCTTCAAGAACAGCGATTGCCTCTTTGTTTGTATCAAGAACAAAAAGCATATCTGGAAGACCACCCATATCGGCAATTCCACCAATAGCAAGCTCTAACTTATCGTGCTCACGTTGAAGTTTTAAAATTTCTTTTTTTGTCATGCGACCTGGATTAGCAAGCTCTTCTTGCATCTCCTTAAGACGCTTAATAGACTGGTTTACCGTTTTCCAGTTTGTTAATAATCCGCCTAACCAGCGGTGATTAATGTAGTACTGACCGCAACGCTTTGCTGCTTCTTTAACAATTGCAGACCCTTGAACTTTTGTTCCCACAAATAATACGCGTCCACCAGCTTTTACGATATCACGCGCAGCTTCAAGCGCACGTTGCAGCATAGGTACTGTTTGTTGTAAGTCTAAAATATGAACTTCGCTGCGCTCTCCAAAAATATATGGAGCCATTTTAGGGTTCCAGCGACGAGTATTGTGTCCGTAGTGCACGCCTGATTCTAATAATTGGCGCATTGTAAATGTTGGCATAGCCATGGAAATATTCTCCTTTGTTTCCGATTAAACCTCATCAGGCCGACAATGCATCGGGGGGCAAGGTTGCCCAAAGCCTGACTGTGATATAGCGCTATTATATTCAAGTATATGAAAAATGCTAGTAGTTTTTTGAAGTTTAATTTTAAATCCTTCCCTCAATCACCTCGAGCAAGTTAATTTTATCATTGAATAAACATTTCTATTGTGGTAACAGATATCTGCTTTAATTAAAAATTAGATAATACTCTCAAATAATGAAAAAAATTTATAATTTATTTTTACTTACGTTCATTGCAATAAGATTTATTGAAGGAACAGATGCTGGTGTAAGTGGTTTTTCACCAACATTACCACCTTCTTCTCTCTCAGCCGAAAATACAGATCTACCCTACCGCCTTATATCTGGTGCAAGTAGTGCCTCTCTACTTCTACCTGCTGAAACAATAGAAAACTCTTATCTAGAACAAATAGAGGCAATAGCAGAAGGTCGTCGTGCTTACAACGAATCACTATTGGAATTTATAGAGAATGAAGAGTTTCTGATTCAGCATCGCATCGGGCATTGTTCACAGTTGATAGGCATGGATTTAAGCTTCTCTGATCACCCAAGCATGCACCTACAAACTTTTATTAAAAGCATCAGAAACGATTTAGATGTTTATAAATTCCTAATAAAAGGCATACATGAAATAGAAGCTAATGATAATTACAATTCAAGACAAAAAAGATTAATCATTTTATTCGGCATTATGAGTTGCAAGGAAGAAATTGAAAAACAAACTCAAAAAGAACTAGCCTATAAAAATAATGATTGCTATGAGCAATTCTATTTTACAGAGATAAAAGAGCTTTTAAAAAAATCAACAATTATACCACCAGCTTATATATCCTTCTCCAAGAGATTACGACTTGACCTTCGAGACGGAGAGGTAAAACTTGGTATAGAGCTCCCATCAGACTCAAATTGCAAATTAACTTTGGCAGATCTTGCTAAAAAAATAAAAATATTCGAAAAATATAGAAAAAATCGAATTGCATATAACATAAATGAAGACGATTTAAATATCGATCAACTATTGCAAGGAATTGTCGCTACCCAACTTAGAATAATTAACGAAAGTAAAAATCTTCTCCTTTCAAAGAGCTCAGCAGTAACGTTAACCTTTGCACCTATTGAAAATAGCGTAGAGTTCATGGCCGAAATCCCTGAATTGTTTTATAATTTACACTACTGCTATATAACAGCGTCATCAGTTTTTAAAGAAGCGCAAACGATTTATCAGGATCTTATAGAAAAAGCAGAAGCTTTCAAGAAAAAGATAAACGATGAAAAAGCAGCTGAAAGGATTAGACGTTATGAAAAATTTAAAGCTGAACAAAAGCATTTGGCTGAAGAAGCCAGAATAAGAGCAGAACAACGACGCATTGCCGATGAAGAACAACAAAAAATCGAGAGAGAACGAGTATACAGCCCAGAAAAAGAAGCCGCCACAGTAGCAGTTGAAGAATTGAAAGAAGAAGCAAGAATTCAAATACCTGCCCATCAGAAAGTTAAAACCAAAGGTATAGCAAAAAAATTAGAACATACTCACGCAGCTGGCAGTACTGAAGCAGCGTCCAGTGCTGATGAAACATCTTCTCTAATTATTCCTAAGCACATACAAGAATTTGTCCGTACAGTTATCGAGGCAGATTTTGGTACAATGGAGAATCTTTTTAAAGACGAAATAGGAGCAACAGTTGAGTTAAGAGACAATAACAAACGCGTCATCAGCTTTCACTCCCCTGTAAATGGTAAACTGGTTAAATTTTATGTTGATACTCCTCATGGCGCACAACTTGAAAAATTTAGAACCGCATGGAGAGAGCAAATGATAAAAGCACTTGTGCGAGCAGACATGAAGTTACGTTAGGAAAAATGCTAGTAGTTTTTTGAAGTTTAATTAAAACAAAGCTTTTTAAGTAGAAATTTTTATATCTCTTCAGATTCTTCAATTTTACTCAACCAACTTCTAGAAACTTTTAATTTTATTTCTGCAGAATTAGCTTCTTCGACCTTTTTTGTGGCCTTTTTTCTTTGTTTAGCGTCTTTTATGACAGCCAAATTAAAACGTACTTCCATTATTGTTAATGCATCCTTTTCTGGAGCTTCAATTACAGCGCTAATGGCAGAGTGTAAAACTTCATCTTTCTTAATACGTGAAGATAATTTCATGAAAATCCAAGCTAAAGCTGTTCTTTTTTGTAAACGTTTTTCGTTTACTGCTTTGCTTGCGCGCCCCCTCACTAATTCATCTTCAATAGTAACAAGATAATTCCATGCACGAGCAGTTGCCAACCTATCACTTATTAAGCATTCTTTAAGAGCAGTAAATGCTTCGCGCTGCACAGCTTCATTGGAAATACGCCCTAAAAATTTCCATACTCGCGCTTCTTTAAATGCTCTTTTTTGATATATTTTCCCTGATTCATTTATATGGCATGTAGAGTTAACAGCTAAAACTGCATCTATTAAAATAGAAAGGCTCGAAATTTGCTGAAAACAGTTATAAATTTGAGGAGCTTTCTTTAATGAAGAAATAGCATCTATTGCCTCAACGGCTTTATCTTTTTCAAAAATTTCAGATACTGAAATTTTTCTTTTTAAATCTTCCCAATCCGGCTCAGTAGGAAGTTCTGCTGCATAGAGGAATATTAAGGAAATTGCACAAATTAAAGAAAGAAGCCTTAGCATTAAAAACCAAGATAATAATTACACTAATAATAGTGTGGCTGAAACTTTTTGAGGGAGTCAATTGCTGATCACATTTTACTGGAATCCCACGGCAAAGATCGAGGTGCTTCAGGAAGAGGTATATCAACTTCTCATCTCTCCCCGTTGAAAAACGAAATCCAGTTTTATATTGATTTTATCCCATGGATCCCGGCTTTCGGCGGGAAGACTAAGATGTCAATTCAATAGATCTCAGGAATGACAAGAAACAGCCTACAAAACCAGCAAGCTTAGTGGATTTTCGATATAGCCTTTGAGGGCTTTTAGGAAACTTGAACCCACAGCGCCATCAAGGGCACGGTGATCAATTGATAAAGTGCATGTCATCATGTTTGCTGCAACAAGAGTGCCGTTTTTAACAATGGCGCGTTGTTCGCCTGCACCTACGGCCAAAATGCACGCTTGAGGTGGGTTGATGATGGCATCGAAATGCTTAATGCCATACATGCCGAGGTTAGAGATGGTAAAGCTACCGCCTTGATAAGCCTCTGGAGGAAGCTTTCCGGCACGCGCTTTTTCAGCCAAGTCTTTTACCTCAAGGCTTATTTCATTGAGAGATTTTAGGTTTGCGGCTTTAACAATTGGGGTGACAAGACCACCATCGATAGCAACGGCTACGCATACGTCAGCTTGGCTATAACGACGTAAATAATCGCCGTGGAAGGTAACGTTCGCATCCGGCTCATCCATTAGTGCGAGGGCTACGGCACGGACCACGAAATCGTTCACGGAAAGTTTGCCTTTTGCATTAGGCATCGCGTTAAGTTTTGTTCTAAAGCTTAAGAGCTCATCAATTTCGCAGTCCACGGTTAGGTAGAAATGCGGAATGGTTTGCTTGGCTTCGGTGAGACGTTTTGCGATGGTTTTACGCATGCCATTAAGCTTAATATCTTCAAAACCACTCTCCCCGAATACACGTGGAGCGGCTTTAGCACCTTCAAGATCACGCTTTACAATGCGACCATGCGGACCAGAACCTTGAACTTGATTAAGGTTAATACCATTTTGCGTGGCAATTCTTTTAGCCAATGGCGTTGCAAAAACGCGGCCACCTTTATCATGCGTAGGAGTAGGAGCTGGAGTAGATGCATGTGCTGTTGGTGCAGAAACCGCAGTAGACTGTTCTTCTTGTGGTTTGGAAACTGCTTGAGCCGTTGTTTCAGGAATTTTAATGGCCGAAGCATCTTCGCAATCTTCTAAGATAAGCGCTATCAACGTATTTACTTTGACGCCATCCGTGCCTGCAGGAACCAGAACTTTTCCAAGAATACCTTCATCAACCGCTTCAACTTCCATCGTTGCTTTGTCGGTTTCAATCTCAGCAATGACATCGCCTGCCTTGATTTTATCGCCTTCGTTCTTTTGCCACTTAACAAGATTACCCTCTGTCATGGTGGGGCTTAAAGCGGGCATGAGAACTTGAATAGGCATATTAATCCTTATAACAAACGGTTTTTACAGCTTGCACAATTTTCTGTGCGTTTGGCAACGCCAATTTTTCAAGGTTTGCTGCGTATGGCAGAGGCACATCTTCAGCACAAACACGAAGGGGTGGTGCATCTAAGTAATCAAAAGCTTTATCGCAAACAAGAGCGCAAATTTCAGAGCCAACTCCAGCAAAAGGCCAGCCCTCTTCGATGCTTACCAAGCGATTAGTTTTGCGAACGGATTCTAAAACTGTTTCCGTATCAAGAGGACGAATAGTCCGCAAATCAATCACTTCAGCACTAATACCCATTTCTTCTAGCATTTGTGCTGCATCAAGTGCGTGACGCACACAAATAGAAAAGGCGGTAAGAGTTACATCGGTTCCTTCACGTACCACCGCTGCCTTACCAATAGGTACGATGTAATCTTCGTCATCGGGCACATCAAAGCTTGAACCATAAATGAGTTCGTTTTCTAAAAAGACCACTGGATTTGGATCACGAATAGCGGATTTTAAAAGGCCCTTCGCATCACCGGCACTATAAGGTGCCACGACTTTAAGACCGGGGACATGAGCATACCAACTTGCAAAACATTGGGAATGCTGAGCCCCCACTCGCGCAGCCGCACCATTTGGGCCACGAAACACAATCGGACAGCCCATTTGACCGCCAGACATGTACAGCGTTTTTGCGGCTGAGTTAATAATATGATCAATCGCTTGCATGGAAAAGTTGAAGGTCATGAATTCAACAATAGGCTTTAAGCCTAAAAACGCAGCACCAACCCCTAGACCTGCAAAGCCATGCTCGGTAATGGGGGTATCAATGACGCGTTTTTCACCAAATTCATCCAAAAGACCTTGCGTTACTTTGTATGCACCTTGGTATTGTGCAACTTCTTCACCCATGACAAAGACATCTTTATCGCGACGCATTTCCTCAGCCATTGCATCACGTAATGCTTCACGTACGGTTAATGTTGCCATTTATTCCTCCACCAAGATATCGGTATAAAGCTCTGCTTCATCAGGTTCCGGTGATGTTTGAGCAAATTCGATGACGTCTTTCATAATGTCTTTGATGCGTTTTTCGATATTTTCAAATTCGCCTTCGGCAACTTTTCCAGAAGTAAGGCCAAGATTACGCACGAAATCGATCGCATCTTGCTGCGTTTTAACTTCTTCAACCTCTTCTTTTGTGCGGTATTTAGCCGGATCAGACATAGAGTGACCGCGATAACGATAGGTTTTAAAGTGCAACAGCACAGGACCATTTCCAGCGCGTGCATGTTCAAGCGCCCACTCTGCTGCTTCACGAACTTCTAAAAGGTTCATACCATTAACAACGCGGCCAGGAATTCCCCATGGTTCACCACGGTTTTCAAAATTCGGATCAGACGTTCCTCGCGCTGTTGATGTGCCCATTGCGTATTCGTTATTTTCTATAACAAAAACAACGGGTAGCTTCCATAGCGCTGCCATGTTAAAGGTTTCATAAACTTGACCTTGGTTTGCTGCGCCATCACCTAGGTACGCCACGCAAACACCATTATCGCCTTTATATTTGTGCGCAAAAGCAAGACCAGCTCCAATTGGCACTTGCGCGCCCACAATACCATGACCGCCGTAAAAACCTTTTTCCCTGCTAAACATATGCATCGAGCCGCCCTTACCTTTTGAATAGCCGCCTGCTCGCCCTGTAAGTTCGGCCATGACGCCACGGGGATCCATATCACAAGCAAGCATGTGGCCATGATCACGATAAGAGGTAATAACGGTATCTTGAGGTTGCATAGCAGATTGAATACCCACCACAACGGCTTCTTGCCCTATATAGAGGTGGCAAAATCCACCAATAAGCCCCATACCATAAATCTGAGCGGAACGTTCTTCGAAACGACGAATGAGTACCATTTGCTCATATGCTTTAAGGAGTCCTGCTTTATCGAAAAAGCCAAAAGGACCAATATTTTCAACGGAAGAAATAGCTCGTGCCACGCGCGACATACTCGCCAAAAAAATAAATACTAGGGGATATTATTACAAAATCTAAGCATTTTTTGCAAGAAATTAGTCGTGAAAGGTAGCTATCTACTAGATATAGAGCGAGATTCTTGCAAAATAAAATACTTCAAAAAAAAGTTTTTATGTACGAACGTCTTTGAAAGATCTCGCAAATGCCCGTCATAAAAAGAATTCCTATGGGTACTCTCATTTCTATTATGCTGCATTCAAAACATTCGTTACTAGCCGCTGCATCAAGTAAACAAGCTATCAAAAAATAGGTACCTAGCTTAGCGCCATCATAAGGCAGTTTTTTACGAATTTTTTTCCACCCTTGGTCATCTTCATTTTTGGCATCAAAAAAATTTCCCAAAATGCTTAAAGTCGTGAGGGCACAACGCCATTTTGCATAATTTGAGATATCAGTATAAGAGTAAGGTGAAGACTGCAAAGTCATAGCTGCTGCAATGCTTTCCCACCCTAATTCCTTTTCATGATTTTCTTCTAAGTATTGGGCAGCAACGCACATAGCGTGAAAGAACGCAGCGTCACCCGCTAAATCATTCTCCTCATGCACCGCTTTTAATGGCATCATGAAAACAAGGCAAATCAGAAAACGTTTAAACAGCATAGGTATCAATATTAAAGAGCTACCTTTAATGAGAGAACAATGATCGCTTGATTTCAATCATTTTTGTTTATTCTATCTACTAAATGCTTGTTTAGGTCCATCGCCCCTGCAATCAAAAGGTAGATACTTGCTGAATAAACATCTCCTTGGAACCCACCACAAGTTTCTTGAGATAAAATACGGCTCGCATTCATGTAACACGACACTTTTACAGTTTGCATAAGTAACACGGCGAAGTTTTGAGATATTGCTTTCGGATCCCTATTTGAAAGAAAGCTATTTTCAACCATCCAACTTTGAAGACTACTTGGTAGGTAATTTTGGAGTGTTTGTACAAGGATACTTGTTGTTGTGAGAGCAGTTCTAGCTAATGCGTAATGCTATATTTGCTGGCTGTAATTAGGATCATGCAGCAGAAATGAAGCACCTAAATTTAGTGCTCCACTTGTTAACGAGATAGAATGAGCATGATGTTCATTAACGTCTTCCGCATCTTGAACCGCATAAGTTGCTGCAAAAAAATAAAATAGAGTGAGACTTTGTAAAAATTTTAATAGCATATAGTAAAAAAGTTATCATTTATAAACACTAATATGACTAGATAAGGTATAAAATTTCAATACTTTTCTGGATATATATCGCAATAGCAAAGTGTCCTCTTAATTAAATAACAGCGTATTATTAAAAGCTTGGAATAAAAATCCTACAGCAATAAGAGAGCGAATGCCTAGGTTAATCTCTTTACTCAAAATGTCTGAGTTATTTACTAATAGATGAAAAATACCATCTATAGTAAAAATCATAGCCTGTTGAGCTTGATGGATTATCATTTTTTCCATTTGAATTCTTTCCTGTTGCTCGTCCCAACGAAGTTTTTTTAAGTCGCGATAATTATCTGCACAAGCTGCTGTATAAACAATCGCTGAATAAAGCCTAAATAAAAAAAATAAATTATTTTCTTTAAAAGTATCCTGAAAAATATACTCAACCATGTTTACCCCACAAATAGCAACGTTATGAGTACTACTGACTTTTTTATAAGTCTCAAATCTTTCAGATACAGGAATTGGAAAGCGTACGGTTGAAGAATCTACATCTTCTAGAAAGTATAAATCCATTGCTTCTACTTTTAAGAAAGCAATACAAACAAAGAAAAAAATAAAATATCCAAATTTTTTCAAAAGCGTTCTACAAAATTTACCATTGTTTAAAATCGTAAAAGCAAGATAATAAGGAAGTCAAATTATAGCTCACCAACGCTCTTCGACTGTCACTCCAAAAATATGTTCTTCGATGCGCTTTTTTGTGCTTTCGGTAATATCATTTGGCAATTGATTAAGGTCAAACCACCGCGTTTCTGCAATTTCACGATCATTAACAGTACCTTGGCTTTCAAGCTCTACTTTATATAACACAACGTAATCATCCCAGCCTGGCTTTGTATTGTAATACACACCCAATAATTTCACAGGCTTGCTTACAATACCCGCCACCTCTTCTCGCACTTCTCGAATCACTGCTTGAGGTGCTGTTTCATAAGCATTTACTCCACCACCTGGAAAATACCATCCATCGATATAGGTGTGACGGACCAACAAAACCTTTTTATTTTTGACAATAAGTGCACGCACGCCAACCGTTTTAATTCTAAGCGCTGATAACAGCAAACGCCTAAAAAATCCATAAATACAATAAAAAACGTGCAACATATATTACTCTAAAACGGCATTAAGAAGAGCTTTTGTATAGCTATGTTGAGGATTGGCAAAAATTTCATGAGCATCTCCTTGTTCAACAATTTTTCCTTGGCACATGACTATCATGCGATGTGCCATTGCTCGTACAACCTTTAAATCATGGCTGATAAAGATATACGAAAGATGATGATTTTTTTGCAAATCACGCAAAAGGTCAAGAATATCTGCTTGAATAGAACGATCAAGCGCTGATGTGGGCTCATCAAGAATGACAAGCTTGGGGTTTAAAACAAGGGCACGAGCTATAGCAACGCGTTGACGTTGCCCCCCTGATAATTCATGAGGATAACGTTCTAAAAAGGTTGCATTCAAACCCACTTGCTCTAGAGCTAATTTCGCTCGTTGCTGTAGTACTTTTTGATCAAGATTAGCTTCATGAACTCTTAACCCTTCACACACCACATCAAAAATAGAAAAACGAGGATTTAAAGAGCCAAAAGGATCTTGAAAAATAATTTGCAAATCTTTGCGAAGTAAGCGCATCAGTTTTAGTGAGGCAGGAAGTTCTTTTCCAAGAAAAACAACTTTTCCTGTAGAGCTAACAAGGCGCAAAATTGCAAATGCCAGCGTTGATTTCCCTGAGCCACTTTCTCCCACAATGCCTAATGTTTCACCTTCCTTAAGAGACATAGACACCTTATCAACGGCGACTTTTGGTGGTAATTTCTTAAAGCTAAATAAGCTACGATTTTGAAAATGCACGCTTAAATTATGCGCTTCTAGTTGTACTGGGGCTTTTTTATCAATAGGACCTGGCTCACCTTTTGGCTCACACGCAATAAGACGTTGTGTGTAAGGATGCTTGGGAGAATTTAAAACATCTGCTGAAGTTCCCTCTTCAACTATTTTTCCAAGATGCATGACAGCAACTTGGTGTGCCAAATGCTTGACCATGCCAAGATCATGGCTAATAAGAAGCATGGACATTCCAAGGTCCGCTTGCAATTTTTGCAATAGCTTTACAATACCCGCTTGAATGGTAACATCTAGGGCCGTTGTTGGTTCATCGGCGATTAATAAATCAGGATTACAGGCAAGCGCCATGGCAATCATCACGCGCTGGCGCTGGCCTCCTGATAATTGATGCGGATAGGCATCAAGACGTTTAATGCCTTCCGAAAATTCGACCAACTCTAATAATTCTTTGACACGTTCTAATGCCTGCTTTTTTGAATATCCCAAATGCAGACGAACTGTTTCAGCAATTTGCTTACTAATGGTATGCAATGGATTAAGTGCTGTCATGGGTTCCTGGAAAATCATTCCAATCTTGCGACCACGGATTTGACGAATATCCGCATCGGTCATCTTTAAAAGATTTTGATTATCAAAAAGGATTTCCCCTGATGGATGGCTCGCCATTGGATAAGGTAACAATTTGAGAATTGAAAAGGCTGTTACAGATTTCCCAGAACCACTTTCTCCCACCAAAGCTAATGTTTCCTTTGGTTGAATAGAAAAACTTACCCCTTGTACGGCATCCACAACGGGCCTCCCAGAAGGTGAAAATCGAACGGAAAGATTTTTAACGTTTAGTAGCGACATGAGGGAACTATGCCATAGAAATACATAATTTTGCAAAGAGCTAATATAGAAATAAATATTAACACCACAAATGGAAGCAAGAGAGGACAACTAATAACTGGTTCCGCATTATCCTTGCTAACCTGCTCCTCGATCAAAACCTGGTCGGGGTTTTTGTTTAAATAAAACAATAAAAAAATTAAAATAAAA
>JAJTEE010000021.1 GCA_021298215.1 Alphaproteobacteria bacterium
AATTGCGGATAGCGTCGAGTATATGGTTAATGCTCACTGTGCAGATGCCATTGTTTGTATATCTAATTGCGATAAGATAACGCCCGGTATGCTTATGGCAGCGCTCAGAATTAATATTCCCGTAGTCTTTGTTTCAGGCGGCCCTATGGAAGCGGGCAAGGTAAATTGGAACAGTGAAATCAAGAAATTAGATTTAGTAGATGCAATGGTAGCAGGTGCTGATACAAGAGTCTCTGATAAAGAATCCGATGAAATTGAAAGATCAGCATGTCCAACATGTGGTTCTTGTTCAGGTATGTTTACAGCAAATTCAATGAACTGTTTAACCGAAGCCTTAGGATTAAGTCTGCCCGGTAATGGAAGTACTTTAGCAACTCATGCATCTAGAAAAAAATTATTTCAAGAGGCTGGAAGAGTTATTGTTGATTTAGCGAAGCGATATTACGAAGGTGAAGATGACAGTGCATTGCCGAGAAATATTGCAAGTTTTAAAGCTTTTGAAAATGCCATGACTTTAGATGTGTCTATGGGAGGCTCAACAAATACAGTTCTCCATTTACTTGCCGCAGCTCATGAGGCTAAAGTAAATTTCACAATGAAAGATATAGATCGCATTTCAAGAAAAGTGCCGTGCTTAGCAAAAGTAGCGCCTGCCACAGATAAGTTTCATATGGAAGATGTTCATAGAGCAGGTGGTGTGATGGGAATTTTAGGAGAGCTTGATCGTGCGACATTAATTCATAGAGATGTCCCTACTGTTCACTCTAAAACTTTAGGTGAAGCAATAGATCATTGGGATATTGTGACGACCAAAAATGAGGAAGTAAAAAACTTTTATCGTGCTGCGCCAGGAGGCATCCCTACTACGATTGCGTTCAGCCAGAGTATGCTTTATCCAACCTTAGATGACGACAGAACTTCTGGATGCATTCGAAATAAAGAAAATGCCTATAGTCAAGATGGTGGACTTGCAGTACTTTTTGGAAATATTGCACGTAATGGCTGTATTGTTAAAACAGCAGGTGTTGATGAGAGTATTTTGAAATTTAAAGGACGTGCGCGTGTTTTTGAATCACAAGACGAGGCAGTTACTGCTATTTTGGGGGACAAGATTATTGCAGGTGATGTTGTTGTCATCACATACGAAGGACCAAGAGGTGGACCTGGCATGCAAGAAATGCTTTATCCAACCACTTATTTAAAATCAAAAGACCTTGGTAAAGTTTGTGCTCTTTTAACTGATGGTAGATTTTCTGGTGGAACATCAGGATTAAGTATTGGACATGTATCACCTGAAGCTGCTGAGCAAGGCGAGATCGCATTAATTGAAGAGAATGATCAGATTGAAATCGACATCCCAAACCGAACAATTAATTTAATGATTGATGATGCAACTCTGATTCAAAGAAAAAATAAGATGAATACCAAGGGCAAGAATGCTTGGAAACCTAAACCAAGAATAAGAAAAGTTTCTCAAGCATTAAGAGCTTATGCATTAATGACAACAAGCGCTGATAAAGGTGCTATTCGAGATATTTCAAAGTTAGAGGAAATTTAATTTTTAAAATGATAAGTGAAAAAAATATATCAGCAGCTGAAAGTTACAAGATTACACAAAATGAAATTGGTTTAAAATTTATTACGATTGATAATGAGCTTGCTTCAGCAAAGATTGCGCTTCAAGGTGCTCACATTATGCAATGGAAGCCACATGATATAAAAAATGAAGTGCTCTGGCTTTCAAGCAATGCGAGATATATGCATGGGAGATCAATTCGAGGCGGTGTACCTATATGTTGGCCTTGGTTTGGCGCTCACCCTACAGATGGAAGCTTTTGCCCACATGGATTTGCTAGAGTTATTCCATGGCGCATTAATGAGATTATTGATTTAGAAAATGGCGCTACTAAGGTGACACTTGTTATGCTTCCTACGCCCGAAGTGAATAGGCAGCTTTCATATCAATTTAATTTAGAATTCTCTATTACGATTGGTAGTTCAATCCACCTTGATCTTAAAACAACAAATTTATCTGAACAACCTTTCTTAATTGGTGAGGGATATCACACTTATTTTGAGATAAGTGATATTGAAAATATTGAAGTGACTGGATTGGAAAATAAGATCTATTCAGACAAAGCTAAGGGGTATAAAAAATTTACTCAAGAAGATCAAATTAAATTTGATGCTGAATTCGATAGAGTTTATTTAAATACAAAAGATACATGTGTGATTCATGATCAAGGATTTAATCGGAAAATTACCGTACAAAAACAAAACAGTGAATCAACAGTTATTTGGACTCCGTGGGATAAAAAAGTTAAAACTATGGTTGATATGGGCACTGAAGATGAATGGAAAAAAATGATCTGTGTAGAAAGTGTTAATGCACTGGAAAATAGCGTTATGGTCTATCCAAATCAGTCTCATAACCTAATAGCTGAGTATTTAGTTCAAGAATATTAAGAGTTTAATTTTGTTTAAATTGCTTCTAATTTGAATAAGATTAGGAGTATTATAACAATCGCAAAATCAATTTAAGGGTGAAAATAATATGAAATCAGTAATTTTAGGTATTGCAATGATCGGTGCGTTCTTAGTAAATCAAGCTCAAGCTGCAGATGCTAAAGCTGCTGAAGCATTGGCTCAAAAAAGCGGATGTTTAGCTTGCCATGGTGTAGAGAAGAAAGTTCTTGGACCATCTTATAAGGAAGTCGCAGCTAAATATAAGAGCGACAAAGGTGCTGAAGCGAAATTAGTAGCTAAGGTAAAAGCTGGTGGTAGTGGCGTTTGGGGTCCGGTTCCAATGCCGCCTCATCCTCAAGTTAAAGATGAAGATATTAAAACGATCGTCCAATGGGTTTTATCGCTTTAATCAAGTTTTAAATCTAAATAAAAAACCGGCTTAGGCCGGTTTTTTATTTAGGTGACTATGTTTTATTGAATAAGTAAAGTAAAAAACAATCCCAATAAACACCCAAATCAAAAATCTTCTCCAAGTTTCATGGGGCAAGAAAAACATTAAAGCGCCGCATGAAAAGATTCCCAATAGCGGAATAAGCGGATGCCATTTATTCTTGAAAGTTGCTTTATTACTTTTGTGAAGTTTACGAATAAAAATGACTCCCAGAGAAACAATCACAAAAGCAGCTAATGTTCCAATATTAACAATTTCAGCTAAAGTGCCCAGCGGTATAAAACCAGCAATTAATGAGATGATCAGCCCACAAAAAACAATAACTTTCACAGGGGTGTTGGTATTTTTATTTACCTCAGATAAAGCATGAGGAAGCAATCCATCTCTACTCATTGCGAAGATAATTCTTGTTAAGGCGTAGTAAAGAACAAGCATTACAGTTGTGAGCCCGGCAATAACACCAGTAGCGACAACTGCAGAGGCCCATTGAAAGCCTATTTTTTGGAGCGCATAAGCCACAGGCGAAGATACATTAAGTTCTTGATATGGAACAACGCCTGTAAGTAATAATGAAACAATAATGTAAATCACAGTACAAAAAGCAAGTGAACCAATAATGCCTTTGGGCAGATCCCTTTGTGGATTGATTGCTTCTTCAGCGGCAGTTGAAACTGCATCAAAACCAACGTACGCAAAAAATACCAATGAAGCGCCAGCGAGAACACCAACGGTTTTTCCATCAGGTAATGTCGAAAACCATCCATAAGGCATAAAGGGATGCCAGTTAGCTGGATTTACATTAAAGATAGCAACTGAAATAAATAATGTGATGGTTAGAAGTTTAATAAAAACCATCGCAGCATTAAATTTGGCACTTTGCTTTGCGCCGACAATAAGTAAGGACATCATGATTAATATAATGACCATTGCCGGAAGATTGACTAAACCTCCCAATGAAGGGGCTTTTGATAATGATTCCGGAAGACCAAGACCCATAGCAGTCAGAGCATTATTGAAATAGCCAGACCAGCCATTTGCAACTGCAGCAATAGACATTCCGTATTCCATTAGCAGAATCCACCCCATAATCCATGCAAAGAATTCTCCAAAGGCAACATAACTATAGCCATATGCACTTCCACAGCCACCAATCGAAGATGAAAGTTCTGCATAAGCTAAAGCTGCAAAAGCACAAGCAAAGCCTGATACTATAAAAGATAAAATGACTGCAGGACCAGCTTGGTTTGCAGCCGCAATACCGGTTAAAACAAAAATACCGGTGCCAATGATGCATCCTATACCAAGCAATGTGAGGTCTAGCGCACTCAAACATTTTTTTAAATGCGCTGGATGTTTATGGTTAATATTTTTTTTTCTAAGAATTTTTTTAAATAGATTATTCATGATTCAGCCAATCTTTATTCGTTAAAAAATATGTGTATAATTTTTCTTCATTACTGCCTGGATCTGGTTTCCAATCATATTTCCATTGAACCATTGGTGGCATTGACATTAAAATTGATTCAGTTCTACCGTTAGATTGCAAACCAAACAAAGTGCCACGGTCAAATATTAAATTGAATTCTACATAACGACCGCGTCGATATAACTGGAATTCTCTTTCTTTCTCAGTGTACTGAATATCTTTTCTTCTTTGCAGAATGGGCAGGTAAGCATTTAAAAAAACATCACCCACTGATTTATTCAAACTAAAAGACTTATCAAAACCTAAGCGATTAAAATCATCATAGAAAATACCGCCAATCCCTCTAGGCTCTTTGCGATGCTTTAGATAGAAGTATTCATCACAATTCTTTTTAAATTCCAAATAAAAGTTTCTATCATATGAATCGAGCATAGTTTTAAGTGTCTGATGAAAATGAATTGCATCTTCGTCGAAGCCGTAATAGGGAGTGAGATCCATACCACCGCCAAACCACCATATATCTTCATAGCCTTCTTTTTTTGCAATAAAAAATCTAACATTCATATGCACTGTCGGCGCATATGGATTTTTAGGGTGAAAGACTAGCGATAACCCCATAGCCTCCCATTTTCTATCTGCCGCCTCTGGATGATTAGCGCTTGCCGATCTGGGCAACTTGTCACCTAAGACATGTGAGAATCCAACGCCAGCTCTTTCAAATACGTTACCATTTTCTAAGAGACAAGAAGTTCCACCGCCACCTTCTTTTCTTTGCCATGAGTCATTAATAAAATTTTTTCCATCAACAATCTGAATTGTTTCGACAATCTTAGTTTGAAGGTTATTAAAGTACTCAAAAACTACATTTGAATTAATCATATTATTTTCTAATTATTCTTTTACTAAAAAAATCTTGGATCGTTGTAGGTTTTTTTTCACTACCAATATTTCCTTCAATGATCTTTACTTTATCTCCATATAAATTTTTACATGCCCTAAGAGTTTTGATGGATTGTTTATGGCTTAAATTAGCACTTGTTGAGGTGATTGGAAAGTTGATTGAATTTAATAAATTCAAAGTGCTTTTAATTTTAGGAAGTCTTATAGCAATGTTTTGACTGCTACCCCTTAACCATAAAGGGCAATAATTAGACGCAGGGACTAACCAAGTATGAGGCCCAGGCCATTTATCCATCATTTCTTTTTTTTGTTTCTCTGACAGATCTCGCATATATGCACGCAAATGATTTATCTTGGAGCTAATTAAAATAAAACCTTTTGACCGGGCTCTTTTTTTTAAACATATAATTTTTTCTACCGCATATTTATTTTTTGGATCACAACCCAATCCATAACACGACTCAGTAGGGTAGGCTATAACGCCACCTTGTTTTAGATATCGGATTAAGCGTTGATTAGCCAATTTAATTATTATTTAATGCTCTGTAACCTATATCTTTTCGATATTGGACACCATTAAATTTAACAGTATTGATAGCCTCATACGCTTTAAATTGTGCTTCTTTGACAGAGTTACCAAGTGCAGTGACAGCTAAAACTCTTCCGCCGGAAGTAAGAAGCTTATTATCTTTGTATACAGTACCTGCATGAAAAATATAGCTGTCAGGAATAATGCGATCTTCAATATGAATTTCATCGTTTAGCCTTGGAGATTCAGGGTAACCTGCTGATGCTAAAACGACAGCTAGCGCTGTTCTTGTATCCCATTCAATTTCTAATGAATCAAGATGTCCGAGAGCTGCTTTGTATAGCATTTCAAACAAATCACTTTTCAGCCTCATGAGAATGGGCTGTGTTTCAGGGTCACCCATACGGCAATTAAATTCTAATGTTTTTACATCGCCCTTTTTAGTTATCATGAGACCTGCATAAAGAAATCCAGTAAAAGGAATACCATCTTTAGCCATACCATAAATAGTGGGGGAGATAATCTCTTCCATGACTTTAGAATAAATTTCGTTAGTGACTATAGGAGCTGGAGAATAAGCCCCCATCCCCCCTGTGTTAGGGCCCATATCATGATCTAAAAGCCTTTTATGGTCTTGACTTGTAGCAAGCGGTAGAATTGTTTTGCCATCACATACCACCATAAAGCTAGCTTCTTCACCCTCAAGAAATTCTTCGATCACAACTTTAGCCCCTGCATCACCAAATTTATTGTCTACAAGCATAAAGTCGATTGCTTCATGAGCTTCTTCGACTGTCATAGCAACAATGACACCTTTTCCAGAAGCCAAACCATCAGCCTTGATCACAATGGGTGCGCCATGCTCAGCAATATATTGATGTGCTTCATCTGGCATTTTAAATGTTCTATATTTTGCAGTAGGAATGTTGTGCCTATACATGAAGTCTTTGGCAAAATCCTTAGAGCTTTCAAGTTGAGCAGCTTTTTGAGTAGGCCCAAAAATATTCAAATTTTTAAATCTAAATAAATCAACAATACCTTTAGAAAGCGGTAGCTCCGGGCCAACAACAGTCAGATCAATTTTTTCTTTAATTGCAAAATCTGAAAGAAGATTAATATCGGTTAGATCAATATTTTTGAATTTTGGATTGAGATAAGTGCCGCCATTGCCTGGTGCAATAAAAATAGCACTTACTTTGATACTTTGAGAAAGTTTCCATGCCATTGCATGTTCTCTGCCGCCACTTCCAATGACAAGAACTTTCATAAATTAATGCCTAAAGTGACGATATCCAGTAAATAACATGACGAGACCTAATTCATCGGCAGCAGAGATAACTTCTTCATCTCTAAGGCTTCCGCCAGGCTGAATAACACATTTTGCGCCAGCCGTGGCAAGCACATCAATACCATCCCTAAAAGGAAAGAACGCGTCTGAAGCGACCACTGAATTTATTAAATCGAGATTTGCATTTTGAGCTTTGATCGATGCAATCTTGGTACTGTCTACTCTGCTCATTTGGCCTGCACCGATTCCTAATGTTTGATTATTTTTACAAAATACAATCGCATTTGATTTGACATATTTAGCGACGCGCCATGCAAAAAGCATGTCAGCCATTTGTTCTTGGTTAGGCTTGAGTTTAGAAACTATTTTGCAATGATCCATATCGATATTGAAATTATCTGGCGATTGAACGAGCAAACCGCCACCAATTTTTTTTAATTCAAAAGCATTGAAGTTGTTATCCAAAGTTACCTCTAGCAATCGAATGTTTGGTTTTGATTCAAATATTTTAAGTGACTCGGCCTCGTAAGAGGGAGCGATTACAACTTCCACAAATTGCGAAATAATTTGAGATGCAGTATTTTTGTCTAACGCTGTATTGCAAGCAATAATACCGCCAAATGCAGAAGTTGGATCAGTTGAAAATGCTTTCTTATAAGCATCTAATAAGTCCTTAGAAGAGCCTACTCCGCATGGGTTGGCATGTTTTACGATTACGCAAGAAGGAAGCTTAAAGCTTTTAACGCATTCCCACGCTGTATCTGCGTCATTTAAGTTATTGTATGAAAGCTCCTTGCCTTGTAATTGTTTAAAGCTTGCTAATGATCCTTTGGTTGCTATTTCATCAACGTAAAACGATGCACTTTGATGCGGATTCTCGCCGTAACGTAAATCCATCTTTTTATTAAATGCGAGGTTAAGTTTTTTAGGATAAGTTACATTTTTATTTGTATCTAGTCCATTAAGATAATTTGAAATAGCTAAATCATATTTGGCAGTATGTTCAAAAGCTTTTTTAGCCAAAATAAATCTACATTCCAGATTAAGGGCGCCATCATTTTTCTTTAATGCATCTTCAATCATTTTATAATCCGAACTATCAGTTACTACAGCTACACCATTATAATTTTTGGCTGAAGATCTAATCATTGCTGGACCGCCGATATCTATATTCTCAATAGCTTCAGATAGCGGACAGTTTTCTTTGGATATTGTCGCTTCGAATGGATATAAGTTCACTACCACCAAATCAATTAAAGGAATATTAGATTTAATCATCGTTTGTAGATGTTTTTCGTCATCTCTTTTTCCGAGAATGCCGCCATGTATCTTTGGATGAAGTGTTTTTACTCTACCGTCTAACATTTCAGGGAAGCCAGTGTAATCACTGACCTCAATGACAGGAATATTATTTTCAGCAAATAATTTTGCTGTACCCCCAGTAGATAAAATTTCAACGTTGTACTTAATGAGTATCTTAGCGAAATCGATAATGCCTTTTTTGTCTGATACGCTTATAAGGGCTCTTTTTATTTTAATCATAACTAGATATCAATTTT
>JAJTEE010000022.1 GCA_021298215.1 Alphaproteobacteria bacterium
ATAATTATAAATAATTTTTATTATAATTTTAATTAGTAATTCAGCTATAGACTCTTTGGAGGGATAGATTTATATTTTGAGAAAATAAAATTAGTAAGTATCTCCATGTTTGCTCTGGTTGACTGCAATAATTTTTTCGTCTCATGCGAAAAAGTTTTTAGGCCTGATTTGGAGGAGAGGCCAATTGTTGTGCTGTCTAATAATGATAGCTGTGTCATTGCACGATCAAATGAAGCTAAACTTCTTGGCATACCAATGGGAGCTCCTTTATTTGAAATTCGCCATTTAATCAAAGCATACAATATAGAAACTTTATCCTGCAATTTTGAACTGTACAGTGATATAAGTCGCCGAATTATGAACGTATTACAGTCGTTGCAAAAAAATGTTGAAATATATTCAATTGACGAAGCCTTTTTAGAACTTGATGCAACCATTAATTGGGCAGAAGAAGGGGATAAAATACATCACCAAATCCTCAAATACACTGGCATTCCTACATCTATTGGGTTTGGCCCCACAAAAACTTTAGCAAAGCTTGCAACCTCTCACGCAAAAACATTAGGTTCTTCTTATTATATTGATCATACACCTCCTTATCATAAATTTTTAAAAGCAACCTCCATTTCAAAAATATGGGGCGTTGGCGCAAAACTCACAAAAAGTTTCAAACAACATGGCATCTGCAATGCTTATGATTTAATGACAGCTGATCCTAGTTGGGTCCGCCGTAATTATAATATTGTCGCCGAGAGAATTGTCAGAGAACTGAATGGTTTTTCATGCTTACCCTTAACTCTTGTCCAAGAACAAAAGAAATCTCTACAGCTCACAAGAAGTTTTCCTCATCCAATAAGAGATAAAGAAAATCTAAAACAAATCGCTGCTCGTTTTGGAATGCGACTAGGTTTCAAATTACGAGAACTATCTCAAAAAACATCAGCACTTACTGTATACACTCAACATTCTTTTTCTGGTGATCAATCTCTTTTTTTTCAGCAACATACAGTAGTGCTAGCAGATTCAACGAACACTACATCTGTGATAATACAGCAAGTTCAAGAAATTATCGAAAATTTTTTTAGCCCAAACACCGATTATCAAAAAATTGGTATAATCGCCACTGATCTACGAGAAGAAAATCTTCCTCATAAGCATGCGTTGTTTGATAGTTCAAAGGCTTTATCCAATAAGCCTAATGTGGATAAAGTCATGGATGAGATAAATAAGCGATTTGGACTAGGGACTATTCACCCTTTATCATGCGCCCAAAGCACAGAGTGGGTGAATAAATCTCATAACAAATCACCTGCCTATACAACTAACTGGACAAACCTCGTACAAGTGAAAGCACAATAATGTCTGAATTTCCCTCTAATCTTACTCGTCTTGATCGACTTTTACGTCGCCTTTACCCTGGCCTTACGCAAGGTATATTAGAAAAACTTCTAAGAACTAAAAAGATTTTGGTTGATGGCAAACCTGCAAAAAGTAGCACCCGTATTGAGTCAGAAGAACAATTGCGTATTTTAGTAGATTTAGCTGCCTATATTACCCCTGAAAGTAAACCAGCAAAGCGCATAATGACGGTAAGTAAGGAGGATTTAAAATGGGCTGAGTCACTCATTATGTGGGAAGATGATGATCTGATTGCTTTAAATAAACCACAAGGACTTGCCGTGCAAGGAGGTACTGGAACCAAACGTCACCTTGATGCGATTATGAAGGTTTATAATCCGCAAGCCCGTTTGGTGCACCGCATCGATAAGGATACTAGTGGTGTTTTAGTTATGGCAAAAACGATTCCGATGGCTCAATACCTGACACATCTTTTTGCAAACCATGGCGTTGAAAAAATCTATCGTGCTATCGTTGAGGGAAATGTGCGCCCAGCACAGGGTGTGATCGATTTTCCTATTGGCAAAGAAATGGTTGGCAATAAAGAAAAAATGGTGGTGAACGGCCCTCATGCTAGACCTGCTGAAACCAAATACATGCTGCGCAAAAAGCTTGATACTTTTTCTCTAGTTGATTGCTGGCCTAAAAGTGGGAGGACACACCAGATACGCGTGCACCTAAGCGAATCTGGCTGGCCTATTGTGGGTGATTATAAATATGGAGCAACTATTAAAAACCAAACTCTGCATTTGCACGCGTATCAGTTATCATTCCCCTTACAAGATGGTGGAAAAATGGTAATTACTGCACCTTTATCAGAGCACATGGCAGACATGATGCGGCACTTTGGCGCTGATCCTGATAAGATTGAGTAATGACTGATCGGCTTCTTTGCGGTCAACTATAGCGCCGCAAATTCAGTTACATGCATAAAGCGATTTAAAGCAGATATCTAAAGAAAAGCCCCACAAGACTCACCTGCAGAGCAAAGTATTTCTAAAATTTTATTGAATTGCAATAGAGCATCAAAAACAGTCACCGTTGTTTTATTCATCAGTTTTACGACGTTCAACTACAGTGCCGCAGGCTTAGAGTTTTGCTTCTAGAGTTTCATAGTCGCGGTCTCAGTGGTATAAGAGGTTGATGGTCGTTTCTTCTTCCTTAAAATTAAATTTCACCCAAAAGCAGAAATTACATCTACTTCTATATGCTCTCTAAAATTTTATAAAATTACAATATACTTAAGCGAATATTATTAAATTTCCGCCTTATGGCGTTCAACCACCGCACCACAAGCTTGGAGTTTTGCTTCTAGAGTTTCATAACCTCGATCTAGGTGATAAAGACGACTAATTGTTGTTTCTCCTTTTGCTGCAAGGGCTGCTACTACCATACCTATACCAGCGCGAATATCGGTTGCCATAACAGGCGCACCACTTAAATTTTTCACACCGCGAATCATCGCCGAAGCTCCATGGACTTGGATATTTGCACCCATACGAGCAAGCTCGGGCACGTGCATAAAGCGATTTTCAAAAATTGTTTCAGTGATCATGCTTGCACCTTCGCACACACTCATTAGCGCCATAAATGGAGCTTGTAAATCGGTAGCAAAACCAGGGTACGGCTCGGTCATAACATCAACACCGATAATTGGACCTTTTTGAGCAACACGAAAGCCATTATCAAGTTCTTCAAATACCGCACCCGCTTTCTCTAAGGTTTCACGTACCATTGGTAAATACTTTAATGAAGTGTTTGTTAAAGTTAAGTCTCCACCTGTAATTAGCGACGCCATGGCGTATGAACCTGTTTCAAGGCGATCAGGCATGACTTTATATTGAGTTCCGTTTAAGGAATCTACGCCCTGAATGGTAATAGTGTCGGTCCCTGCCCCTTGTACATCAGCGCCCATTGCGTTTAAGCAATTAGCGAGATCAATAATTTCTGGCTCCCGTGCTGCATTTTGCAAAACTGTTTCACCTTTAGCAATGGATGCAGCCAGCATAAGATTTTCAGTTGCCCCCACAGAGACTACACGCATGGTAAAATGAGCACCCTTTAAGCCGTCTTTTGGTGCCTTAGCAATAACATAACCTTCTTCCAAATCGCACGTGACACCCATTGCACGTAAGCCTTCTAAGTGCACATCAATGGCGCGTGCACCAAGCGCGCATCCTCCAGGAAGAGAGACTTTGGCATGACCAAAACGTGCTAATAAAGGACCCAGCACTAAAACAGAGGCACGCATGGTTTTGACTAATTCGTATGGCGCTGTGGTAGAGATAATATTAGAAGCATTAAGTGTACGCGTGTTTCCATCTTCATGGGCAATTACCCCGAGGGTTTCTAACACCTGGGTAATGGTACGAATATCCGCTAGATTAGGAACATTACTGAGTATAAAAGGCTTATCAGTTAAAAGGCATGCTACCATAAGTGGAAGCGCTGAATTTTTAGCTCCACTAATTTCAATAGTGCCCTTTAAGGGCTTCCCGCCCTGAATTTTAAGAATTGTTGGCATTATTTATAGCTTTGGCAATGTTACGCCGGTTTGCCCCATGTATTTTCCAGCCCTATCGCGATAGGAAACTTCGCAAGGCTGATCACCTTTAAAGAAGAGGAACTGGCACACACCTTCGTTTGCATAGATTTTTGCAGGAAGCGGCGTTGTGTTTGAGAACTCTAGTGTGACATGACCTTCCCACTCTGGCTCAAGTGGCGTCACGTTTACGATAATACCGCATCGTGCATAAGTAGATTTTCCAAGACAAACCACCAGCACATCACGCGGGATACGGAAATATTCGACCGTACGAGCAAGTGCAAAGCTGTTTGGAGGAATAATACACACATCAGTTTCACGATCAACAAAGCTTGAAGGAGAGAATTCCTTAGGATCAACGATCGCGTTATTGACGTTGGTAAAAATCTTAAATTCCGGTGAGCAACGAGCATCATAGCCGTAAGAGGATAAACCATAGGAGATCATTCCCTCTCGTTTTTGGCTTTCTACAAATGGCTCAATCATGCCATTTTTTTGGGCTTGTTCGCGAATCCATTTATCGGAAAGTATCATGGGGAAAGTCTCCTAAAAAACTAGTCTAAATCTTTAACAACGCTGATATCTGGAGCATCCACAGCTTTCATGCCAACTACGTGGTATCCTGAATCGACATGAATGACTTCCCCGGTGACACCAGAGCCTAATTCACTGAGCAAGTAAAGCGCTGTTCCACCAACGTCTTCTAACGTTGTGTTACGACGCAATGGAGAATTGTATTGATTCCATTTTAAAATATAACGAAAATCACCAATACCGCTTGCCGCAAGCGTTTTAACAGGCCCTGCAGATAAACCATTAATGCGAATGTTTTTAGGACCAAGATCAACCGCAAGGTATTGAACGCTTGCTTCAAGGGCTGACTTTGCAACGCCCATGACGTTATAATTTGGCATTACTTTTTCTGCACCATAGTACGTTAAGGTAATTAAAGACCCACCGTTTGGCATCAGGCGCTCGGCTTCTTTACAAACTTTTGTAAACGAGAAGCAAGAAATATGCATCGTGTTTAAGAAGTTTTGAAGGGATGTATCGCAGTACCTTCCTTGCAGTTCATTCTTATCGGAAAAACCAATCGCGTGCACGACAAAGTCAAGGGTTCCCCATTTTTTTTCAATAAGTTTAAAGGTGTTTTCAATACTTTCATCTTTGCTGACATCGCATTCTACGAGAAAGTCCGAGCCAATACTTTCCGCCAAGGGGCGCACACGTTTTTCAAGGGTTTCACCCTGGTAACTAAACGCAAGTTTAGCTCCTTGCTCGTGTAGCATTTTAGAAATTCCCCACGCTAGGGAACTGTTATTTGCTACGCCCATAATAAGGCCTTTTTTGCCCGTCATTAACATTATTTGAATCTCACTTTATTCATTGCTTTGAAGCATAGACAATCCCACCCTTAAGCGTCAATGGATTAAGGCTTAAAATTCTTCATTTTGTGTTATTTTATTTCTTTGGTTTTTTTTAAGGGAAAATAAATAAAAAATCTAGTTATTGGGCAAGCACATAAATAAGATCATCTAACCTATATAAGAAGTTTAATAGACTCTTTGCTTTATCGCCCATTTCCCCTTCAAGTTCTTGCATATGACTTTTTACATACTCTTCTGAGCGCTCTAAAGTTGCAATAAATTCTTCTTTATTGCGCAAATACTCTTTTATGAGGGATTGATTAGTTGAGCTAGTATTTTTTTTTAATGATTTCCTGATTTCTAGCTTTTCACTTTCACTGAGAGGGTCTTCTCTCTCAAGTAAAGGCACCAGGCGCTGATTAGATGTCCAAAAAAAACAGAGGGTATTCTCTACCTTTTTGCAATCATTATCATCTTGTATGCTGATAATATCTGCGATAGGAAATATTTGATAACCGCACAAAGCTAAAACAACTAATAACTCTTTCATTTCAACTATTTCCTAGCATTATTTCTTCTGCACTGTATAATAAAAATCCATTTATGTCAACAAAAGCGCCGTTATCAGTATCAACATTTACAAACCTGTTAGCCGCTACATACCTAACGATTAATGGAGATTCAACTCCCTTTACGTAATATAATTCTCCGATTTTTAATGACTCTGCTAAAACTCTCTTTCTTAAGTCTGCTTTATAAACTTTTCCAGCGTATTCGATAGTGGGTGAAAAAGTTCTTGAAAAAAATCCATCCTCTAGTTTTAGTGTTCCAGAAAAGTTTGTGCTAACAACTTTTGCGAACTCTCCAGTATTCCCATCTTTTAAAGCTGCATGCTCCCCAAAACAGAGAATACTGTTTTCTTCACCTTCTTTAACCCTAAAACAAGGCCTATCAATATAACTCATTAGCCATTCGTAAACATTTCGATGAGGGTGAAAATGCATCCCATTAGCTGCAGAAATGATTGCAAGAGTAGGCCGAAAAAGATCAATCATGTCTAGAGAAATATTGTCTTTTGCACCGTGGTGAGGAACAACAAGTATACGATTTGAACCTAAAATATTATCCATTTCTTCAGAAACTTTTGCTGCAGCAACCACTCTGATTTTTTGGAAGGTTTTGGGGGTTGCATCTCCTGTTAAAATAACACTCGTACTTGGAGATAGCTTGAAACTTATAACTGTCGATTGAGTGTTGGGATCTGCACTTGGAGTATTCAATCCCCAAATGAAAATCTTATTTTGCAGAAGCCTTATCTTCTGTTCCCATTCTGTATCAAAAAATAGTGATGATATTCCGCTTCCTTCTTTTCTGTACACAGGTCTTTCTTTTACTATTTCAAAAAATTCCATGATATTCCCCTGGAAAATTGACGGAGGATTTAAAATGGAATGTATACGCGCTGGTGTTGTTTCTCTATCCCAGGTATAAGGCAATGAAATACATATGTTTTCTCTTGAAAGGCAATAAGCAAAAAACTCTTGTATTTCACTATTTTCCACAAGAAAATCCCCGCATGCAATAATAGCTGTTTTGATATTCTGAGGGATAATGCTCTTACTTAGGATACTAATATGATCTTTATCGGAGTGCGATAAGAGAACAACCAAATGAGTAATGTCCGCTTCTAATAGAATTTCTCGAATTTTCATATCAACAGACATGGGTAACGTATCATCTTTTCCATTGCTTGCTGAACTATTATCGCTATCATTCCCAGAAAGTTTTCTTTCTAAACCCTCTATTTTCGTCTGTTTTGCCTTTACCTTACTAGAATTGCTAGCCGCTTTTTCTTTACTACCGCCTGCTCTTTCTCGTTTAGGCCCTAGAATTCCCCCTGCATTAGGCACTTCTACACTTGACATTGATGCTTGATTATTGACTGCTGTTATTACATTACTCCCTTCTACAAGGAAGTCAGTCATCCTTTTATCATCAGAGAGAAATTTTAGATGCTTTCTGTATGAGCTTGAGCCCGCATCATATAGAAAGGCTATTTTTAGTTCTGGATATACTATAAGTTGTGAGTTGCCTTGCCCGACATCAAACACATAAAATTTAGCAAAATAAATAGAATGAGTTCCTGAACTCGAAACAGAATGCTTTTCTAGACTAGCGCAAAATATATTGGAGAACATGCAAATATGCAAAAAAATAGATAAAAAATAAGGTATTCTCATAGCTTTTGAAATGCTTTGAAATTTGATACTTTATTCTAACATTTGTCTTATTAATAAATTATTATTCTTATATCAGCACCAACGCAACGATTTTATGATGACCTATTTGTAATATCGATTTTATTCACTGGATTCTGCCGCCTGCATTGCAGGCTCAGGATGACAGAGAGATGAGGAAAAATGGTTTTATTTTTCTCTCGAGAGAGCCTGAACAGCCTGGAGATTTGCTGTGAAAGCGTTCATTTGCAAAGGTAGGCAAGCCAAGCCATGTTTAACCTGCCTACATTTCTGCTTTAATCGTGAAATAGTCTCTTTATTAGGTTCAGAAAGAGGAGCAAGGTAACCATCTAGAGAAAGCAGAACATTAGCCTCTTTTTGCAAATCAAGAAGATTTTCTCGAAGACTTGTAAATTCGTTCAGTAGATTTTCATATACGCTACGCATGACACGTGGCGACCTTGGCATCTTGTACAGCCTATCACTATTTTCTAGCAAAAAATTTTGTATATTTAAGGCCAGCACTTGATCATAAAGAGTTCGATCAATTGTTGCTTTTCGTGCGTTTTGAGCGTACGTACCCATATCTGCATTGAGCTGATCATATGCAGACCGATCACTCGCATTAATACTAGCTAGTAAAACTGCATAATATACAATTAGGATAATGTATTTGTTCATGATAAAACTTCATTGAACTTACACAAATTATATTTTAGTAAAAAGAAATTAATTTATTGTAAAAAAGCAATAAAATAACTTTTTTATATCGATATTATACACTGGCCCCCGTTTTCCAACGGGGAGTCTATCGTTTTCTTCTTTATTGTTTTCTCTCTTTTCACTGGGTCTCAGCCTTCACCGGGATTTCACTTCGTTCGGCTTCGTTTCTCTTGTTTTCGTTTCATTGTGTTTTATGTGACTCGTTTTAGGGGTGCCGTATTAGGTTGATGCCGTATGGCCTCTATCTCCGTTACGACCGGAGTCCGCCCGTTACGAC
>JAJTEE010000008.1 GCA_021298215.1 Alphaproteobacteria bacterium
ATATAAAAGTAGAATTGATAGCACCGATTGCGATGGATGAAGGATTACGCTTTGCGATTCGTGAAGGTGGACGTACGGTTGGTGCCGGCGTCGTCGCTAAAATTGAAAAATAAGTAACCTATTATTTAAATTTTTGGGCCTCATCAATATTGATGAGGCTTTTTTTATTTGGCTGGGAATTTTCCTAGTAAACTGGTACATTTCTTTCAGTATATAAATCAATAACATATGCGTAATACATTAAAGGCTTTGGGCTGTGATTATATTTACCAAGACACGCCTATAGATGTAACTTCTTCTCTACAAATTCAGAGAGAGAAGCATATTGCTGCCATTATTAAAACTGAGCACCCAGCTTACGCTTGCAAAACATTAGAAGAGCTTAAAAATGCAATGCTTTCTTTTAATGAATGCGCCTTAAAAAAAACTGCATTAAACACTGTATTTTGTGATGGTAATCCTCAAGCAGATGTCATGCTTATTGGAGAGGCGCCTGGTGCAGACGAGGATGCGCAAGGATTACCTTTTGTTGGGCAAAGCGGTCAGCTTCTTAATAAAATTTTTCAAGCTATTGGTTTAGATCGCACTAAACTATATATAGCGAATATTTTGCCTTGGCGACCGCCTGGAAATCGTACACCAACAAATGAAGAAATTGCTATGTGCCAGCCATTTGTTGAGCAACATATTCAATTGATAAGGCCAAAATTATTGATTTTTTTAGGTGGAGTATCTGCAAAAACTCTTTTGAAAACGACAGAGGGTATAACGAAATTGCGAGGACGCTTCCATGAGTATAAAACACATCAAGGGGAGACAATTTCTTCCTTTGCGACGTACCATCCTGCTTACTTAATGCGTTCGCCGGGGCAAAAAGCTCAAGTTTGGCATGACATGATAAAGATTAAACAATACCTTGGGTTGTCTTAGTAGTTAAGCTTTGGGTGAGTATCTTTACACAATTTTAATAACAGCCAGCTAAGCGCTAAACAAGCGGGAACAGCTAGCACTGCTTGATGATAATCTGCAGCAGAATAAATTCTTGTACCAGCTCCATCTAAATCACCTGTCCAGCCTCTATCTAAAAGCCATCCCATCATAGGTTGAAATATAACCCCGCTTAGCATGACAATCGCATTAGTGTACGCCATTGCTGTGCCGCTTGCTTGATTGGGTACGCGTTCTTTTACAACGCTAAAGCACAAAACTTGACCACCAAGCCAAAGTCCACCTACAAATAATGCAATAAGAGTTGGAAAATATCCAATGCTTTGCGCATAAGACCCTATCAAGAAACATACAGCACAAGCAATTGCTGATACTTTCATAAGCTTGATATAACTTTTTTGTTTGAAAGCTAACTTTGCAATAATGGGGCTGCCAACAGCCATACCAATGAATATCATCGTATTCGCAAAAGAAGCCCACTCATTATTTATGGCAAGGGAATTCATCAAAAAAGGAACGGCCCACAGTTCTGCAAAGGAAGAAACAGGCACATACATTAATCCACCTATAGCTGCTGCCAAAATTATTTGTTTATCAAACGCTAGAATCATTAAAGATTTCCGTAAGCGAACTGTTGGTTCTAGTGTATCTGCGTTTTTATTTTTTGGTTTATTGCGAATAAGCACCCAGCAGAGAGTTGTTACAATGACGCCCGCATAGGCAAGCCATATTGTTGCTTGCTGCCAAGTTGTATGATTAACCAGCTTCGCTAATGGGACGCCAGCAAATGTTCCTCCCAACGTGCCAAGCATATTTGTTAACCCTGCGATGAATGCAAAGCGTGCTGGCGAAAACCAATCACTAGCCAGTTTTAAGCAGGCAACAAAAGCGCACGCAGAACCAGCGCCTACTACAAATCTGGAGATTTCAGCAGTTGCGAGACTTGTGGTTGTGGCAAAAAACCAGCTCCCAATCGTACATAGAATGCATGAAAATGTAATAACAAACCTGGGGCCAATTTTATCAAGTAGCATGCCGCTAGGAACTTGCAATAAGACATATGAGTAATAATAAAAAGAGGTCAGTAACCCTAGCTGAGTAGCATTAATGGTAAAGGTATCCATAATGCCCTGTGCCATAACGCTGGCGCCAGCTCGCAGTATCATTTCGTACCAATAAAAAATTGCAGCAGCCACCCAAACGGCCCAAGCATTAATAGTTATAGGTTTCCGATTTGTGTTCGTTGGCTGGATTTTTTGTTTAAAGGATTTATCAACTCCTAAACGTTTCACTTTTAAGCCTCCTGTGTATTTGTGTATGTTTCGTGAATGAAAAAGACAAGAATTCTACTGAGTAGTAAGCCGAAAAGAACAGCAGATAAGGCGAAGCTGTAATCTTCTAAGGAATAAGCAGGGGTTCCATCTGAATGAAACGATCCGCCCCAAGAATAATCAATCAAGCCTCCTAGTAATGGCTGAAAAATAATCGGGCAAATCATAACAAGTGCATTAATAAAACCGACAGTGGTTGCTGTATATTTTAGTGAATTGCTCTCTTTTGCTACGGCGAAATAAAGAATTGATAAGCCAGAAGCTATCCCAGTGATAAACAGCACGCACAGAACCTCATTGTATGACAAACCAGGAAAGTGTAGTGCTGCTACAAAGCCAAGAAAAGTGATGGTTGATGAAAAAGACATAACCCTTTTTCTGCTTCTTAATTTTTTTGATAAAGCAGCAGTGGCTAAGCAGCCTAACGCTATTCCAAGATAAATAACAATGGTGCCTGTAGATGCTGCTTCATTATTTAGGCCATAACGCTTCATAAAATAAGGTACGCCCCATAAGTCTGCAAACGCAGCCAGAGGAATATATACAAGACAGCCATACAAACCAATTAGCCAATTTTGTGATTTGCGAGAGATATTCTTTATGCCAATTAAAAGCTCTGTTTCTTTACTTTTTTGCTTTTCATCTACTTTGTCATGCATAACAAACCAGCAAATTACTCCAATAATAGCTCCAATAGCTGCCGCTATAAGCATAGCATGACGCCAACCAAAGTCGTTTACTAAGATCGCAAAAGGTTTGCTTCCGAAAATGCCTCCTAGCGTTCCCATCATCATGGAAGCGCCTACAATTAAAGGAAAATAAGAAGGCTTAAACCAATCAGAAGCAACTTTTAAACACGATAAATAGGCACAAGCTGAGCCAGCTCCAACAATAAAGCGCCCGATATAAGCAATGGTTAGAGAATCGCTTTGCGAAAATAAAATTGTCCCAAGCACACAGAGTATTGTTGAAAAAGTAACAACCTTTCTAGGCCCTAGTCTATCAACAATAACCCCACAAGGAATTTGCATGGGAACATATGACCAATAATAAAAAGAAGCTAGGGAGCCAACCGTAAAAGCAGTAATGTTGAATTGGGACATTAACTCATTGGTAATGACCGTTGGGGAAACTCTTAAGATATATTCGTATAAGTAGAACGCCCAACCACAACTAAGGATTGCCCATGCTTGCGCAAGAAGTGCTTTTTTTTGATTTTTCACATTTTCTTTATTAATTTTTTTTGCCACGGATCACTCTTTCCTAATTATCTATAGCGATGGTAAAGCAACACAGATATTATGAGAGCTTTTCTTTTTTGTAAGTTTCTTGAATGAAGAAAACAATAATGCGGCCAATTAATAAAGCAAATATAACGGCGGTTAAAGAAAATTGATAATCTTTAAAAGCATAAACGGGTGTTCCACTTGCATCAAAATTTCCATCCCATGAATAGTCAATTAATGCACCTAGCAATGGCTGAAAAACTAGACCGCTAACCATCACAAAAGCATTGGTAAACCCAACGGAAGTCGCGCTGTATTTTGTTGGATTATTTTCTTTTGCAGCGGGGAAATACAAAATTGAAAGGCCTGAAACGACACCAGATAAAAATAACGCGCCTAAAATTGCATCAAAGGATAAGTTAGGTAAAAATAGCACCGCCGAAAATCCAATAAATGTACCGCTAGCGGACAAAGCCATTACTTTTCTACGGCTATGCCAACGATCTGAAAGTTTAGCACTAAAAAGACACCCAACAGCATATCCAATAAATACCATGATTGAACCATAAGAAGCTGTCTCATTAGTTATTGAAAAACGTTGCATTAAATAAGGTACGCCCCATAATTCAGCAAATGCAGATAAAGGCAAATACATCATGCAGCCATATAATCCAATCAACCAATTTTGAGGTTTTGCTGCAATGATTTTGAGACCATCTAGCAATCCACCTTCATGCGGGATTGATTTTTTTCCTTCCGGCTTGTCGCGTATCACAAGCCATGCTATTACCATTACAACGCATCCAACAATAGCGGCAATGATCATTGCTGATCGCCAACCTTGCGTGTTAGCAAGATGTGCAAAAGGCTTGCCTCCAAAAATGCCGCCAAATGTTCCCATCATCATGGAAATTCCAGCAATAAAAGCGAAGCTTGATTTTCTAAACCAAACAGAAGCTATTTTCATGCAACAAATATAGGCGCATGCAGATCCTGCACCTATCATAAATCGTCCGATTTGCGCATTTGCTATGGTTGTACTTTTTGCAAATATGATAGAGCCTAAAATGCATAGTAATGCAGAAGTTGTCACAACTTTTCGTGGTCCAAACTTATCTGCAATAACCCCGCAAGGGATTTGCAGAGGTACATAAGCGAAGTAATAAAAAGCAGCTAAAGCACCTACCGCACTAGCAGAAATTCCAAAATCAACCATAAGTTCATTGGTGATTACGCTTGTTGATGCGCGTAAAATGTATTCGTAGAGATAAAATGCCCAGCCACATGCCAATATAAACCAAGCTTTAGGGGATCCTGAAAATTCTTCCGAATTTGTATCCTTGATATTTTGGTTTTTGACTTTATTTAATGCTGATGACATGAACTTTCCAAAATTACTTTTTTCAACATAACCAGGGAATACTAGCACACAATGATAAAGTTAATCAAAAAGTAAATAATCTTAACGGAAGTTTCTTAATTTATGCGTTGTTAAGTTTTTAATTACAATAAAAAGTATTATTTTTGAACGATCATTGAATTTATGGCTAATACTACGTATGCGTGGTAAGGTTTTACTATGAAGGACATGATAGAAATTTTATTTTTTATTTCGTTAACGGGTACTATTTTAGCATTATTGCTTGGTTTAAGAACAATGTTTTTGAAACAAACAAACCATGTGCAGCTTAGCAATCGTTTTATGCGCTTGCGTGTTGCGTTGCAAGGCCTTAGTATTATGCTGTTTCTATTATTGTTATTAATGAAGTGAAAAATATTCGAAATTTTTCAATTGTTGCTCACATCGATCACGGAAAATCAACCCTGGCAGATCGCATCATTGAATTTTGTGGTGGCGTTGAAACACGTGAGATGAAAGATCAAATTCTTGATTCCATGGATATCGAGAGAGAGCGTGGAATCACAATTAAAGCACAAACCGTGCGGTTAAAATACAAAGCCAAAGATGGTCAGATGTATTTTCTTAACTTAATGGATACCCCAGGGCATGTGGATTTTGCCTATGAAGTGAGCCGTTCTTTGGCTGCTTGTGAGGGATCACTGTTAGTGGTTGATGCAAGCCAAGGCGTTGAAGCACAAACACTTGCGAACGTTTATCAAGCTATTGATAACAATCATGAAATTGTACCGGTTCTTAATAAAATAGATTTACCAGCAGCAGAGCCAGAGCGTGTGAAACAGCAAATTGAAGACGTCATAGGCCTAGATGCTTCGGAAGCTGTGCTTATATCGGCAAAAACCGGTTTAGGAATCCAAGATGTTTTAGAGGCTATCGTGCACAGGCTACCTCCTCCACGTAATGCCAATGATACCGATGCGATCAATAAACCTTTAAAGGCGATGCTAGTTGATAGTTGGTACGATCCATATCTGGGAGTGATTATTTTAGTGCGTATTATGGAAGGCGTGCTAAAAGTTGGTCAAAAAATTAAAATGATGAATGCTAATGCAGCCTACGATGTTGATCGCGTTGGTTTTTTTACGCCAAAGCAAGAGCTTATAAAAGAACTTCACCCAGGAGAAGTTGGTTTTATTACAGCTAGTATAAAAAGCGTGGCTGATTGTAAGGTGGGTGATACAATTACCGATGAAAAAAAACCTACATCAGAAGCCTTAACTGGCTTCAAGCCTTCAGTGCCTGTTGTTTTTTGTGGTCTTTTTCCATCCGATGCGGCCGAATTTGAGCATTTGCGTGACAGCTTGGCCAAACTTCATTTAAATGATGCAAGTTTTCATTTCGAAGCGGAGACATCAGCAGCATTAGGCTATGGGTTCCGTTGCGGCTTTTTAGGCTTACTACATCTTGAAATTATTCAAGAGCGTCTGGAACGCGAATTTAATCTAGATCTTATTACAACGGCTCCAAGTGTTGTGTATAAAATTCACATGAAAAATGGTGAGATTTTAGAGCTGCATAATCCAACCGATATGCCAGATGTCGTAAAAATAGAGCTTATTGAAGAACCCTGGATTAAAGCAACAATAATGGTTCCTGATGAATTTTTAGGCTCTGTTTTAACATTATGTTCAGAGCGTCGCGGTGAGCAAGTTGATTTAACTTATGCAGGCAATCGCGCGATGGTTGTGTATCGTCTGCCATTAAATGAAATCGTGTTTGATTTTTATGATCGCTTAAAGTCTATTAGTCGTGGTTATGCATCTTTTGACTATCAAATGGAAGAATACCGAGAAGGAGAATTGGTAAAGGTTTCTATTTTAGTAAACGCAGAACCAGTTGATGCGCTTAGCATGATCGTCCATAAATCCCGCGCAGAAAGTCGTGGAAGAGTATTATGTACGCGATTAAAAGATTTGATTCCACGCCAACTTTTCAAAATCGCTATTCAAGCAGCTATTGGTGGAAAAATTATTGCTCGTGAAACTGTTTCGGCGCTTCGTAAAGACGTGTTAGCTAAATGTTATGGCGGTGACATTAGTCGTAAACGTAAGCTTCTTGATAAGCAAAAAGCGGGTAAAAAGCGTATGAGACAGTTTGGAAACGTTGAAATTCCACAAAGTGCCTTTATTGCAGCGCTGAAGATGGATGATGATTAGATGACATCGTCTTCAAATGTTGGATTTAAAGAAGTCTGGTCATTAATAAAACCTTGGTGGAGATCAGAAGAAAAAAAATTAGCGTGGGTTGGAGTACTTTTCTTAGTAATTCTCAGCATTCTGTCGGTGTATATCGGGGTAATTCTAAATGACTGGTCGAGAGATTTTTTTAATGCGCTTGAGCAGAAAAATTTACCGGAATTTTTTCGTTTAATTCGTGTATTTTTTATTCTTGTTGCTATCTTTCTCTTTGAGGCATGTACTCGTGCATATTTTGTTATGTGGTACGGTTTTCGTTGGCGTCGTTGGTTAACAGAAAAATTATCTAATCAATGGTTCGAGGAAAATGCCTATTATAAAATCCATTTTTTATCAGGGGATACAGATAACCCAGATCAGCGAATTGCGCACGATATTAACCAATATACAAATTTAACAGTAACTTTATTTATGAACTTCTTTAGAGAAGGAATTAATTTTGTTACGTTCGCTATTATCTTGTGGAATCTTTCCGATATAATCTATTTTAAAATTTTTAATTATTCTCTTCCTGTCTATGGTTCCTTAGTTTGGGCTGCACTTTTGTATGCATTATTTGGGATTATCGTGGTACTGAAAGTTGGTCGTCCTCTTATTGGTTTTGATATTATATCTGAAAAGCTAGAAGCAAATTTTCGCTATCATTTAGTACGTATTCGTGAACGCCGAGAAGAAATTGTAAAGCTTCAGGGAGAATTATTTGAAAAAAATCGTTTAAAAGAAGGCTTCTCCGCAATAACTGCCAACTTTTATAAAGTTTTACAACAAACCATTTATATTAATATATTTCAAAATTTTCATCTTAATGGTCAGCTTTTTATACCTTTAATGATTGTCGGAAGTAGATATTTTTCCGGTGCTATAACGCTTGGTATATTGATGCAAATTCGTGGCGTGTTTGCTGAAGTTGTTGGGTCCCTTAATTTATTTATGCAGTCATATATACAGATTGCAGGATGGTTAGCATCAATAAAACGGATACATACCTTTGAAGATAGCTTAACTCAGGTAAAAAGTACTTATGTGAATAAACCTCAAGCTGGCACCAATATTCAGATTAAAGACCTAACTATTCTAAGCCCTAATCAGTCTATTATATTGAAATTAGCAAATTTTACTCTTAATAGAGGTGATCGTGTTTTATTAAAAGGTGCTTCTGGTCTAGGAAAAACCAGTCTAGTTAGAGTGCTTGCAGGAATTTATCCATATTTCAGGGGAAGGATTACTGCGCCTAGTGCTAATGAATTGTTTATTTTGCCTCAGCGTCCGTATATGCCTTTAGGCTCTTTGCGACAAGTTCTAAGTTATCCAAGTGAATTTTTTGATGATCAATCTTTAAAAGAGTCGATGAAAGCTTGTCAATTAGATCATTTAATAGATTCATTAGAAGAAATAGATGATTGGCAAAATCGCCTTTCACTCGGCGAGCAACAGCGGGTAAATTTTGTGCGTGTTCTGCTACATAAGCCTGAATGGCTTATTATGGATGAACCAATATCTAATCTTGATCATAAAACAGCTATTCATCTAATGGGTATTTTACAAGAATCTTTACCGGCAGTAGCAATGTTAATTATTTCTCATCAACATGAAGATGATTTTAAAAACTTCTCCGTTGTGAAGTTGGGTAAAATTTAGCTTTTAAACCTTTATCTCATTTGCATAGAGGCCCCAGACTTGCTGGCGAGACACCCAGCCTTTAAAACGGCCTTGATCATTACGAACCTCGATTTTGCACCAATTGGCTTGTGTTTCAATGACGGTTGCGACAACTCCAGGCTCAGCGCGTGCAACAATATCCGATTGCTCATCAGGTTTAGAATAAATATTTTGCACATTCCCCATAATAATAATGGTTCTCTTTCCACTAAGAAGGCTTTGATGTACCCATCCTTCTGTTCCCTGATGATCACGAATGCGCCGCCATGTATCAAACTCTGCAATGATTTCTATCGGTAGACCTTGGCGCACAAATCGCCATTCAATAGGGTAATTATTCCCGGGTCCTACATGCATATGTGCTGAATTTGAGCGTAATGACGCAAATCTTGGTAAGGGATGTGGTTGATTTGCCCAAGAGGTGCTAAAAATTAATACAAAAAGAAAACGGGTTAACATCCTGTTGAGCCAAATCTATTGTGACCTCGTGTAGTATCATCGAGATCTTCCACTTCATTCCAAGAAATGCGTTCATAGGCTGAAATTACCATTTGCGCAATACGCATACCTGGCTCAATTACAAAAGATTCTTCGCCATGATTAATGACAATCGCAATAATCTCACCACGATAATCCGCATCAATTGTTCCTGGTGTATTCAAAATCGAAATACCATGCTTTATTGCAAGTCCTGATCTCGGGCGGATTTGCGCCTCATATCCTTTTGGTAGGCCAATAGCAAGACCTGTTGGTACAAGCGTTCTTTTACCTGGTCCTAAAATAATCGGAGCATCAATGGCTGCTGTTAAATCTACTCCCGCACTATCATCAGTTGCATGAGTAGGTAGAGGAACATTTTTTAAATTCTTAATATTGATATGCATATAAAATTACCTAAAATCGCTTTTTAATTACTATAATTTTAGCAATAAAGCAAGACTGCTAAATTATGCGTTATTTCTTATGCGCTCATTATACAGTGATTTTTTTGAATTTTTAAGCGTGAAAAAAATCTGGAAGATTACGTTGCATAGCTTCAATAACTTCTGATATGGGAACATCGATGCCTTCTGCTTTCAAAGACGTTACCGGAAATTCTTTTAATCCACATGGGACAATTCCTTGATAATGCATAAGATCAGGATGTACGTTAAGCGATAATCCATGCCAGGTAATGCCATGAGTCACGCGAACACCAATGGCAGCAATTTTGCTCTCACCTTTTTCATCATCTAACCAAACGCCAATTCGTCCTGGCTTTCTAACGCCACATAATCCAAAAGTTTTTAAAGTACTGATGATCCACTCTTCCAACGCTTGCACAAACAAGCGCACATCATTACCACGTTTTTTAAGATCGAGCATCACATACACAACAAGCTGCCCGGGGCCATGATACGTATGCTTACCACCGCGTTGTGTTTCAAAAATAGGCAAAGAAGCATTTAACAAATCTTCATTTTTAGCGCTCGTTCCTGCCGTATACAAGGCCGGATGCTCCAAAAACCAAATCACTTCCACATTGCCTTGACGAATACCCTCAATAGTTTTCTGCATGAAATGCACAGCGTCTGAGTATTCTATTTGTGTATCTGCAGTGATGAATTTAATCATTAGCTTTACGATACTATCGTACTAAACCGATGCACAACTTCATCATAAAGTTTTCCATCAATTTCTGTTTTGATATTTCCGCAAATACGGCCGTCTAATTTTTCATAAAAATTTCGTGCAGCAAGATTTTTCTCCAATGCTATCACAATGTACGGAATAAGATTTTCTTCTTGAAGTTTGTGGGCAGCAGCTTCCCACAACAGTTTGCCCACCCCTTTTCGCTGATGCTCTTGATCTACATACATGGCAAATACTTCACCTTTGCCAAATTGAGAATGTCTAGAATACCCAACATCGCACATGCCAATAATTTTCTCATCGTGCACTGCAACAAAGCCCCAGAATGTGGATTTTTGGCTGTATTGAATTCTTCCTTCAAGTCGCTTTTGCGGGGAAATATTGTCTAGATAACTTTGGTCAATGATTCCTTTGTAAGTGTGTTTCCAACCACGAATTTGCACACCAACAATATCTTTTGCATCATCAAGTGTAGAAGGACGTATGGAATACTGCATATCTTACGAATTATAATACAATTCAAATTCCAACGGATGCGGATGGTGCGCAAGGCGATAGTGTTCCTTCCACTTCATTTCCAAATGTGACTCAATCAATTCTTTAGAAAACACATTGCCCTTTGTTAGGTATTCATGATCGTTTTCTAATGCTTTTAATGATTCGCATAAACTTCCGCTCACCGTTGGCAATTTCTTTGCCACATCTTTTTCCTCAAACAAATCAATATCATGAGAATCACCTGGATGAATCTTGTTTTGAATACCATCAAGACCTGCCAATAGCATTGCTGAAAACGCAAGATAAGGATTCGCTGTTGCATCAGGGAAACGTACTTCAACACGCTTTGCCTTTGGTGAACTCACCACCGGAATACGGCAAGCGGCTGAACGATTTTGCGCGGAATAGGCGCAAATAACAGGTGCTTCATACCCTGGAACAAGGCGCTTGTAACTATTTGTTGTTGGGTTGGTAAATGCATTTAAACTTTTTGCATGTTTTAAGATACCACCAATATAAAACAATGCTGTCTCAGAAAGCCCTGCGTATTTGTCTCCGCTAAACAAAGGTTGAGAGCCTTTCCACAGGCTTTGATGCACATGCATACCCGAACCATTATCACCAAACACAGGTTTCGGCATAAACGTAGCTGTTTTTCCGTATAAATGCGCAACGTTTCGTACCACGTATTTGTAAATTTGCAATTCGTCAGCAATCCTTACAAGGGTGTTAAAGACAATTCCTAATTCGTGTTGAGCTGGTGCAACTTCGTGATGGTGCTTTTCAGCCTTTAAACCCATTTCAGCTAATTTAAGCAACATCTCAGAGCGCATATCTTGCACAGAATCTACTGGCTGAACAGGAAAATAGCCACCTTTAGGTCCAGGGCGATAGCCATGATTTTGTATCAAATCTTTTTCAAATGATGCTCCATTTTGGCTAGGGAATTCATCAGATTGAAGTTCGTAAAATGTTTTCTCTGCGCATGCTTGAAATCTTACGCCATCAAAAATGAAAAACTCTGCTTCTGGGCCAAAAAATGCTTCATCCGCAAGGCCAGTGCTTTGCAAGTATTTCATGCAATTTTTCGCCACTTGGCTTGGATCCTTTTCATAAGGCTTTCCTGATTGAGGGTGATATACATCACAAACAACAATCGCGGTTGGGTAAGACGAAAATGGGTCCAAACGCACATCGCTTAAATCAGCGCCAAAATCTGGCTTTAATAACATGTCAGATTCATTAATTGCGCACCATCCAGCAATGGATGATCCATCAAAAAGTATACCGTTCATGCACAGATCTTCATCTGCAGCGCTTGTAGGATAGGTCATATGGTGCCAAGTGCCACGTATATCGGTAAATCTAAAATCAATAAATTCAATTTGGTGGTGCTTTAGAAAATCAAAGAATGCTCGCATATTGGTAAGGTATAAGAAAGTTTCTCTAAGGCTAACGAAGCTGACAAAAAAGTCAATCTATATTCAGCTGGATTTTATATCCCTTTGCACAGAATTCTTTGACCTTAAAAAATTGTTTTTTAAATTTCCCATCTGTCTCTGAAAGTCTCTTAAATTTCTTAGAAAATTTATTATATATCCAGGGATCAATACCACTAAACGTTGGCTTTGGGACAAAATCAGGAGTACCTTCACCATCCTTTAAAACACGATAGGCTGTTTTAGGGATTTTTGCTTTTGCGATTAAGCGCGTAATTTCTCTATCATCGCACGCGTTTAGTTTATCCAAGATTTGTTTGTCTGTTCCAAAATGCACTTCGTTTTCTGTAATACGTTGTAGTTGTATTGCGCGTTTTAAAGTTCTGCTGGTTATATGATAAATGACAAGCATATCAGATGAACCCAACAACCCCTTTGTTAAAGCCAGGGAAAGACTTGCGAACTTTTTAGCAGCTTTTTTGTTGATAAAGCACCATTTGTCTTCTTCAAAGCGCAGCTTGCTGATGATAAATTGCACATCGTTTTCGGTGATCATTTTAAAAATCAACGAAGTATTTAATATATACGCAATATTGCGTGCACACATATCATCTGGTGATTGTGGCAAAAGGCGTTTAAATTTAGGATTTGTAGAAATAATATCTTTCTCAGCCCAATCATGGCCACTAATAATTTCATGAATTGTTGTTTGATGTAAAAACCATTCTCGAATGCTTTCTTGATAATTTGCTTTCCCAAAAACAACGTCAGCGGTTTGTGAGAAAACAGTTTGTGAAATATCACAAGTCAAAGCAGATATTTGTTCTTGAAGATCTCCGCCAAATTTTTGCACAAGCCAAAGCATTGCCAACCCATTATCCAGTCTACTAATTTTGGGCGTGCCATTCCAATAAGCTGGAGATCCAGTTTGATCCAAACTCTTTAGGCGTTGTATATGCTGTAGGTTGTATATTTTAAGCAATTCATTTTCAAGCGTTAATGAGCCAAAGATAGTTTTTACTTCCAGGTTGCTTGCAAAAAGCTGCGTACAAATAATAAAAGTCCAAATAAATACACTATATTTCTTCATTTTTCTCGCTAGGGTTGCGTGTTTATTAAGAGTTATGACAATATCAACACTCTTATCTTATAACGTTAAATCCTGTATAAAAACCTTTAAGTGATTATGAGCGTAAAATATGAGTAAAATTGCAGTACTTATTCCTTGTTATAATGAAGGAAAAGCTATTTATAAGGTGGTGAAAGATTTTAAGTCTCAGCTGCCCGATGCAGAAATTTATGTTTACGACAATAATTCGAACGATAATACAACAGCTGAAGCTAAGCGAGCAGGGGCAATCGTTAAATTTGAGCCTCGTCAAGGTAAGGGTTATGTTGTGCGTCGTATGTTTTCTGATATTGACGCCGATATCTATCTTATGGTTGATGGCGATGGGACTTATGATTTTTCTCGTGCACGTGAACTGGTAGATACACATGTTCATGAAGAGCTCGATATGGTTATTGGAGCGCGTGTTGAAAAAACAGAAACCGCTCATCGTACTGGCCACAAGTTTGGCAATCAGCTGTTTAACTTTGCTTTAAAAATCTTATTTCAAAGTAACTTCAAGGATATCTTTTCCGGTTATCGGGTGTTTTCTCGTCGTTTAGTCAAAAGCTTTCCTGCTATTTCAAGCGGATTCGATATTGAAACTGAGCTTTCCGTGTATGCTTTGAATCTCAAACTTCCAGTTAAAGAAATAGAAACAGACTTTTTTGATCGCATTGCAGGCACCCAAAGCAAATTATCTACTTTTAAGGATGGATTTAAAATAGGGTTGCGCATGTTTAACTTATTTAAGGATTTTCGCCCTTTTCTATTATTTTCAATAATATCATCAATTCTTATAACTTCTGGTCTTTACTTGGGCATCAAAGTAACACAAGAATTCCTCGCCACCGGTTATGTTTATAAGATCCCAAGTGCTGTGCTTTGCATTGGTTTGCTCGTCATGGGCTTCTTAAGTTTCGCCTGCGGTTTAATTCTCGATAGTATAGCCAACCAGCGCCGAGAAATCTTAAGACTGCACTATTTAAAGAGTTAAGTATTTCGGCCAGTAAAAACATCATTAAACTATTTTGATGCGAATTTTGTGAAAGAATGCTAAGGTTTATCTAATTTTTTTGAATTGTTAAATTATGAGCGCGCAAACGACCACAGATATTAAACCGGTTTCTTTAGAAGAGGAAATGAAAAGGTCATACCTCGATTATGCGATGAGTGTAATCGTTTCTCGTGCTCTTCCTGATGTGCGTGATGGTTTAAAACCAGTACATCGTCGTATTTTGTATACGATGAAAGAAATTGGCTTGGAATATAACAAGCCTCATAAGAAGTCAGCTAACGTTGTTGGTAACGTGATGGCAAAGTACCACCCTCATGGTAACCTTGCGATTTACGATGCGATGGTTCGAATGGCGCAACCGTTTAGTTTGCGTGCACCATTGGTAGATGGGCAAGGAAACTTCGGCTCGATGGACGGTGATCCGCCTGCGGCTGAACGTTATACAGAAGCTCGTTTAAGCAAAGTCGCGCATTCCTTACTTGATGATATCGATCAAGACACCATTGATTTTCGTGCGAACTATGATGACACGGCTCTTGAACCTATTGTCTTGCCAGCTAAATTTCCAAACCTTCTAGTAAACGGTACCAGCGGAATTGCGGTAGGTATGGCCACAAATATCCCAACGCATAACTTAGGTGAAGTTATCGATGCTACCTGCGCGTTAATTGATAATTCTAGTTTAACTCTAGAAGAAGTAATGCAATACATACCGGGTCCAGATTTTCCAACTGGCGCAAGCATTCTAGGTCGTAAAGGAATTATTGATGCGTTCACAACAGGCCGTGGTTCTATTACCATCCGCGCCAAGACATCGGTGGAAAGCATCTCAGGAAATCGTGAAGCGATCATCATTCATGAAATTCCCTACCAAGTAAACAAGGCTCGTATGATTGAAAAAATTGCGGAGCTTGTGCGCGATAAAACAATTGAAGGAATTTCAGATCTTCGTGATGAATCAAACCGTGAAGGCGTTCGAGTTGTTATTGAGCTTAAAAAAGATGTGAATACTGAAGTAATTTTGAATAAACTCTACCGTCATAGCCAATTACAAATAAGCTTTGGTTATAACATGTTGGCGTTGGTGCACGGTAGACCATTGCAACTTTCCTTAATTGAAATGCTGCAGCATTTTATTGATTTTCGTGAAGATGTCATTATTCGCCGTACTAAGTATTTGTTGGGCAAAGCGCGTGAAAAAAGCCATTTATTATTAGGCTTCTCTGTCGCGGTTGCTAATCTTGATCCGGTTATTGAATTGATCCGCGCTTCAAAAGATCGCAATGAGGCAAAAGAGCAATTACTTGCGCGCACTTGGAATAGCGCATCGGTTGAATCCTACGTTAAACTTGTTGAAACAGACACAAGCGCTCTTAGCGGTGATGGTCAATACCGCTTATCCGAATTGCAAGCGAATGCAATTTTAGACTTACGCTTACACCGTTTAACAGGCCTAGAGCGTGAAAAAATCTTAAAAGATTTGGATGATATCGCAAAAGACATTCAAGAATATCTTGATATCTTGGGTTCGCGTCAACGTGTGCTGGATATTTTAAAAGAAGAATTAAATGGCATTAAGGAAATTTTCCCAAGCCCACGACGTACCGCTATAGAAGAAGCGGTAACAAAGCTTGAGTTGGATGATTTAATTCAACGCGAAGATATGGTTATTACTGTAAGTCTAGGTGGTTACATTAAGCGTGTGCCATTATCGACTTATCGTGCACAAAAGCGTGGTGGCAAGGGCCGTTCGGCAATGACTACTAAAGACGAAGACGTTGTATGCGACATCATTATTGCTAACACTCATAGTCATGTATTGTTCTTCTCCACCCTAGGAAAAGTCTATCAAATGAAAGCATATGATCTTCCTTTGGCTACACCTCAATCGCGTGGAAGGGCAATGATTAACCTATTGCCTCTAGCGGCTAATGAGACGATTTCTACGGTCTTGGTGCTTCCTGAAACAACGGAAAGAACCGCACAAGAAGTATTCTTAATGTTTGCAACGAATACGGGTAACGTGCGTCGTAACAAGCTTGAGGATTTTTCAAACATTCCAAGCAATGGTAAACGCGCTATGAAGTTAGATGATGCGGGCGAAGAGCTAATCGCTGTTAAGCTATGTACCGAAAAAGACGACGTTATGCTATTTACAAAGAGTGGTTTGTGTAACCGCTTTAATGTAGTTGATAACGTGCGTGTGTTTGCTGGGCGCGATTCGAATGGTGTTCGCGGTATAAAATTACAACCAAAAGACTATGTAATTAGTATGACTATTCTGAACCCCGGAAAAGTAAGCATCGAAGAGCGCAACGCTTACTTAAAAATGGCTAAAGCCGCTCGCCAAGGAATAACAGACGAGCCTGAAGTTATTGAAGGAGAAGAGGAAGTTGCAGCGATTACATTAACAAATGAACGCTTTGAAGAGCTTCAGGCTCAAGAAGAATTCATTTTAACTGTTACAGAAAATGGTTTCGGAAAACGTAGCTCTGCTTACGAGTATCGCACAACGAAACGTGGCGGCGTTGGTTTTGATAGCATTGTTACAAGCGTTCGCAATGGTGGTGTGATAGCAGCATTTCCTGTCAAAGAAAAAGATCAGATTATGCTGGTAACAACAAGCGGTCAATTGATACGCTGCCCAATAGTTGATGTGCGTATTACAGGCCGCCGTACTCAGGGCGTGATCATTTTCAGAATTGATAATGATGAAAAAGTTGTCTCCGTTAGCAAAGTGGAAGAAGATGAAGAAGAGATACCAGCACAAGGCGATTAATTAAAGTTAATAATCGTCTAAGCAATCTCTCTTTTCCAAATAATGATATCTTTGCTAAAGTATCAAAAAAGGAGCCGGTTTAGGATATGTCTTCAACAGCTAAACAAGATATGAGCATGGATGAGATTTTAGCATCTATACGCAGTTACGTTGCAGAAGGACAGAGTCTTCCAAAAGAAACAACAGAAGACAAAGAAGATCTTCCTAACGCCCGAGTTATTCAGTTGACAGAAGAAGTGATTCCTATCCAAACTATTGATGTTCAGATGAGCTCCTCAAAAGTTTCTCCAGTGCTTCTTACAGAAAAAGAAATAGAAGTGAAACAGGAATCATTTGAAAATCCATTTAATCGCTTGCAAAGTGAAATTAAAGCATCTACTCCGGCTCCTGCGAATCTTTCTGTTGATGATCTTTTAAATCAACTAGCGACTCCATTGATTAAAAATTGGATAGACCAGAATTTAAAAAAAATTGTTGAAACAATAGTGGAAAAAGAAATAGAACGGATACGTCGCGGTTAAATCTTAAACGATAACTTTACAGTTATTTTCACATTCGGAACGTAGCGCAGCCTGGTAGCGCACTATTCTGGGGGGATAGGGGTCGTGGGTTCGAATCCCGCCGTTCCGACCATTTTGCTGGAGAAATTATGTTTGCGCCCTCGTTTATAAGTACCGAATTACATCACTTATGGAACCATTTCGAAAGATGGTATCGATTAGATGAGGAAAGCGCAGTTGAATTTCTCTTAAATCAGCCAGTTTCAAATTGCCATGATTTAGCTTCCCAGAAAGCGCAAGGGATTATACATCAATTAAGAAATGCAAAATCAAGTCCCTTACGTATCGAAAATTTGTTGCAAACATATCGCTTAAGTACCCAAGAAGGTTTAGCATTGATGTGTATGTCAGAAGCGTTTCTGCGAATACCCGACAACTCCACAAAAAGCAAATTAGTAAGAGATAAACTCAATCTTGCATCTTGGAAAAATACAGATGAAGCAAATTGGGTAGAAAAGCTTGCAAATTTTAGCCTTGCGCAGACAAGTAAATTTTTATCGCTAGGATCTTCTAATTCCTTTTTAAGTCATATTCCAGGTTTAGTTCGAAGATTTGGTGAACCCCTTATTCGCCAAATCATGGCAAAGATTATTCATATTATGGGAAATCAATTTGTTGTCGCAGAAACAATAGAGGAAGCAAGTGCAAAAAAAGGAAAAAACCTTTATTCCTTTGATATGTTGGGGGAGTCAGCAAAAACCCATGAAGATGCACAGCGTTATTTTGCTGCGTATTTAAATGCCATTGAAATACTTAAAGGTCAACCAGGCGATATTACAGAAAAATCAAGTATTTCCATTAAATTATCGGCACTTCATCCCCGTTATGAGTTATTTAAAAGAGAAAAAGTTAAGTCAGAGCTTGGAAAGACCTTGCTGGAATTATGCCAAGCTGCGAAAGCAGCCGAAATTATGCTGACTGTGGATGCTGAAGAAACAGAAAGACTAGAACTATCATTGGAAATTATTCACGATGTATTTACACACGCTTCATTAAAAGGATGGGGCGGTTTTGGTTTGGCGGTGCAAGCATATCAAAAACGTGCTCATGTTGTTATTGATTGGCTTATAGCGTTAGCAAAAGCAACAAATGAACATATGCATATCCGACTTGTAAAAGGGGCATACTGGGACAGCGAAATAAAATGGTGCCAAGAACGTGGATTAAGTAATTATCCAGTTTTCACACAAAAAGTTCACACTGACCTTTCCTATGCAGTATGCGCTGAAAAAATCTTAAGCGCTTCTTCTCTAATTTATGGACAATTCGCTACGCATAACGCTTACACCGCATCATTTATCGTGGAGATGGCAGCAAAGAAATCTGCAGTGAATTTTGAATTGCAACGTTTGCATGGAATGGGTGATTCGTTATACGAACATATCCCAGCTCGCCATCGTATTTATGGTCCGGTGGGTGTTTACAAAGATCTATTAGCCTATTTAGTACGAAGACTATTAGAGAATGGCGCTAACAGCAGTTTTGTTCATCAAATCCATGATGCCTCAATTCCTATCGCAGCACTTACAAAAAATATTCGAACACACTGCCAAGAAACCAAAGGAAAATTACATCCAAACATTAATCTTCCTGAAGCAATGTATGGGACCTATCGGCGTAATTCTAAGGGCTCTGATGTATCGTCTTACAATTTTTTACAACATACGCGCAAATTATTAAGTGATTTTTCTTTAGAAGACGTTTCTATTTTATCGGGTGAAGATTTGGAAAAATTATTAGGCCATGCGCATCATGCCCAAAGTACTTGGGAAAAGTATGGAGTTAAAAAACGAGCGGACATTATTGAGAAATTAGGTGACCTCCTAGATCATCATCGTGATGAATTACTGCAACTCCTCTGTGCTGAAGCTAAAAAAACCATTAACGATTGTATAGCAGAGATTAGAGAAGCTATCGATTTTTGCTACTATTATGCTCAGCAAGCTCGTTCTCTTTTAGAATTTCCAGTGCAATTACCTGGTCCGACAGGTGAGCTGAATAATTTATCATATCACGCGCGTGGTGTTTTTGTGTGTATTGCGCCTTGGAATTTTCCGTTGGCTATTTTTCTAGGACAGGCTGTAGCTGCATTAGTAACTGGAAATACAGTACTTGTTAAACCATCTCATCAAACACCAAGAATAGGCCAACTTGCAGTGAAACTAGCTTGTAAAGCGGGTGTTCCAAAAGATGTTTTTCAATTTATTCATTGCAAGGGTCTAGATGTTTCTAAATACCTCTTGACGGATGAACGTGTAAAAGGCGTTGTTTTTACAGGAGCTACGGACACTGCGATGCAAATCAATAAGGTGCTGGCAAGTCGAAAGGGTCCTATTATACCGTTCATTGCAGAAACGGGCGGAATGAATGCCATGATTGTCGATTCATCCGCTTTGCATGAACAAGTAGTAACGGATGTCATTATTTCTGCTTTCCAAAGCGCTGGACAACGTTGTTCTGCTCTTCGTATTCTCTGCGTTCAAGAAGAAGTGGTAGATAATTTATTACATATGCTAAGTGATGCGATGAAAGAAATTGAGGTTGGATTACCTAATCAGTTAAGCACAGATGTTGGACCTCTTATTGATAATCCGGCAAAAAAAAGTTTGGACAATCATGTATCTTATTTAGAAGAACTTGAAAGTAAGGGTTTGGCTAAAAAGATATACGCTTGCATTGCCCCAAAAGGTGATTGTTTTTTTGCGCCATCCTTGTGGGAAATTCGAAATATTAATTTATTAAAAGAAGAAGTATTTGGTCCTATAGTGCATGTCGTGCGCTTTAAAGAAAGTGATCTCGATGAAGTCTTTATTCAATTAAATAAAACAGGATATGGGCTCACTATGGGCATTCATAGTCGCTTAGAATCAACCATAGCGACAGCTGAACGTCTTGCAAAGGTTGGAAATCTTTACGTGAATCGTAATATGATAGGTGCAGTGGTGGGCGTGCAACCCTTTGGTGGGGAAGGATTATCAGGTACAGGTCCTAAAGCTGGTGGTCCAAATTACTTGCTTCGTTTTGTGCATGAGAGAACTTTCACACAAAACCTCACCGCGTGTGGAGGCAATATAACTTTATTAAGTAATATATAGGGTCAATATGAATTTTTTTGGGCGAGCTCGTTCTTTTATTTTTGATGTATTTTTTTATATTTTTTCAACTTTTGTATTCATATCTTTGTGGGTGCCGATGATCGTTTCGCCAAGAGCTTTTTGTGCTTTTTTTTATAAGGTATGGACACATATAGTACTATTTGTTTTAAAAAGCTGTGTCGGTCTTGATTATAAGATCATCGGAAAAGAAAAATTAGATAAAGCTCTAAAAAATGGTCCGGTAATTTTGGCATGTAAGCACCAGTCCGCCTGGGAAACATTAATTTTTTCTACTCTGGTTGATAGATTTGTGATTGTTCTTAAAAAAGACCTTTTATATATCCCTGCATATCGAAACTATCTGCTGAAACTTAACAGCATCGTAATAGATAGATCTAGTGGCATTAAATCGCTGAAGTCTCTTTTAAAACAGGGGAAAGATGCTATCAATAAGAATTTCTCAATTCTTATTTTCCCAGAAGGTAGACGTGGTGTGCATGGAGAAAAAGGGGAATATCAACCAGGAATTGGTGTTTTATACCAGGAGCTAAAAGTACCTGTGGTCCCCATAGCTCTCAATTCAGGTAAGTTTTGGGCCAGACGGTCAAATTTCAAAAAACCAGGCTGTATTACGCTTCAATTTTTAGATGCAATTCCAGAAGGTTTGCCAAGAGACGAATTCATGCATTTACTGCAAGAACGCATAGAAACAGCATGCGAAAAACTATAGTTACTATTTAAAGTGTTTCTATAGATGTTTTTCCAATGCCATAGTATTTAAAGGCAGTCATATCCTCAGGGCGATAAATATTTCTGAAATCCATAAATAGCGGGGTAGTTTTTGTATTCATAAGTTTATGAATTTTCTCAACATCGAGCGCTCTAAATTCATTCCACTCGGTTAATATGACAACACATCCAGCATCTTTAACAGCATCATATGCAGACTTTTCAAATTGTGTTTTTTTCAGTTCTGGTTCGTAATCTAAGGCATGTTGCAAGCGTTCACTACCCAAATAGTAAAGAGGATCATAAATAGATACGGCAATATTATTCTTGAGAATTTGAGGAATGATGGCGATGCTTGGTGCCTCTCTTAAATCATCCGTATTTGGCTTAAAAGTCAGTCCTAAAATAGTTACTTTTTTATTTGTTACACTTTTCATTGCTTGAATAATTTTTTCAGCCATATCAAGTTTACGTTGATCATTATATTGAATAACATCATCAATCAACGAACATTTTACATTATAGCTCGCCGCAATTTGACTGAGGGCTAGTGTATCTTTTGGAAAACAAGAGCCACCATAACCAGGGCCGGCGTGCAGGAATTTTCCACCTATTCTCTTATCGAGGCCTATTCCCTTCGCTAATACCTGAACATCCGCATTAGTTTTTTCGCACAGATCAGCCATCTGATTAATGAAAGAAATTTTCATTGCTAGAAATCCATTAGCTGCGTATTTAATTAGCTCAGCTGTTTGAGGTGTTGTGAACACAATAGGTGTTTCAATCAGATATAAAGGCCTATAAAGTTTCTGTAAGATCTTTTGTGCCTTTTCACTATTAGTACCAATGACAATACGATCAGGGCGTATAAAATCATTAATCGCAGAGCCCTCTCGTAAGAACTCAGGATTTGAAGCAACGTCAAAAGAGGTTCCTTCAATGAAATCTGGTCTAGTATTTTGTATGATTTCAGCAACTTTACGCGATGTTCCTACAGGAACAGTGGATTTATTAACGATGACGGCGTATCCATCTAAAGCTTGAGCGATTTCCCTTGCAGATTCATACACGTATGTTAAATCAGCATGACCGTCACCACGCCTTGTAGGAGTGCCTACAGCAATCATGACAACATCAGACCCCTCGATAGAAGACTTTAAATCTGTTGTGAATTTTAATCGTTTAGCTTTAACACCTTGATTAACTAATGAATCAAGACCTGGTTCATAAATGGGTATTTTCCCCTCATTAAGATTATCTATTTTGAGGCGATCCTTATCAACGCAGATGACTTCAAAGCCAAATTCAGCAAAGCAAGCTCCGCTTACTAGACCAACGTATCCTGCTCCAACAACTGTTATTTTCATTATTTATCCATTATTTGTTTTAGCAAATCAGCTATTAAGCCAAAACACATAATAACTAAGCACGTTAATAATCCACCTATGCCTAATAAAAATCCACTTCTGAGACCAAGAAGTGCTGACGCCAAAAATCCTAAAATAGAACACAGGAAGCAAAAAATTGCAAATAATAGGAATATCTTTAGAGGGTTGTAATACGTAATAGCTTGAACAATATATTGCATCGTTCTCAAAGAATCAGCAAAAAGCTTTACCTTTGTTTTACCTTCTCTCGCATGATAAGGGATCTCAGTGTACTTAACAGTTTTTCCTGTCATCATGTACGCTAGAGTTATAGAAGTCGTGAAGCTAAATGTTTCACAAAGATGTTTAAAATATTTTTTTGCTGTTTGCTTTGAAAAAACCCTAAATCCAGAGTTGATGTCTGGAATTGATCTTCCTGCCGTAAATTCAACCAAAAATCTCAGTATTTTTCTTAAAGGAGATTTAAGTATGGACTCTTTGTAAAACTTTCCTGTTCTTGCTCCCACTACCATATCAAAACCCTTCTTATAAAGATCAAGTAAATCACCAATCTTTTCAAAGGGGTATGTTAAGTCGCAATCAATAATCACTATAGTGTCATGTGTTGCTGCATCAATTCCATCTTTTAATGATCTGCCGTATCCTAAATTATGCGGATGGCGCACAACTTTTATAGAGTCTTTGTCGTATTTCTTTAAGCGTTCAAAAGTTTTATCTTCTGAACCATCATCTACGATGACAAGCTCCCATTTTTTAAGCTTAAGTTCTCCAAGTGTTTTTTTTATGTATTCAACAGTTGGCTCAATTGCATCTTCTTCATTGTAAGCCGGAATAACAATACTAAACATAATTTTCCCTTAGAGCGTCTGCTTTTCAAAAAACGTATTCATCCATGAACTTAGGCAGAATAAACCAAAGAGCTTATAGCTGCAATCAGTTCTTTTGTCACGATGGTTTTTCCACAATTTTTCCAATGCCCTTTTATCAAACCACTCATTCATGTGAGGATTTTCTAATACTTCTTCTATAGCATCGTTGGTTAACCACTTAGACACAGGAGAGCTAAATCCTTCTTTTTTTCCAAAAAGTATGGAGCGGGGGAGGTCCTTCTCTAAGCTTTTCTTTAATAGGTATTTTGTACGCATAGCGCGTATTTTATATTTTGTCGGTAATCTGATAATCCATTCGGCTAGCTTGTGATTTAAAAATGGCGCTCTTACTTCTAAAGAATGCATCATACTAACGCGGTCAACTTTTACTAAGATGTCATCAACCATCCACGTTTTTAAATCAACATAAAAATGTTGCTCTAACATATCGCAGTTTTTTACATCTTGATAAAATCTATCGAAAGTTTCGAAAGGATTATGATGCAACACTTTATCTTTATAACGATCGTGTAAAATAGATTGTTTTTCGGAATCAGAAAAAATAGTTCTCCAACTGTAATGCGCATGTTGTGGTGATAGACAAAGTCCTTTGGTAAATTGTTTCAATTTGTAATCGAATGAGACCTTATTATAATTTACAGGGATATGATCAACTGCTGTTGATAGCATATTCTTAAAGGGTAAGTATTTAAAAAATTGATGCAATATATCAGCACGATATGTCTCATATCCACCAAAGAGTTCATCTCCTCCATCGCCTGATAGGCAAACTGTTGCGCTTTTTCTAGCAAGTTTTGCAAGAGTATACATAGGAATCATAGAGGTGTCTGCGAAAGGTTCATCTAAATTTTCCGCAATTCTTTTTACACATGTTATGTTTTCTGGATCTACAACTTCCCATATATGCTTAAGTTGCATATGTTCTGCGACGAATTTTGCTTTATCCAATTCGTTATAAGATGCTTCAGTAAATCCTATGGTAAAAGCTTGCAAATACTCATTAATGGATGCATTTTTTACAGCCGTCGCGATAGCAGATGAATCTATCCCTCCGCTTAAAAAAATTCCTAACGGTACATCTGAAAGAGAACAATCTTTAACGGTATCTGTGAAAAGCGTATTAAACTGCTCGATTAAATCGCTTTCAGAAATCTCCCATTTAGGGGCATAAAAGGAATCAGCCAAAGACCAGTAGGCTTTTGTGATTGGTTCTTGATTATTCCTCAAAACCATATAATGTGCGGGAGCTAGTTTATGTATACCTTCAACAATGCTTTGCTCCGTCAAAATATAATTAAGCGATAAAAATTGAGAGATGGCTTTAGGATTTAATGATTTTGGGCATTTCGGATGATGTAGTAAGGCTTTTAATTCAGAAGCAAAAACAACGCCTCCATTAGGCAAATTAAAATAATATAAAGGCTTTTCACCGAAACGATCTCTTACTAAGTACAGCTCCTTTAAAGCATTATCCCATAAAGCAAACGCAAACATTCCTTCGATATGCGATAAAGCTTCTACACCCCAATGATTCCATGCAGCTAAAATAACCTCAGTATCACCATGTGTTTTGAATTGATATCCATGTTGAGAAAGATGTTGTTGAAGCTTCTTAAAATTATATATTTCCCCATTAAAAACAATAACATATCTACCTGACGCATCATGCATCGGTTGATTTGCTATGGAAGATGTATCCTGTATAGATAAACGTTGATGGCCAAGAGAAATAAAGTCAGTATTCCACTCGCCATAAGCATCCGTACCTCTATGGCTCATGGAGCTTGTGATTTTTTTTAAAAGGCCCGCACTATTTTCATTATTCCATGCCAGAACACCAGCTATTGCGCACATAATTTCTCATTTTGCTTTAGCAAATATGGCCATAATTTTGATAAGAAAATAATAAGCATCCCAAAAAATAAAGCATTCGTTGTATAAACATAGCGCGTTAATGGAGGCTCAAATAAACAAACAAGAGAAGAGTTTCCTAAATGCATAATGATTGAGGTTAAAGTGCACGTATAAAGAGGATTTAACTTTTTGCTTTTAAACGCAGCAATGATACAAGAAAGACTCAAAAGAAACATGAAAAAGAAACACGAATATCCGCCCACGCCTCTTATGGTGTCCTTAATATAATAAATCGCTGTGGGTATGAAGTTTTTTTGAATTAATTGCAGACCCATATCAAGAGCATTTTTATCAATAATTTGTTGCGCTTGAAAAGGGCTAAGTTGCTTTGAAAGAGTTTTTTCCAAAATCTCTTTGGCCCAGACTTTGCTCCAAATTTTTGAAGAGATTTTATGATACATCGTATTGTATAAATATTCGTAGGCATAAAGTTCTTTTGCAGGCTGATCAGGATCAATTATTTCATTTCTTTTTAGTTCTTCTGTTACTTCAGATATGAATTTTTTTTGCAAGGGCTCATCAATGCTTTTCAAAGCACTACTTGATGCAACGAACAAAGGGCGCATTAAGAATTGAGTTCCAACAAAAGGTGTGCCTGCAAAATGTCCATGATATGCGAGGTGATATCCTCGTTCTGCTATAAAAAAAATGCACAAAGATAAAAGAGTTTTTAGTAAACAGTGTATCGAAAAGTATGCATTTTTTTCAAAAATCAATACATAAAATCCATAGATAAAAGACACGACGTAGAAAAATACGAACTGTTGTCTTGTGAAACAAAGTATAAAAAGCGACACGCTGAACATAGTTAAGTCACTCCCTTTTTTATAAATGCATGCTTTAAAAAAGAAACATGTGGTTAATAAAAATAAGGGGTAGGCAACGCTTTCACTTAATATATTCCAAGCTGCTGAATGAGATAGCATTGGAAATATGAAAATGGAAATTATTATGATAAATACAAAAAAGGATAATTTAAAATATGTGCGCAAAAATGCTGACAAATAATAGATTGAGCCTAAAGAAAATAGTGTTTGAAAAAGGGCAAGATATTTAAAAGCTTGTTCTTTAAAAATAAACTTAAAGAACCCTATCATCATCGGGTACATGCCAATTCGCAGAATGGAATTGCTTTCGTAGGATTCGCTATCAGGTAAGAAGTTAGGACCTTTAATAAAGCTAAGCACTAAAATAGAAAGAAAAATAAAAAAAACAACTACACTTTCTGTAGTTTTAGAAAGCTTACTCACACTTAATAGCCTAAACAATTGTATGGCACATTATTGTCCGTTTTGCCTAAAACATCAATAGTAGGATATTTAAGAATTATAACCTCTGAAATTGCCTAATGACGAAATCTAAAAGCAGCAAATGCTGGCTGGAGTCAGCCGCAACTGAGACATTCTTTTTAATTTGATCATAAAGCACATGATACATATCGATGCTCTCCTTAGACCAATTGTTCAGGCACAGTTTTGTGATTGCTTGAATGAGATCATGCTGCAATAACAGCCAAGATGAATTTTGCCACGAAGAGCTTGGGCAAATAGTAGTTGCCCATTCCCAAATATAAGCCAGGTCTAATTTCTTATACATTGCATTTACATGTTGGATATCAATATTTTTTTGATGTCCAACTTGATACGCAAATAAAATAGAAAATGGCACTAGAGATTCAGGAACATCTTTCAACTGTGCCGAAAAAATATGTTGAGGTGAAGACAATCGAATCATTACGCATTGAGCAATATTTTGCGTGATACTTTCCAAGGCTTGTAAAGTTTTTATCTGATCATGTTCAAGAGCTTTGTAATTCAAGAGTTGTTCATAAAAATTTGTTTGCTCTAAAACTTCCACAAATGCCCTTACCACATCCAATGAATTAACATCGAACGCTTCAGCCATTTGCCCAACAAAGCAGGGGCCCATTGTGTTAATAATAAGATTTGCAAGAACGGTTGCGGTAATTTCTACTTTTAATGGATGCAATTTTAAATAATCACTGTATTCTTTTTGGAAGCGCTTTGGGAAATATTCTGTATAAAAAACTTCTCCAAAACAGGCTGTGTTTTGTAATGCATGCAGCATATCTTGATAAAGATGAATTTTAGAATAAGCAAGCAAAACAGCAAGCTCTGGGCGTGTAAATCCTTGCTGTTGGCTTTTTCGTTTTAAGAGATCTTCTTCTGAAGGAATATTTTCTACATTTCTTTTCAGTGGTAAATCATGATGATCTTCTAGATTTCTTACCAAGTTTATATAAGCATTTGCATCGGTATTCGACTCTTGTTGCATTCTGGTGAGAGCCAATGTTTGTGACCAATTATCATTAAGCACTAGTTCACTCACTTCATCAGCTAAGCTCGCTAATAGTTCATCGCGCTTTTTTGTATCGATAATGGTATTTTGTAATAAAATCTGACACATGATTTTTAAGTTTACTTCATGATCAGAACAATCAACTCCAGCAGAATTATCTATTGCATCCGTATTAATGCGTCCACCATTTAAAGCATATTCAATGCGCCCTAATTGAGTAACTCCAAGGTTTGCGCCTTCCCCAATAACTTTTGCGTTAATCATGCGTGCATCAACACGAATAGCATCATTGGCCTTGTCAGAGACTGCTATATGTCCCTCATTTTGGGATTTAATAAAAGTTCCAATGCCGCCAAAAAATAATAAATCGACAGATGCTTGTAATAGCTTGGTAATTAAATCATCTGGTGAAAGTTCAGCCTCTTTTATTCCGAGTAGCTTTGCGACTTCCGAAGTGATTTTAATAGATTTTTCTGACCGGTTGTATACTCCGCCGCCCTTTGATATTTTTGATAAATCATAAGAGCCCCAATCACCTAATTCATTAAATAGACGCTTTCTTTCTAGATAACTTGATTCTGGATCCGGGTGTGGATCTAGAAAAATATGCTTATGGTTAAAAGCCCCAATCAGACAAATTTTTGTTGATTGAAGCATGCCATTTCCAAACACATCGCCCGCCATATCGCCAACACCAACTGTTGTAATAGCAGTTGTTTGGCAATCTATTCCCATATCCCAGAAATGGCGGCGTACAGCTATCCAGGCACCTCTTGCGGTAATTCCTAATTTCTTGTGATCGTAGCCTTTTGATCCTCCAGATGCGAATGCATCTCCAAGCCAGAAATTTTTCTTTTCAGCAATTTCATTGGCAATATCCGAAAAAGTTGCTGTTCCCTTGTCAGCCGCAACAACCAAATATTGGTCGTCACTGTCGTAGCGCACAAGATTTTTTGGGGGTTTAATTTCACTCTCCACGAGATTATCAGTAAGCGTCAAGAGTTGCTCTATAAATGATTTATAGGCATTAATAACTGCTAACTTTAGATCTTGAGATGTGTATCCCGATTCTTGGAGGGCATTATAATTTTTTACAACGAATCCACCTTTTGACCCAAGAGGAACAATGACTGAATTTTTTACCATTTGGGCTTTCATAAGCCCTAAAACTTCAGACCTAAAGTCTTCAGGTCTATCTGACCAACGAATTCCACCACGAGCAATCTTTCCACCTCTTAAGTGGCAACCTTCCACAGTTGTCGAGTAAACAAAAATTTCAAAGAGTGGCGATGGGCTAGGAATATCTATGATTTGAGAAGAATTTACCTTAAAGCTTACACACGGATAGGGATTAAAATCTCCTGACTGATAAGCATTGGTTCGCAGAGTTGCACTGATAACATTATGAAATCTTCGCATAATGCGATCATGATCGAGACGACTAATTGAAGAAAATGATTCAATGATTTCAGTGTTAAGATTTTTAGCTTTAGTCAACGAATCTTTTTCTTTTGAAGAATCTAATGCAAATAAACAATCAAAATATTTTATCAAAAGCTGAGTAATAGCAGGGTATGTGCTCAAACAATCCGCTAGAGATTTTTGTGAATAATTAAATCCTAATTGTTTTAAAAAGCGACCATATGCTCTGAGGATAATAATTTCTTTAAAATTGAGATCACAATTTATTGTTAAACCATTGAATGGATCAACTTCTATTAATCCAACCCAAGCAGCTTTTAGTCCTTCTACTAACTTTTCTAAAGTAGCTGAAGATAATTTTAGATTACTTAAATTCGAGATATCGTAATAATGCAGCCATACTCGTTGCCCATTAATGTCTGCAAAAAAAGTCTGCTCTGCTTGTATATTAAGTTGAAAGTTTGTAAATACCGGAATAATTTGCCCTAGAGTAATGGGCTCATTTTTTTGAAATGCTCTGATTATTTCTCGCCCATTACGTTGTATCGCTTCAAAATAAATAGATTCGTCTTTTTGTAGCCATTGAAGGAGAGTTGATGTATCTTCAGCGGCAATTTCAGGTGTGTGAACTTTTGGATATATGTCAGAAAATATAGCAGAAGATGTAATCAATTTCTTCTTGCTAAATAATGTGTATTTTTCTCTCCATGTCTGGGAAGCCATCCATATTTTTTCTTCTAATGCCTCGATATCAATTTTTATTTTTGTCTCGGGACTAAAATTAAACATAAAAATTAAACGAGCAAAGGGTGTTTCCCCAACTTGACCATGCGTTGATGTAAGAGTTACTCCAATCTCTCTTGCAATAAATTTACCAAGTTCGGCGCGTAATTTCTCGCTGTAGCGATGTTTAGGCATATAAAGGAGAAGAGATAAAGAATTACTAACATTATCAACGCGCACAGAAATGGCATTGCGATCATACATATTAAGAATACGCTCAATAAGCTCTGACAATTGTTCTTCTGATAAATAGTAAAATTCATCTAAGGGAATGCTATCAATAATATTTTTGAGCATTTTTTCATCGTAAGAAGTAGCAGCAAATCCAAACGTACGACATACATTAAGGGCTTTATCTTTTAGCCAAGGGATATCTAGGGGGGATGTCTTATAGAAATTAGAGGTAAATAAACCAATAATTTGAACAATTCCTTTAATTTTTCCATTTTTATCAATATCCAAAGCAATGATAGAATCGATACGAGAGTTTCGATAAATTTCAGACCGTGGTTGCTCTTTTTTTATGTGCATTAAATGTTGCTGAAAGAGTTGCTCAAAAGGCTTGCCTAATTCTAAAGAAAAATCTTTTGATTCTAGAATATCTTCCATCTTAAATAACCCATATCCGTGGGTTACTTGATTATCAAAATTAATATTTTTATTAGAAGAATCATTAGCTTGATAACGGCGCAATCCTAAAAAGACGAAATGCTCCTTTTTTAACCACTGCAGGAATGCGCCGGCCTGCTTTATATCCTTTTTATCTTGTTCCAAAAAGCTGTTGGATATATCGTCTACCCATTTTTGCATGGGGGAAAAATCATTGACCACGTGTGTTAATTTTTTATAAAGATCCTGCAAAGATTTTTCGTAATTCTTTGGAATCTCTAATGAGCTTGGCAACACGGCAACGATAAGTGATTCTGGATTTGTTCCCCCAACACAGCTGAATATGCCAGCGTTTGAGCGTTGTGGAGAAAATATAGGGTGAATAAGTTCATCGATAGGTAGTCGTTGTGCTGTCAGCCATACCTTCAAGCTGCGCATAATAAATCGCTGATGAATGCTATGAAAAATTAATAATTGCAGTTTTTCTTTTTCTAAAACATGATGTTTTAAATGAAAGACTCCAGGGGTGGGGGAAGTATTAAAAACTTCAAAAGCAAGAGTTGCAATTTCAGTGAGTATATCGTGGGAGATATTCTCAGCTAAATTTTTTAGATATCCTAAGCTTACATGTTTGTAGAAATTCTCAATAAATTCTTTTAGAATGGGATTTTTCTTATCGCTCTTTGAGTGAATTTGACGTATAAAATCTGATTTTTGAATTTCTTTGGAGGACATAAGATATCTAGCGCTTTTTCTAAATTATATAGATGATTTACAAATAAACCTACGGGTATATATAGGTTGAGATTTTAGCCAATTAAAAGTTTTTTGATCAATATCTACCGCGACTGCCGCTATAGAATTCTCCCAAATAAAACGATCCTTCCATTCATTACCAAAATACACGTAATTTTTCTTCCCGAAAATTTTGTTTAGTAGATTTGCTTTATTCTGACCAACTAAATTGCAGCCGATTGTGCTTCCAAAAGCTTTTTCAAAAATATTTAGGTGCGCAGAAACCATATCTGCAATTTTTTGATCTGATCCCGTAATAAGATAAATCGTTGCGCCTTGTTTTTTTAGATCATGTAGATACGCTAATATTTCTGGAAAAAACGATATTTTTTCAGGACTAAAGGAAATGAATTTTAAAAGATTATGTTTTAAATAGGTTCTATCTTGGTACCACCAAAAAAGCATCTGGAAAATACGATAAGGATAGCGCTTCAAAAAATCACTCATACACATCCATAAACAATCTCCATCCCATAAGGTGCCATCAAGATCAACACAAATTGGAAATTTAGCAAAATCTTGCTCTGAAATATGGTGCATAGTGCTTCACTGAGTATAGGGATTCTTTATACCTTTAATAATAAATCTTATAGGTACGCCAGGTAAGTTAAAATCGTCTCTCAGCCCATTACTTAAGTATCTTATATAAGAGGCAGGCAGCTCATCAGCTTTTGTGCAAAATAAGGCAAAAGTTGGAGGGCGGGATTTGATTTGCGTCATGTATTTAATACGGATGCGTCTGCCTGAAACAGCTGGTGTTGGATGTTTATCCAACATAAATGGAAGCCAATCATTAAGTTTGGCGGTTGGAATACGCAGATTCCATAAAGCATTAAGAGCTAAAACTTCATCAAGTAATCGATTAAGATTCGTATTATTTAAGGCAGAAATTGCTACCATTGGTACATCGCGTACCTGTGCAAGTTGGTAGTTTAATTGATTGCGGATGTGTTCCATCAGCTGTGGTAAATGGCTGATTTTATCAACTTTGTTAAGTGCTAGGACTAATCCTCTTCCTTCTTCTACAATTTGTTGAGCAATCGCTAAATCTTGTTTTTCTAGCTGTTCGTCCAGAGGAATGGTTGCATCAATTACTAAAACAACAATTTCTGCAAACTGTAATGTTCTATTCGCGCTTTGCACTGCTAATTGTTCAACAGTATCTTGAACTTTTGCTTTTCGTCTAATACCGGCGGTATCAATTAATTCAAACTTTTGACCATTATATTCCCAAGCAAGGCTTACTGAATCACGCGTAACGCCAGGCATATCAGCTGTTAATAAACGCTCCTCTCCAAACAATGCATTTACCAAAGTAGATTTACCAACATTAGGTCGCCCCATAATAGCTAATTTTAGAGCTTTACCCGTTGCAGAATTTTCTTCTTCACTTAAATGAGGGAAAATAGCTTCATATAACGCGTCAAATCCAATATTATGCTCAGCAGAAATATTAATAACTGTTTGAAAGCCTAACGAGAAAACATCATATTCCGTTGTCTGTGAAGCTTTTTTGCTATCGCATTTGTTGATGAGGACAATCACTGGTTTATTTTGCTTGTGCAAAAGTTTTGCAATTTGCTCATCAAATGCAGTAATGCCAGCAATTCCATCAATAACAAAGGCAACCATTTGAGCTTCTTCTATGGCGGCTTCGCTTTGTTGCTGCATTTGCTTAGCAAGCTCGGGATACATTACAGAAGTCTCTGGATCAGCTAAGCCAGGTGTATCCAATAAGCTAAAAGGCATATCGCCATAGTAAGCTTTTGCTTCTTGAAAGTCTCTTGTGACGCCAGGTCGCTCATGAACAATAGCAAGCTTTTTACCGATTAAACGGTTGAAAATACTCGATTTTCCGACGTTAGGCCTACCAATTAATGCAAGTGTGAACATCCTAGCGCCAAGCTTGCAATACGCCTGAGTCGGTTAAAGTGAAAATGGTTTTATCTGCTGCGATTGGAGACAATTGACAGCCCGCCTCTAATTTAACGGTTGTATCAATGCTGCCATCTTGCACGCTCAGAAAGGCCATTTGTTCATTAGTGCTAACAATCACCAGTTGATCATTTACAACAATAGGACCAGCCCATGTGATAACTTCATCACTTTCACGCTTTCTTGGTAATAATGTAGCCCATCGAACTTGTCCTGTGGATTTTAGGATGCAAACTAAATCATCGTTGGTCGTAATGACAAAAAGGAAATCTCCGCATAATGCTGGTGTGCGTAATGTACCAATTTCTTTTGCCCATATTTTCTTGCCTGTTGTCAGCTCATAGGCAGCGATACGGCCACCATGGCTTGCAATATAAACAACATTATTTTCAATAATTGGTCTAGCTCTAATATGCGCAATGCTTGAAACGGTATCAATTCTTAAGGACGGAGTCATTGTATCAGACCATAGCAAATGACCACTTTCAGGGCTTAAGCAATAAATTTCTCCAGAAGTTAAGGCAACAACCACGGCTTGTGTACAAGCAGCGGGCGCGCTACCCCCAAGAAGCGAATTTGGCTCGACAATGCCGGCATAATCCCATAATTCGTCACCAGTCTTAGCTTCTAAAGCATAAATCTCATTGTTTACAGTTACAATATAAATGCGCCCGCCAAAAACTGTTGGTGCAGCACGTATTGGTGTTTCTAAGTTCTTGATCCAAACACGTTTTCCTGAATGTGCTTCAACACACCATACTTCCCCGAATGAAGTTGTTATATATAAAACATCATCTTCAGCTGCAAATCCCCCACCCATGGTGTTACTGTGACCTTCTTCTGGTGAGGTCTCTATCTCCCAAACAAGAGTTCCATCGCTAACTTTTCTCGCTTCCACATGTCCTTGAATATCCATTGAATAGACAAGTTCTTTATGAACAATGGGGTGCGTGATAAGCCGGTGATGCGTATCAGATCCTTCGCCAATATTATGTTCCCAAACGGTTTTTACATCTTTATTTACAAGCACTGGTGGTACGAGATGGCTAGGATTTCCACCAACATGATTCCAATCTTTTACATGTTGCGCTGCAGGCAGCTGAACATGGATGTTTTTCAACGAGGGATCTGGTTTTAAGGCATTTCCTGCAATGATGAAAGGCTCACGAGTTCCTTTTAATTTCTCTTTTGTTTCGCTGCAACCAATTAAAGCCAACAGCCCAATTAAACACCATTTAATATATTTCATTGATGATCCTTTGAGGCTTGATCAATCAATTGACTTGCAAGGTTTTGAGCTATTATCTGCGCTCTTAAGCGTAAATCTTTAGGTGATTTTTCGTCCTGTGCTATCGCAACAAAAATTTCCGAAGCTTTTTCATAATTCTTTTGTTTCAGCTCAATCATACCTTTTAACTCGAGCGCTAAATGACGATAAGGTGCTGCTTCTTTAGTGCATACATCAAGTAACTTAAGTAAAGACTGAAGTTCTTCAGAGCTAGTACTTTTATCTAAGCATAAACTAACATACTGAACAGTGGCTAACTCACGAAACATGTGTTCTACGCTAGAGTTTTCCATTAATTCTTTATAGATAGTCTCTGCTTTGCTTAAATCTTTATGGCCAGTTTCCATGCGGAGAATCGAAGCGACATTAAGCTTTGCGAGCGTCGAGTATGTACGATGAGAACTCTTTGAAATGCCTTCCATTGCAGACAGAGCATCACTCACATTTTTACTAAACATAAGAGTTTGTGCGTTTACAAACTGTTGAGAAATAATATCCCGTTGTTTAGCTTGGTAATGTTGCCAAAGATTAAAACTTAAAGACAATGCAACAATAACGCCAAATCCCACTGAAACTGATTTTCCATACTTTTTCCAAAGTTGTTCAAACTTTTCTTGGCGAAGGTCACTTTCCACTTCTTGTATGAACTGATCGAAATTATTTGACATAAAAAATTCATTAGGCCTTAAAATTTACTCATAATTGCACTATATACTGTATTGAGAGAACAGCAAATAAAGAAATGATGACCGTCTTACCAATTTTAGTAGCTCCGAATCCATTGCTTCGTAAGAAAGCTCTTCCTGTGCAGGAAGTAGATAGTCAGATACAAAGATTACTAGAAGACCTGGAAGAAACAATGATTGCAGAAGATGGAATAGGTCTTGCTGCTACTCAAGTCGGAATTCCAAAAAGAATACTGGTTATGAATGTTCCTGCCAATGTAACAGTCAATGGGGAACAAATAGAAGGCATGAATTCCAATCCAGACCTTTATCATATAATAAATCCTGAAATTGTGTGGGCAAGTGATACGTTAGTGGCATGCAACGAAGGTTGTTTGTCTGTGCCTGGACAGTATGCTCCAGTTATTCGCCCTGATTCAGTACGTGTCCGTTATTTAAATAAAGCAGGAAAATTTTGCGAAACCACATTTTTGAACTTACAGGCAGCCTGCGTTCAGCATGAGATAGATCATTTAGATGGGAAGTTATTCATCGATTATCTTTCTGCACTTAAACGTGATATGTTAATCCGCAAAGCACAGAAAGTTAGACGATAGCTTATAATTGGCGAGCAATTGATTCGATTTCAAAGCACTCAATAATGTCTCCATTGCGAATGTCATTGTAATTTTCAAAGGCCATACCGCATTCAAATGAATCTTTAACTTCTTTGACTTCATCCTTAAAGCGTTTAAGAGTTTTTAAGGTGCCTTCATGAATAACCACATTGTCACGTAATAATCGTACTTTTGCTCCACGTTTTACAACACCTTCTGTGACATAGCATCCTGCAACTTTTCCAACGCCGGTTATGTTAAACACATCTCGTATTTCGGCATTTCCAAGATATTTCTCGCGAAGAGTAGGTGCGAGAAGCCCGCTTAGCATGGTTCTTACGTCATCAATGACATCATAAATAATGGAATAGTACCGAATATCAACACCATCACGCTTTGCAAGATCTCTTGCTTGAGGATTGGCACGCACGTTAAATCCTACGATGATTCCTCCAGATGCACGCGCTAAAGTAACATCACTTTCATTGATTCCGCCAACGCCACCATGTAGGATTCGCGGTGCAACTTCCTCACCGCTTAATTTTTGCAAGCTAGAAGTGATTGCTTCTAATGAACCATGCACATCGGCTTTAATGACAATAGGAAATTCTTTTATATCTCCCGCTGCAATTTGATTCATAATAGACTCCATCGACGTTTTCACGCGAGCTTGTGCTATTTGATCTCTTCTACGATGTGCGCGAGATTCTGCAATTTCACGAGCATGTGCTTCGGTTTCGACTACTAAAAATTCTTGACCTGCGGTTGGCACACCATTAAATCCAAGTACTTCTACCGGAACAGAAGGGCCAGCTGATTTAATATGTTTTCCATGGTCATTTACCATTGCGCGTACTTTACCCCATTCTGAGCCAGCAACAACGATATCACCAACTTGCAATGTGCCATTTTGAATCAAAAGGGTTACTACCGTACCCCGACCACGATCAACCTTAGCTTCAACAACAGCCCCGTAAGCTTTACGGTTAGGGTTTGCTTTTGGTTCCAAGACTTCGGCTTGCAAAAGAATACTTTCTTCTAGTTTTTCAAGATTTAAAGATTGCTTTGCGGAAACTTCAACACTTAGAACATCTCCACCGAATTCTTCCAAAATAATGTCATGGTTAAGTAATTCATTGCGTACGCGACTTGGATTTGCTTCTGGCTTATCCATTTTATTAATAGCGACAACAATAGGAACTTTTGCAGCTTTTGCATGGCTTATTGCCTCAATAGTTTGCTCCATAATGCCGTCATCTGCTGCTACAACAAGCACGACGATATCGGTTACGTTAGCGCCTCGAGCACGCATTTCGCTGAAGGCAGCATGGCCTGGCGTATCAATAAAAGTGATTTTCTTGCCTGACGCCATTGTTACTTGATAGGCACCTATATGCTGGGTAATGCCTCCGGCTTCTCCAGAGACAATATCAGTTTTACGTAATGCATCGAGAAGAGAAGTTTTTCCGTGGTCTACGTGACCCATTACCGTCACAATAGGAGCGCGAGGGCTTAAATCGCTAGACACATCATCTGGTCCTTTTAATCCAATTTCAATATCTGAATCAGAAACTCTCTTTGGTGTATGACCAAATTCTGTACAAATTAACTCAGCCGTATCTGCATCAATAATTTGGTTGATGGTTACCAACATACCTAATTTCATGAGAGATTTTACAACATCGCCAGAGCGAACCGCCATACGGTTGGCAAGTTCTCCTACAGTAATTATTTCGGGAATAATGACTTCTCGTACAATCTTTTGCGCTTCCTGTTGATCGGTAGCATGTTGTTGGCGAATTTTCTTTTGGTTTAGGCGTCTCAAAGAAGCAACAGAACGTGAGCGTTGTTCGGTGTCGTCATCTAAAAGTCTAGCTTGGGTATTTCTATCAAGCCTTTTGGGCCCCTCAACCATAGTCTTTTTTACGGGGGATGGTACTTTTTTTACAACTTCAGCGCGATATACAACAGACTTTCTTTTGCTTGCTGCTGCGTCTTCATCGTCAACAAAATCATCCTTAATTTTGTGCGGATGCTTTGGTTCATGACGATGAGGTGAAGATTTTACAAGCTCTCCAGGAGTGGCTGGTAGGACAGGAGCTGGTGTCTCAACGCTTACAAGCTCAATTCGTGTTTGTTCTAGAACCTCTGACTCAACAGGAGTGTCATTATCTCTCTTTCGTGAGCGTTTTTCACCTTGCTTAGCCTGCTCCTCTAAGGCCGATTTAACAGCTTTTAGTCGAGCATCAAGCTCACCATGAGTTAGTCCGCGTAAAGTTTCTGGCATTTGGGGATCAGAAACAACTTGGTCCGATGCTTTTTCAGCTTGAGGATTAATCTTCTTTCTTTTGACTTCAACGTCTACAGTTTTAGTTCGTCCGTGTGTAAAACTCTGCTGCACCTGAGCTTCTGACGGGCGCTTAATATCTAGTCGCTTTCCAAGAGTAAGAGTCTTCTTCTTAACTGGCTCGCTATGTTGATCTGTTGCTTGAGCTTCTGCACTTTCTGCTTCTTGGCTCTTTTGCGACTCCTGTGACATAAAATCCTATTCTTTAGTTAAACCAGTGCTCACGCGCCTTCATAATAACAGCATTTGCTGCATCAATATCAATTATTCCAGCACCTATCGTCTCTTGTAGCTCATCACCTGCGAGCTCTGCAAGTTCTTCGCGGTTTTTTATACTTTTTTCCGCAAGCTTTACAAGCATTTGAGGGGTCAACCCAAGATCATACATATCTTTTTCGACGCCTAGCTCTTTACATTTCTCCAGCATTCTCTTGCTGAAATTTTCAAGATATGTTTTGCCTCGAGCTTGTAGCTCGTTTGCTGTGTCCTCATCAATTCCATCAATGCGTAAAAATTCATCGATATCGATAGTGGCGATTTCTTCAATAGTTTCAAACCCTTCAGAAATTAACAATTGAGCAAACATCTCATCAATATCAAGAGCTTCAATAAATAAGTTCATTTTGCTCTCGTTTTCTTGTGCTCGGCGACTAATATCATCATTTTCGGTGATGATATCAATTTTCCAACCGGTCAATTGAGAAGCGAGACGGACATTTTGACCTCGTCTGCCAATAGCTAGGCTTAATTGTTCTTCGGCGACAACAACATCTATACGATGTTGATCTTCATCAATAACAACTCTTGAAATTTCTGCTGGTGCCAAAGCATTGACAACGAATGTTGCAGGGTCATTTGTCCAGTTGATGATATCTACTTTTTCTCCTTGTAGCTCATTCACAATAACTTGTACTCGGCTACCACGCATACCAACACATGATCCAATAGGGTCAAGATTAGGATCTGTAGTGTATACAGCCATTTTTGCACGACTACCCGGATCACGAGCAACAGATTTGATCTCAATAACATTATCGTAAATTTCAGGAACTTCTTGCTCAAAAAGCTTAGCCATGAATTTAGGGTGAGTTCTGGATAAAATGACCATTGGACCGCGAGAATCTGGCTTTAAATCATGAATGATTGCTCGCACTCGATCGCCAACGCGATAAGATTCTCTTGGTATTAAATCATCTTTCTTTAAGATACCTTCGGCCTTGCCTAAATCAACAACAACATTCCCAAATTCAACTCGTTTAACTAGAGCATTTACTACATCGCCAAGTCGATTCTTAAACTCTTCATATTGACGTGATCTTTCGGCATCGCGAACTTTTTGAAATATAATCTGGCGAGCACTTTGAGCGGCAATTCTTCCAAACTCGAGAGGAGGAAGCTCTTCTTCAAGTACATCACCGATTTTAGCATCAGGATAATCTAATTTTGCCGTTTCAATAGTGACTTGATTAATAGGGTCTTCAATTTCTTCTGCAACTTCTAAACAGCGAATAATTTGTACATGACCTGTTTCACGATCAATGATGGCGCGAATATCATGGTCCATTCCATATTTTTGCTTTGCAGTTCGTTGCATTGCAAGTTCCATAGCTACAATGACTTCTTCTCGATCAATACCTTTTTCACGAGCAACTACGTCAGCTACTTGTATTAATTCATGCCTTGGGTGTTGAACTGTATCTTCCACAGGCTTTAATTTTCTACTTGCCATGGTATCCCTACGTTAATCTTTCTTTAATTAAATAGAACTCACTAAATTTGCCTGGCGAATATCGCCATAGCGAATGTCGATACGATCTGATCCACTATCTAGAGGGTGCTTTAGGTGTAAAGAAACGCACTCTTCTGAGGCTGTTTCTAAAAACCCTTGGAAATTCTTACGATTTTCAACAGGCAATATTGTTTTTATCATAATTTCTGAACCAAGGAAACGTTTATAATCTTTTTGTCTTGTAATGGGCCTATCAAGGCCAGGAGAAGACACTTCGAGAACGTATGCGCCCGCAATAGGATCTTCCACATTTAAATGTACCGAAAGCGTTCTGCTTACTTGTGCGCAATCATCCACATTTATAGGCATTTCGTCTAATCGTTCGATCATCACCTGCAGAGTTTTTCGAATTGTTCCCGTTATTTGAACGCGCACAACTCCGTAACCCATTGGATTAATAATGGTATCAAACTTATCGTGAAGAGAATCTACTAACTGCATATAATTTTCCTTACTTTCTATCGGTAAGGTAGGTATTTTATTTGATGATTTCAAGTTTTTTATTACGTTTTGTAATGGGATGGTGCTTTTGTACCAGATTATAAACCGAAGTAGGCATAACATGCGTATAAATTTGTGTGGTTGCTATGTCACTGTGGCCAAGTAGCTTTTGAATGGTTAATAAATCGGCCCCTCCTTGTAAAAGATGAGTGGCAAAACTATGGCGAAAAACGTGAGGGGAGATAACGCTAGGATCAAGGCCAAAGTCTATAGCAGCTTCTTTGATAAGCTGACCGATACGCTGTCTTGTTAAGCAACCCTCTTTGCTTCTTGATGCAAAAAGAAAAAGTGAGCTTTTATCAGTGCTTACAAAAATTTCTCGAACATTCAGATAAGCTAACAAGGCATCAATACACGTTTCATTCAAAGGCACTAAGCGCTCTTTATTTCCTTTTCCTTTAACTAAAATCATGGGTTGCGGGGTTTGGTTTCCTTTAACGATACAATTAACAGGTAATTTTATGAGCTCGCTGATTCTAAGGCCAGAAGCGTACAATAACTCTAAAATAGCTTTTACTCTAATATGGCCAGGATCTTTAGCATTATTCAAAAAATCTAGAAATTCTGCTATTTCGTCTGAAATTAATACTTTTGGTAAGATAGCTGGACTTTTTGCCGTCTTAATATGCAAGCAGGGATTACTTGTAATTATTTCTTCATTGAATAAAAACAAATAAAATTGCTTTAAGGCAGATATGCGTCTGTTGATAGTACTAGCTTTGAATTCATTTGTGCGCAGATATTGTATGTATTGCTCTATATCTGATTTTGTTGCGTCATTCAAAGGCTTCGCTAGCCACTTCATGAAGTGATGTAAGTCGCGATTATATGCTTCAAGAGTATTTAATGAAGCATTACGATCAGCTACTTGGGATTCAAGGAATAGCTCTATTTGCATACTAAGTTTTTATACATGCTATTTAATATATTTACTACATATATTCCTTCATGAAATACTATATATGTAAACTTCAATATGATTTATTTTCATGGATATGAATTGCTTAACCCATTGTAATTACTTTACACCGGTAGTTGCTAGCTTAATATTGCTTCTTGCCCCTATGGTGTTGCCCATAATAAGAAAATTCTCCGGGGTTGATGTGTCAAAGATAGCCTCTGTTGGTGGAGGTATGGCTATTGCAGCTGTTTTTGTTTTTATGGTTCCCGATGTAATCGCAAAAATTAAACCTGTGTCTGCTCATACGGGTATAAAATTTTTACAACAAGAACATCATTTGATGTGTGTAATTTTCATAACCTTTTTGGCTGCATTTTGCTTAATGTACGCTTTGGAAAAAATAGCTCTTGATAGAACCAAAAAGAAGGCAAAACCAGATAGCTTTGTGTTTTATTTTCACATGGCTGTATTGGGAGCGATGCTAATCGCTTTAACAAGTGCTTTTCCTGCTTTAGCTTCTAGTACTTATGCAATTTTCATAGTGTGCGTGTTAGGTTTTTTTGAAATATTTTTGGAAGAAATAGCATTGGTAAAGCACTTTAAAACACTATACTCCAAAGTTGGTAGATACATAGTGATGCTTGCAATTTTAATAGGATTAGGGTTAGGTGTTGGCTTTTTCAAACAGGAAAGCACCGTCTTTACTCTTTTAACGCAGGCTTTTGTTATAGGTATGATTCTTACTGCTGTTATTAAAAATGAGTTTGATATTATTAACCAATCAAATAACTACTCCCTATTTATCATGTCTGTTATTTTTAAGACAGCTATTATCTTTTACGTAATGCTACTTGAAGATGCTAGCTCAGCTAAGAATATAAATCACAAATCTGCGGCTCATCACGTTACTGTATCACATCATTAAAATCTAAAGATAAAAAGCCTGACATTATCTAATATTGTCAGGCTTTTTATCTAACATAGTCCTTTGCAATAATTTCTTCAAAAAGTTTGTGCCAATTTTGCTCTGCGCCAAGGTGCATTAAAACTGATCCTATACCAACAGCAGCACGGTCCATAAACACGAATTCTCTTGGAGGTTTAATGCCTCCTAATTCATGCAATTGTTTATGCACTTTTCTCGCTATCTCCCAACCTTTTTTGCCTCCTCTGCTATCTTGAATGGGGCGAACTCTATCTTCCAGAAGCGGATCATATAAAAGTTTTGCCCACTGATTTAATACATCAATAAGTTCATTGTTAATGTTGGTAAAGCCCCAGCGCTTATATGCGTCAACCGCTAGATCCCGATGATTGTCTCTTAAAGCTACGTAAAGATCTATCACAGCTTGCAAGAATGTTTTTTCAAATTTTCGAATGCAGCCAAAATCAAGTAATCCAATCTTTTTATCATTCAGTACTAAGTAATTCCCAGGATGAGGATCTCCGTGAAGCAAGCCAAATCTATACAAGGGCCAATACCAGGCAAGGAAAAGCTTTTTCCCTAGATCATTGCGCAATGATTGTTCGTGATCTACATATTTGAGAATAGAATTTCCCTCCAGCCATTGCATCGTTAAAAGGCGTTGGGTGGAAAGTTCGGGATATACTTTAGGAATCTCTACGAAATCAAGGTTATGGGAAAGAATACTTCTGAAATACTCCATATTTTCTGCTTCTTGAACATAATCTAATTCTTCATAAAGTCGATCGCTAATTTCATTGACAATATCTTGAGTGTTTATGGATTTATTGAATGAGTGATAAATTCCCAGAATCATATTCACTTGCCTTAAATCAGCACTGATCGCTGTTTCCATATCTGGGTACTGCAATTTTACAGCAAGTCTTTGACCTTCTTTATTAAAGGCTTGATGCACTTGTCCTAAGGAAGCGGCATAAGCTGCTTGCAATGAAAACTCTTGGAATGAATTACGCCAATTGGATCCTAATTCTCCTGCCATACGACGCCTTACAAATCCTTCGCCCATTGAAGGGGCGTTTGATTGCAACGTTAAAAACTCTTTGGCAAATTCTTGCGGTAAAGCATCGGGAATCGTTGCCAAAAATTGAGCCATCTTCATAAACGGTCCTTTTAAATTTCCAAAAGCATGTCTTAATTTTTGCGCATATATTTCGTCATTAACGTTTACCCCCAAGTATTCTTTGGCGCCAAGACGAGCACCTATGCCAGTTACGGTTGTTCCAACATCAAAGAGTCTTTTTAAAGATTTAAGCTGTTCCATCATGTCCTTTTGTGGCTCTAGCAATAGTTAATACCTCTACTTTTTTGGCGCCTGCCTCAATTAAAGATTTCGCACAAGCATTTGCTGTTGCGCCACTTGTAAGCACATCGTCAATCAATAGCACATTAGCATTCTTCAGGAGGTGTTTTTTATCAGTTACCGTGAAAGCTTTTTCAAGATTTTGGTAACGTAAGATTTTGCTCTTATGGCCTTGTGAAGACGTAGCGCGGATTCGCTTTAAAATTCTTGTGTTCATCGGAATATTTTTTTGTTTTTCAATAAGCTTCCCAAGTTCTGCTGCTTGATTGTATTGGCGAATAAAAAATCGCCACCAATGTAAAGGCACAGGAATCAAAATGTCGATGTTCTCGGGTATGTGATGTTGAATCCACTGCAAAAACATGGGGCCCAAATGAAGAGCATCGTGATTTTTATATTGTAAAATAAGTTTTTTAATAGCGTGGTTATAAGCAAGAGGAGAGTATGCTTTGGTAAAAAGAGGCGGAGTTTTCAGGCAATCTATACAGGTCATATCGTGATCCACATTTTCCAGTGGGATACTGCAAGATAAGCATTTTGGGGAGGTAATGAATTTAAGTTGCAGCCAACAGCTGGCACACAGTGTGTAAGACTTTTGAACAGTCTCTCGGCATAAAGCGCATTGAGGAGGAAGCAAGAAATTAACGATATTTTGTAAAAAGGGAATGTTAAAAATCACTTTTGCAAACGCGTTATGTTGTCTGGAATGGGATGATCTTTTGCCAGAGAAGGCTCTAAAAATGGATGTCTTTGCATAAATTCTAAGTACCACCTATAAAGCTTTTTATTTTTTTTATGAAAGGGTGTGTCGACGAATCGTAAATCCAGGTATGAAAGGAAAGTAAAAGCGCATAAGTTTTCAAAAAATACACCACTACTTAAGTAATCATCAAAATGAAATTCCAGATAAGACAGGCCACTTGTTAAGGCGTTGTATTGCCTATTATACCAATCTTCGCACTGTAATTTTTTTGGCCTGAAGAAGTGTTCATAACGCATTGAAACGGCGGCATCTGCCATGCCATCTACTAATGCTTGAACTTTTAAAGATTTCAATCGGTTGGGCATTAAAGTGGTGATTTTTCCTGCTTTTTCCATGATGTATTCACAGATAACAGGGGAATCAAAAATGGCTTCTTTTTCATCTATTTTGAGAGCAGGAATTTTGCCTAAAGGATTTAATGCCCGAAAAGAAGGATCTTCAAGCCAGGGATGAAAATGTTCGGTAGTAATATCTTTTTCTTCACAGGCTAAAATGACCGCTTTAACTTTGCATCCAAAAGGGGAGCTTGGAAAAGAATAAAGGATCATTTATCTGTTTGGTTATGTGTAAGTAAGCCTATGCTAGCATGCGAGTTTTTGTTTTTCAGCATATTTTTCAACAAACTCTCTAGGTAGCCCTGCGTCAACACATGCTATATCACCGCAAATCATTTTTGCAGATGCAGTGCAATGAACAGGCTTCAGGCAAGATACCGCAAGAGTCAAGTTAGGCTTTACAACTTCTCCTGCACAACTTGATGTGTCAGCATCTACGCCACTTGGAACATCGATGGAGACAATGGTGGTCGCTTGTTGATTAAGGATGGAAATGATTTGTTCGTAAACATCGTCTGGCTTTTGATTGAGTTCGATTCCAAATAAGGCGTCTATATAAAAGTCCCCAAACGTCGGCGTATTGGTAAATTCGATGTTTGGGTAGAATTTTGTTATCTGTTTTGGATCAAAATCATCAGAACCTTCTGCCGATAAAGAAGGCATGCAGATCGTGATCTTTTTTGTGTGCGCTGCCAAAAATAATGCAGTTGCGATGCCATTTTTGCCATTTTGTGCAGGTCCTGCGTATACAACAATATGATCACTTGAAAAAGGACCAAATTGGTCTAAAATTTCTTTAGCACAGGCAAAGCCATTTAATTCTACAAGAGTTGCTTCATCTTGTTTCGTAATCTTTAGATAATCAGAGATGCAGAGTTCAATTGCTTCTTTGCTGAGAATAGGAAAATGAGTCATAGCAAATCCTTCCTTAATTTTAGTTTGTGAAATTTCATTTTTCGGCATCATTTAAATTGCTTTTATCGGTTATTTGTATTTTTATTTCTCATCTCAGTATAGAAGATTCATCTTACGGGTTGTCAATTCTTTTCGGTGGAATATTTTTCTATTTTTGATTCAACCTTAATAAGTGATACATTTATGCACTAGCAGCCTTCATTTTTAAGTATGGCTTCAAATATTTTCCTGTATAGCTCTTTGCAACACAAGCTAATTCTTCTGGAGTGCCAGTCGCAATCACGCTTCCGCCACCTTCACCACCTTCTGGCCCCATATCAATAATCCAATCGGCTGTTTTGATGACTTCTAAGTTATGTTCGATTACAAGAACCGTATTACCTTGATCCACCAAATGATGTAAAACTTCTAAGAGTTTTCTTACATCTTCAAAGTGCAATCCAGTGGTAGGCTCATCAAGTATGTATAGAGTTTTACCCGTTGCACGCCTTGATAATTCCTTGGCCAGCTTTACTCTCTGAGCTTCACCTCCTGATAAGGTGGTTGCTTGTTGACCTACTTTTATGTATCCAAGTCCTACATGTTTTAAGGCGCGTAACTTATCAACAACAGCTGGGTTATTTTCAAAAAAGTCTGCAGCTTCTTCAACGGTCATGTCTAATACGTCGGCAATACTCTTATTTTTGTAGGTTATTTCAAGTGTTTCCCTATTATATCGTTTGCCATGACATTGATCGCATTCTACATATACATCGGGCAAAAAATGCATTTCAATTTTAACAACACCGTCTCCTTGGCACGCTTCACATCTGCCGCCTTTAACATTGAAAGAAAAGCGACCTGGAGTATAACCGCGTGCCTTTGCTTCTGGTATTCCGGCAAACCATTCTCGAATAGGCGTAAAGCATCCAACATAGGTAGCAGGATTGGATCTTGGAGTACGACCAATGGGAGATTGATCAATGTCGATGACCTTGTCTAAATATTCGACTCCTTCTAGGGTCTTGTATATTCCAGGTACTTCTCTTCCATGATTAAACTGGCGGTTTAAAGCTTTATACAAAGTCTCAATAACAAGAGTAGATTTTCCCCCTCCTGAAACGCCCGTCACGCAGGTAAATGTTCCTAAAGGAAAGGTTGCATCAACATTTTTTAAGTTATTTGTCTTGGCGCCTGTAATTTTTAAAAATTTATTTGTATGCCCGGAGCGACGATCAATAGGAATAGGGATTGATTTTGTTCCTTTTAGATATTGCCCGGTTAAACTCTTTGAGCAGTCCATAATATCTTTAGGCGTTCCTTGAGAAATAATTTCTCCGCCATGTACTCCCGCTGCAGGGCCCATATCTATAACATGATCAGCCGTGCGTATGGCATCCTCATCATGCTCTACCACAACAACCGTATTGCCTAAGTCACGTAAATTACGTAGAGAATCTAATAGTCGGTCATTGTCGCGTTGATGCAACCCAATAGATGGCTCATCCAAAACATATAGAACCCCTGTTAATCCTGATCCCACTTGAGATGCCAGACGAATTCGTTGGCTTTCTCCGCCAGAAAGAGTTCCGGCTGCTCTTGAAAGAGTTAAGTAGTCTAAACCTACGTCGATAAGGAATTTTAAGCGGTTACGAATCTCACGTAAGATTTTATCAGCAATTTCTTGATGTTTTTTTGATAAAGTTAAGTTCTCAAACCATTCCAGAGCTTTTTTAATGGAAAATTCGCATACCTGACCTATATGGAGTTGTGCAATTTTCACACTTAGAGCTTCATCTTTAAGTCTATGTCCATTGCAAGCATGGCAAGGAGTTTCATTTTGAAAACGTCTTAAGAATTCTCTAGTCCAATCGCTTTCTGTTTCTAGCCAGCGACGCTTTAAATTTGGCACGATTCCTTCGAATGGCTTTTTGGAAATATATTTACGAACGCCATCATTATATATTATGGGAATAATTTCAGTGCCTGATCCGTATAAAATTGTCTTTTGTAAATCTTCAGAGAGCTCTTTAAAAGGAATGTTTGTGCTTTCATTAAAATGACGCGCGACTCCATCTAGAACTTGCGCATAGTATTCAGAGGTCATTTGCCCCTTTTTTCCGCTGCTTGCATTTTCCTGCCCGGACCAAGGTGCAATAGCTCCTTCACGTAAGCTTAAATCAGAATTAGGTATGATGAGCTGTTCGTCGAAGATAATTTCCATGCCAAGTCCATCGCACGTTGAGCACGCGCCATGAGGGCTATTGAATGAGAACAATCGAGGCTCTATCTCTTCCAGGGTGAATCCAGAAACTGGGCAAGCAAACTTCGAAGAATAGGTAGTGATTTCTGCTGAATCAGCATTTTGTGCCCAAAGTAATCCGTCGCTTAATTTTAGTGCTGTTTCTACCGAGTCAGCTAAACGTGTTTTTAGATCAATACTATCTGTTATAACTAATCGATCAACGACAACCGCAATGGTATGTTTTATTTTTTTATTTAGGGTAGGGGCTTCTTCAATGGAATAGACTTTTCCATCGATATAAATACGTTGAAATCCTTTTTTTTGTAGATCAGCGATTTCCTTTTTATATTCACCTTTTCGATCGCGCACGATGGGAGATAGTAAAATAATTTTGGTTTTTTCTGGCGCCTCTAAAATACGATCCACCATTTGACTTACCGTTTGCGCCTCAATAGGCAGTCCTGTTGCTGGAGAATGAGGCACACCTACTCTGGCATACAATAATCTTAGATAATCATATAGTTCGGTGACTGTTCCAACTGTTGATCTTGGATTTTTTGAAGTTGTTTTTTGCTCAATAGAAATAGCTGGGCTGAGACCTTCTATAGAATCTACGTCGGGTTTTTGCATTAACTGCAAAAATTGACGAGCATAAGCAGAAAGACTTTCAACGTATCGGCGTTGGCCTTCTGCATATAACGTGTCAAAGGCTAAAGATGATTTTCCTGATCCGCTAAGCCCTGTGATAACAACAAGCTTATCTCTCGGAATGTCTACACTTACATTTTTTAAATTGTGCTCGCGAGCACCACGGATTCGAATTGTATCTAGCATTTCTGACCATTCTTGAAAGGGTGTATAGTACTCTATAATTTAAGAGTTATACATAAATATAAGTATTCGAATTGATTATTACACGATATTTTCTTGAATCGCAAACCTGATTTTTTGCTGTCTCCTAGTCTTTTAGTTCGATAATTATTAAAATTTTAAAATATTTTTACTTGTAAAAACTTAAATATTTTGTAAAATTTTATGCATTGTTTGTGGGGGTATATGTGATGTTAAACATTGCCATTGGCTCAGATCACGGAGGATTTGAGCTTAAGGAAAAAATTAAAGCATCAGGTGCTGATAAAATTAAGTGGGTTGATGTTGGTGCCTTCGATCAGCAAAGTTCAAACTACGCAGAATTTGCGCATTTAGTCGCTAAAAAAGTTCAAGATCGTGCGGTTGATTTTGGCATTCTTATTTGTCGAAGCGGTATTGGCGTGTCCATTACGGCAAATCGCTACAAAGGCGTATATGCAGCATTGTGTCTTAACAAATCCATGGCGCAGAGCGCGCGCACTCATAACAATGCAAATATTTTATGCATAGCTGCAGATTACACATCGTTTGAGCAAGCGCAAGAAATGATCCAAATATTTCTATCTGCTACTTTTGAAACAGGCGGAAGGCATGAGCTTCGTGTTGAGACAATTGATGGCGTTAATGACGAGTTATATGATAATTGATCTTAGTTTTTGTTAATTTCTTGCTTTTTTCGTGAGCCTTTCTTAAATTGTAGACAGTAAATATGACATTAAGCTATATGCATAAATTTCTTGCTCTAATTGGAATACCGTTACTTCTAACTGCGTGCGAAAGCGTGAAAAGCACTTTGGGTATGGATCACTATCAAGCAGATGAGTTCAACATTAAACAAAATGATCCATTGGAAGTGCCGCCAAATTATAAACTGATGCCTCCTAGAACAAAAGACAAAGACGGTAAAAGTATTCCACTAAATGCATCTGCGGCTAAAGCCCAAAAAGTTATAGGTGGCGATGCATCAGAAGCAGCTCTTTCTGAAACAAGTAAACAAGATTTAAAAGACAAAACCGGTTCAGCAGATGAATCTATTCGTAAAAAAATAGATGAAGAAGCAAAAGAAGGTGGGGATAGCGATGCAGAAAATAAACTTAACGCTTGGAAAAAAGAATTTATTAAAAACGCAAAATCTATCAATTCAAACAAAAATAAAGAAAGACCTGTTGAAAAATTAAAAGAGCAGCTAAAGCACGAATCAGCTGAACATCACGAAACATCAGCAGAACGCGCAGAAGTTGATGAAAAGCAGCAGGCTGTAGAGTTAGAGGATGAAAAGGGTATCATTAATGCGGATAGAATAGAGCAACTCAGAGAACATAGATGAGACTAATAAAAAGTATCATTTTCTGCGTTGTTGTAGCCTCTTCGCTTTTACGATCTGAACAGCCAACTAGCTTTAACGTTATTGTTAAAGATCTAAAAATTGCTGATAAAACAGTACGAGTATCTCCTTTTCAAGGAGTGGGCGTCGTTACAATTCAATTGTGCTTTAAAAATGCTGGAGAAAAATTATCTCCTAAAAACAAAGAGGCCTTGGTTGCTTTGCTTTCTAAATCCATAGGCGAAGCTACAAATAAAAAAACTCGTGAGCAACTGCAAGATTACGCGTCTGAACATAATGTTGCCGTGTCGTGCAATTCTGATGATGATGATTTTGTCATTATGGGGAGATGTCCATCAAATAAACTCTCGGAACTTATTTCTTTATTGAAAGAACTTCTTTTAGAGTCTCGCTTTCTTGAAAAAGACTTAACGCGGTTTAAAAACGAAATAACAGCAGTAGCTATGCAAACGCTGCAATCACCAGATGCTCAATTAGGAGAATTCATAAAAGAAACACTATTGGCAAATCATCCTTATGGCGCTTTGCAGGCAACATATCTTAAAAGTCTAAAGAATATTAAGGGTAGTGATTTAAAATCGTATATGAAGGCATATTTTTCTCAAGAAAATCTTATTATTGGAGTATGTGGTGAGTTTGATGAAGAAGTTTTTATAAACCAGCTTTCTAGCATTGTGCAGGCTTTACCAAAGACAGGGAAAATTAATTTACCGGCAGATCATAAAATAACTGGACCGTATGAGATGCATTCGCGAAAATTTTCCGTACCTCAAACGGTTATCCGTATGATGCATGAAGGAATAGATATAAACCACCCTGACTTTTTTGCCCTGCAAATTGCTATGGGATGCTTAAGTAATCCGGGTATAGGCATTTTGTGGAAAAAAATTCGAGAAGAAAAAGGCTTAACTTATGGTATTGGGGCTGGTTTTACTCAGCAAGATCATTTTAAGGCTTTTTGTATTCAAACTTCTACCCAAACAGAAACAGTTAATCAAACGCTACAAGCTATTAAAGAAGTGCTAGCAGATACTTACCAAAATGGCATTCCCGCAGAGTTAATAGAAACAGTGAAGAAAAGTTTTCTCGGAAACTATAAACGTTCTTTTGCTTCAACACAGCACATAGCAGCAAGACTAACAAAATATCAACGTGATGGTCGTCCAGTTGATTTTCATAATGTAATTATTGAAAAAATATCTGCATTAACGGCTGATGAGGTGAATGAAGCATTAAAACGATTCTTAAAATTAGATCAATTTGTTGTGTTTGCGGTGGGTGAATGAAATATATTGCTATATTACTTATAGGTTTTTTTCTTTGTCCGTTGCATTCAAAGATTGCTCCTCAAACAGCAACATTATCAAACGGTTTGAAAGTAATTGTTTTTCAAAATCCTATCTTGCCATCAGTGACTGTTCTCACAAAATATGGCGTTGGCACGGCTGACGATCCTGTTTACTTGTTAGGATTATCCCATATGCTAGAGCATATGATGTTTAAAGGATCTTCTAAGTACCCTAAAGATTCTCTTGATAGAATTATTAATAGCTGTGGAGGTTTTTTAAACGCTCATACGAACTTTGATACAACCGTTTATACGTTTTCTCTGCCTGCTGAATATCTAGAAACGATTTTGGATATAGAAGCTGATCGTATGGAAAATTTAGAATTACAAGAAGAAGATTTTTTGCCTGAGCAAAAAGTAGTGTTAGAAGAACGTAAGATGCGCTTAGGTAATCATCCTTTAGGAAAAAGCTCAGAAATCTATAGAAGAGCGCTATATACAGCGCATCCCTATGGTATTTTTCCGATAGGCTATGAATCGCATATCAAGGCATATACAATCGATGCACTGAAAGACCATTATAAAAAATGGTACATACCTAATAACGCAACAATAGTTGTGGTGGGCCCATATGATTTGGCGTATGTTTTGCCTTTAGTTGAAAAAAAATTTTTAAGCATTAACGCAAAAGAATTACCTGTAGTAGACCGTGCCGTTGAACCAGATCGTGAAGGGTTAACAACAACAATCGAACAGGAAAATCCGAAAGCTGAGAACATTTATATAAAAATAGCATATCGTGTTCCTACGCTTATAGAAAAACCTGAAGCATATTTAGCAATGCGCATGTTAGAGGCTACGTTAACTGGCTCTGATTCAAGATTACTTACAAAGCAAATGGTTAAAGAAAAGCGATTAGCGCTAGGAGTTGAGTGTGATTACTCTTGCGGAAGAAATGACATGGAGTTTACCTTTAATCTTATTCTTTCTCCAGAGATGAATGTTGAAAAAGCCGAAAAATTTTTATTTGAGCAGCTTCATAAATTTTTGAAAAAAGGGTTAATTGAGAAAGACTTTAATAAAGCAAAGAAAGAAGCATGCAATATATTTGCCTTTTCTATGGATGGAGAAGCCTTCCTAATGGCTTTGGCAAATAGTGTTTTATCCGGTTTTCCAGTGGAGGCAATTTCTAAATACGAGGATTTTCTCCAAAGTATAACAGTTAAGCAAACTCATGAAATGCTTCATCTTGTTTTGGAAAAGCCTCCCATTGTTATTGCTCGTTTTTATCCTAAAGGCAAAATGCCCAAGCGTAATTATCAAGAAGTTCTAGGTCTGTAATGTTAAATTATTGTTTAAGTTTCTCTAAAAAAGAATCTAGTTTATCTAATGATTTTAAAGATTTTGTAAAATCCCTCCCTTTATATAATTATCTTCAGGCCGAATTTTCTCCTGATTCTTACAAAGATGCTCTTAATAAATTAAGCAAATTTCCTCAAATTATTCATTTGGGAACTGGCGGATCAAGCCTTGGTCCTCAAGCTTTATATGCTTTAATCGATGAGCCAGCTAAAGAAGTTATATTTTTTGACAACATTGACCCAGATACTTTCACAAAGCGTCTAAAAAATATCGATTTCAGCAAAACAGGCCTTTTAGTTGTATCAAAATCAGGGAATACAGCTGAGACATTGGTGCAACTTGCAACGCTCAAAAAAATTTATGATAAGAAAAAACTAAATCTGCAAGATCATCTTGTTATCATCACGCAAACAGATGGCAATGCTTTGCATACCTTTGCTCAGAATAACGCCACTCTGGTGGTGCCTCATCATACACAAATAGGTGGACGTTTTGCTGTGTTTGCAGAAGTTGGTATGCTTCTAGGTTTATTGGCAGGCTTAGACATGTCAGCCTTCACACGAGGCGCACAAGATGCATTAAAAACATTTGAAGTTGGGTCCTCTTGTGCAGTTATGGATACCGCATGCTTCCTCGCGGAAACTAAATTGCATCCTGTGGTTTTTTCCTATGCAGATAAACTAAAATTATATGGCGCTTGGTTTGCTCAGTTATGGGGAGAAAGCTTAGGAAAAAAGAATAAAGATGGTGCTCGTTTTGGTTCAACGCCTATTCAAGCTTTGGGCGCTACCGACCAGCATTCCCAATTACAGCTATATTTAGACGGCCCGCAAGATAAATTTTTTACCTTTTTAGAAACACAAGAAAAAGCAGATTTTGAGGTGGTTGATTTAGGTATTGATCACCCTTCTTATCAACCGCTGCGTCATCATAGTTTGAAACAATTATTAAATGCAGAAATGCGTGCAACTTATGAAACAATGCGTGCCCATAATTTGCCTTTGCGATTGGTTACTATACCAACAATTAATACCTATTATTTAGGTCAATTAATGATAAATGCCGTGCTCGAAACACTAGTCGTCTCTCAAATCTGGGAAGTAAATCCATTCGATCAACCTGCAGTTGAAGAAGGTAAAGTCTTGGCTTTAAAGTTTTTAAATGATAAAAATAGTTAATTCGACGAAAGCATGATGCATGAATAATCAACCTATCTCATTTCAAGAAATTATTCTTCGTTTACAGCAATATTGGGCAAATTATGGTTGTGTTATTTTGCAACCATATGACCTCGAAGTTGGTGCAGGTACCTCCCATCCAGCAACGCTAATTCGTGCTCTTGGCCCTGATCTTTGGAATACAGCATATGTACAACCTTGCCGTCGACCAACCGATGGTAGATATGGCGAAAATCCAAACCGCACTCAATTATATTATCAGTTTCAAGTTTTGTTGAAGCCGTGTCCCATAAATCCTCAGGAGCTATATCTCGAAAGCTTAAGGACGATAGGCTTTGATCTAAATCGCCATGATATGCGCTTTGTTGAAGATGATTGGGAAAACCCCTCTTTAGGTGCGGCGGGCCTTGGTTGGGAAGTTTGGTGTGATGGAATGGAAATTACCCAATATACCTATTTTCAACAGGTTGGTGGCATCGTGTGTGATCCTGTGCCTGTCGAGCTTACATATGGATTAGAAAGAATTGCAACGATTGTTCAGGGCGTTGAAAGCCATTTTGATATTAATTGGAACGGTAAGTCCGGCGCTGAATGTCTTACTTATCGTGATGTTTTTTTAAGGTCAGAACAAGAATTTTCAGCTTACAATTTTGAGCATGCAGATGTGGAAATGTTGCTGCGTCATTTTAGTGATGCCGAAAAAGAATGTTTAAGCTTGCTTGATAAAAAGCTTATTTTGCCGGCTTATGAACAATGCTTAAAAGCTAACCATTTATTTAATATGTTGAATGCACGCGGCGTGATTAGCGTTACTGAAAGAGCCGCTTATATGGCGCGCGTACGTAATCTTGCAAAGTCCTCTTGTGAAGCGTGGATAGGATAGCCATGGAACTATGTCTTGAGATTTTTATGGAAGAAATTCCAGCGCGCATGCAGCGCCAAGCAAAGATTGATTTTCTACAATTATTCGTTCAAGAATTTGAAAGTCTTAAATTAAAATGCAGCAGTAATCCTGAAGCATTCATTGGTCCAAGACGCATGACGCTTCACGCGGCAGATATCGCCGCGTCTTCGGAAACAATTTTAGAAGAACGTCGCGGTCCTAAAGTGGGCGCTCCAGATGCAGCGTTGCAAGGATTTTTAAAATCATCTGGCGTTCCTCAAAATGAACTGATTCAGGAAAATGGCTATTGGTTTGCAAAAATTCAGCAACAGGGAAAACCTCTTCAGGAATTATTGCCAAGCATCCTAGATAAGGTATTACGCTCCATGCCTTGGCCTACATCTATGCGATGGCCGGGCGCTGAACATACTTGGGTTCGTCCTATTCGTAATATTTGCTGTGTATTAGATGGAAAAGAAATTATTTTTGACGTGCCAGCGGCAGGTTTAAAAACAAATAATCTCACCTTTGGTCATCGCTTTTTAAATCCACAGCAAATTACAGTAACCAGTTTTGCGCAGTATCGCCAAAGCTTGAATGCAGCTCATGTGATGCTTGATCTTGAAGAACGTCGCTTCGCTATTCAAAACGATCTGCAAAAAATTTGCCAAACAAATCAGTTAACCTTTGTGGCTGATGAAACGTTGCTAGACGAAGTTGCTGGCCTTGTTGAATATCCTTTTGTCGGGCTTGGAAAAATCGATGATAAATTTATGCATCTTCCAGGAGCTGTTCTCAGCACGTCCATGCGTGTGCATCAAAAATATTTCACTATCCTAAAGAAAGATACATTTGCTCCGCATTTTGGCTTCGTTGCTAATGTTCCTATTAATGAGCATATGACAGCTGGCTATGAACGAGTCTTGCGTGCGCGCCTCAGTGATGCCGCATTCTTTTATGATCAAGATATGAAAGCGCCCTTGGAAAGCCGTCTTGATGCTCTAAAAAATATCATTTTCCACGCTGATTTAGGTTCCGTATATCAAAAAGTGCAACGCTTAGAATATTGCGCAACGGATCCCAAAGTACAGCAAGCAGCGATGCTTTCTAAGTGTGACTTGCTAACGCAAATGGTGGGTGAATTCCCTGAACTTCAAGGCGTTATGGGCGAAATTTATGCCAAAGCGCAAGGTGTGCCTGCAGATATAGCGATTGCCCTTAAAGGTTATTATCAACCACAAGGTGCGAACGATGCATGTCCAGTGGATGACATAAGTTGGACGTTATCGTTGTTAGATAAGGTGGATAATCTCGTCGGATTTTTTGGCATCGGTATGAAGCCCTCAGGCTCTAAAGATCCATATGGGTTGCGTCGTAGTGCGCTGGGTATCATTCGATTAATGTTGCAAAAAAATACCCCCAATTCTTTGCGAAACTGGCTAGAAAAGTCAGTGCAGTCATACCAACAGCAAAAAGTTTCTTTAAAGTCAGATGTTATTGAAACCGTTGCATCTTTTATTACAGAGCGTTTGTCTGCCTTTTTGAAAGCTGAAATGCCAGCTGATCATGTGCATGCGGTGCTAGATAAACCTTTAGATGATATTTGGCAAACAGTTGAGCGTGCCCGTGCACTAAAAGATTTGCTGCAAAGCGAAACAGGTACTTTTCTTCTTAGTGCCTACCGTCGTGTTATTGGTATTTTAAAAGGCACACAAATTAATAAGCCTGATGAAAAGTTTTTTGTTCTTGATGTTGAGCGTGCTCTTTATGCTGAACTAATGCAGACAATGCCTAAAATTGATGCACACTTAAAAACGTTTGCGTTTAAAGAAGCAATGACATTAGTTGCTAGCCTAAAGCCAGTAATTGATAACTTTTTCGATCACGCTAAAGTCATGGACGATGATTTAAATATCCAGCAAAATCGATTAAATTTGTTGGGCATGTTGCAAGCAACGCTGAATGCGTTTGCTAATTTTTCTAAACTGGAGGGTTAAATGCGATCATATTTTTGGTTAGGGATGCTGATCCTTATTTTGGCAGGTTGTTACCCTACCATTGACCATCGTGGATTTAATCCCGAAGAAATACAGGTTGATAAAATCAAAGTTGATGTTAGCACTCAAGAAACAGTCCAAGATGTGTTAGGCAGCCCATCCACCACTTCTTTATTCCCAGTAGAGGGAAAGAAGTGGAGCAACTGGTATTACATTTACCGCAAAACGGAAACAACATCTTTTTTCATGCCTAAGGTGGTTGATCAATTGATCATAAAAGTAGTATTAGATGAAAAGGGCATTGTGCGAGAACTTGAACAGCAAAAAGGTGTGCAAGGAGAAGAAGTTAAAGTATCAAAAGAACGCACGCCAACCACTGGTTATGAAAGTTCAGTGATGCGTGATGTGTTCGGAGGATTTGGAAAAAGTTTAGAACCCAATAAAAAGTGAGAGGTGTTATGATTAAAAATATTCTTACTCTTATTCTTGGTTTTGTACTCATTGGATGTGCATCAATAGATAATGAAGATCGCCACACGATATACGCGGTTTATGATAAAAGCAAAGTTGGTGAGATGGCGATGATTAACGCTCTTGTTAACGAAATCGCGTCCAACTATCCCGAAATAAATGTCATTGAGAAACCTAACGCCAAGATACAAGATTTAGATCTTAATAAACCTTGTTCAATTATAACGGCAGGTCAATTTGGTATCTCTTTAGCTAAGTCAGAGGTTCCTCAACACGTAAAAGTATTGCTGTGTGTGCACCAGTGGTTTGACTCAATGAAAAGCCTTCACAACATATATATCACAATGCCTCAGCACACGATTGATGAAAAAATCCAACATATTGCTCAGCAAAATCACTTAACCCTGCTGCCAACACTTGGTGTGCTACATACAATGTCTTTTGAAGCACTAGAAAAGGAAGATGCATCAGCTGTTCGTTTAAACGATGCCAAGGTTGGTGTTATTTTAGCGGGTGATGCCGAACTACCTAATGGTGGTTGGAAGACATTTAGCACGCGCAATGCAAAAAAATTAGCAGAAGAAATAGCTGAATTTCAAAAGCGTACCGGATATAAGCTTCTCATCACCAATGGTCCGCGCACAGGACGTGCCCCAAATGCGCATAAAAACAGCAAGCTAGATTTTGTCTCCAATGCTTTCTTAAGAGTATTAAAAGACAAAGGTCTAGAAAAAGATAAAGACTTTGAGTTCTTCGATTTTCAGTTTGGACAACCTTCAGCTCTAAAAGCTGTTATAAAAATAATACAAGCGAATAAAGGCTTCATGATCGTTCCGGGCGAATCCACAAGTTCCATTTCAGAAATTCTTTCCGTGCTTCCAGCTGCTATTTATAACAACGATGCAATGAATGCGATGCATAAAGTATTTGTTGATCAGCTTGTGCAAGCAAACCTTACAACGTCATGGCCGCAAACGCCAGATGCGATAACATATCCGGCTCTACCTCCTCAGGAAGTCGATGTTGTTAAAAAATTTCTGCAATAAGGGCGTTTAAAAACTAACTTTTTTCTTACTTTATTGCTTTATCAAAAGAAAAGCCGTTGATTTTTATCGTATCATATTCTGTGGACTAATACCGCCAATCTGTGCTTGATCATTGCTATCGTCAGTTATAGTTGGTTGTAAGGACACGACTTGAAAACCTACTCTTTTTGCTAAATCACTAAGTTGTGCTTCTCTTTCTGTTTCTTCGCGCGCACTGCATTTTGCAATGCCGATAAGGGTTACGTGTACGCCAAGAGCGCTTAACCCAAAGCAAGTAATAACATGTGACGCTAGCAGGGAAAAAGGGTTAATAGCCGCAGCAACAGCTGGAGCCCCAGCGCTACAATATAGGCATGTATTTCCGGCAGCTTCATTGCAGTTTGCTACTTTTCTAAAAAACCAGCGAGCATTCAACAAATCTCTAACGTTACTTACGTAATCATTATTAAATAATTCAAGCGCAGGGCTACTAATTTGAGAACTTGTAGTTGAAGGTGGGGCGGGATGTGCTTGTCGTTGGCTTTCTGAACCTAGAATAACATCGCCTTCTTCAAGGCTAGCACTTGCTAATTTCACGTCGGTACCCATCAAGATAATTAGCAATACAAAAAATAATTGTCGCATCATGAATTCATAAATTTATAATTAGCAATTAAATTATTTCATGAAGTAATTAAAAAATTATTTACAGCGATAATAATTGCAAAATTTCATATGAAAATGAATATTTACGCTTTCGCATACGAGAATCGCGCAGATTCATAGTGATACAGAAATTTTCCTAAGAAAAGAGCATTCAAAGTATTTGATATGTCTATTTCTTAATCAAATATTAATAGAAGACATTTTTCTAAAAAAATAAAAAAATTTTATTAAATCTCTATTAAATTTATATTCACTTTTTCTTAATAAATATCCGTTAAGTTGATAGATGTTAATAAATCAAATGGTTTATTGAATTTTCAACAAAAATATTTAGGAAGGAAAATAAATATGAGAAAAATTCAAAAATTAAGTTTGTCTTTGCTTTCTTTGATAGCGGTATCAAACTGCAATACTATGACTGCTTGTGAAGGTGATCATATGAACATCCGTGTTGATGGTGGGGAATCTTCTGAGGTCAGTGCTGCGTACTCAGGTAATTATCATAAGATATATGCCGGTACAGTAAAATTTACTGGTAATGAATCAGGAATGACTTGTTTGAAAATTAAAGGTGGTAAAGCTCAATTTAACGGGCCTACTGACGAAATGCCTCAAGCAATTAAATTTGATGTAACCCCAGAAGGTGATGTGGTTGACGGTGATCATGTAGTGGTAGAAGTTCTAACTAATGGGGCAGCACATGATAATCTTCACAACATTACACTTCCTACTTTGCACATGCAAACAGATGGTTATGTTATTGCTAACAGCAACACAGTTGTAACAATAAGTGGCCTTGGTTGCGGTAGTGGTGCATTGAATTTGTATTCAGGTGATGTTACAGATCCTGACTATATCGGTGTTACTGTTCCTGCTGATTTGTCAACTGCGTCAAATCCTATCAACGTTTATGGTGAAACACACTTTGGTGCCTCAGCATTAAGTAAGCTAACAACTGGTCAAACAACAGTAAAAGACGGTGGTTTGTTAGAAGTTGTTGCGGCTACAGCTGGTGCAGCTCCTGGTGCAGTTGTTGTAGAAAATGGCGCTATTCTAGAAGTTGCCGGTAATACAACTATTCCAGCTCAAGGTGACGCAGGTGATGTATTCACAGGTACCTTGATGTTCGAAAACAACTCTACTCTATGGTTACGTAACAATGTTGTTTGGGATCGTGACATTTTAGGTGCGGGTGTTGCTAACTAATTGACTATTATGCCTCGCTTTAGACCTCGGTCAGATTTTCTGATCGAGGTTTTTTTATAATTCCACAACTGGCTCCAAAAAAGCTAAGAAATGTCAAGGCCCTGTTGGTGCTGTCAAACTCTTCTTCGACGGCAAACACACACAATTTGGCAACCTGCAGTAGGTACTCCGTAACATAAAAAATAGACACCCCGTTGAAAACGAAGTCCCGTTGAAGAACGGGAACACGTCCAGTGCATAGCTATTGATATTATAGAACTGGACCATGACGGGAGCTGTGCTCCAGGGAGACGTTGAGAGAGCTAACTGCCCATTGGTACGAACGTGATCTCGTTCCTTGTCATCTTGATCCTGTATTTTTCCTTTCCTTCATCCTAAGCCTGTATTTTCCCCTTCTGTCATCCTGGCGTGCGAAGCAGGTGTGAGGGTCTAGTGCGAGGATATACATTAAATACATAAATAATATGTATTTATTATTTTTTTTTTATTTAATTATATTTACTGTTTATTAAACAGAAACAAATAATATAACAATTGTTGATAGCGTTAACGGCTTGTATCAATAATAGCAAATAAAACACCCCTTTTATTGCGGTATATTAACTTTTTGTTAACGTTATTAACGTAAATTATATTTTGTTATCAATTTATATTTTTTTATTACTTAAAGGAGTATTAAAATGAAAAATTTAAAAATGTTATTGGCAGTTGCTGCTCTTGCTTCTTCAACAGCTTTTTCTGTAGGCGATAATGTAACAATCAATTTTGCTGACGGTGCTGAGTGGGATTCTGCTATTTCTGGCGTTTCAGGAGCTGCAGTTGTTTTGCACCCTACTAGCGAGAACGCTAAAATTACTCTTGGGTCATCTGCTCACTCTGATGGTCACGTTGTTCTGGATGCAGATGGTGTTGCAGATTATAGTAATGCTAGTTTGGTGGGTTCAGGTAAGCATATTGAATTAAAATCAGGTTCTAAGCTAAACGTAAGCGTTAGCCCTGAGCCAATTTTTGCTGATGCTGATGCTGCTGAAATTGCTGCAACAGCTGATGTAGACTTAGACGCTCTTTCAGGTTCTGCTCTTGTTACTTTAACTGGTTCGGAATTCACATTAAAAGACTTAAGCGCTAACACTGGTGGAGTTGATGCTTCTGCAGCTGTAAAAATCGCTGCGGCTACAAAATTCCCAGTTGCTGCTCTTTCTACATTTGGTGGCGAAGCAACTGTAAGTGTAGCTCCTACATCTCATGCTAGTGCTGGTTCTGGTAATAAATTACAGTTTAACAACATAACAGCTAGTGTGAATGTTGATGCTGGTGTCCTGGCTGCTGCTACTGATATGTACGTAACTCCTAATAGCACAATTAACATTGGTAGCACAAAATGGTCACAAGGTTTCATTGTTGGTACTTACGGTGAACTCTAAACCTAGCTAATGATTTAGCGTTTGTAATTTCCAGCCAGATTTTTCTGGCTGGATTTTTTTACGCAAAATAAAATATAAAATTCATAATTCGGCATAAAAAAATCAATTATTAATATAAAATATTAATCTTATCTTAAATAAAGAAATTTACACTCATCTTTAGAGGGAAACACAATTTTTCTAAAGGAGTTTATAATGAAAATTCACAAACTAATGCTACTTGCAGCACTAGGTACTTCTACCGCTTTCTCTGCTGTTGAGTATAATTTTAATAACGGTGAGCTTGATGCTCCAATTACTGGTGGTATTATCTTTAACGGTTCGGGTGACTGTCTTTTCACAGGTTCACTTACTGGCGAGGCAGAATTGCACGCAGGCAATGTGCAAGTGTATAATATGGATCGTTTCGGCGGGGATATCGCAATGAGTGGCGGTACATTGGAGCTTCTTGCTGATGATGAGCTGCATCCAGCAGAAGATAATACTAACGTTACAATTCCATCATTGCATATGGATACTGCTGGCACTATTACTATTCATAAAAGTGCAATATTAGCTGCTGTTGATGGTGATGGTAAATTAACGATTTTAGGTGACGGCGAAGGCACAGGCGTATCGTTTGATGGTGATTTAAGCGGATATACTGGTGGTCTTGAGATGGGCCCAGACTTAAGTGCGCACTTTATTGCGACAACAGTTCTTCCTAATGCTGACAACACATTTAATGGCGCTGTATACCTAGGTGCACCTCGCACCACTCCAAATAAATATGACTCTGCGGGTAAAACATTAACTGCTGCAGCATTTTATGTAGCTAATGGTTTCGGTGAAGTTAGAAGTAATCTTTTCCAAGGTGCTGTTAAAACAAACGAAATCAATTTGAGTTCTGATAGCATCTGGAGAGTCCCAGTTTCTGCTAGATAAAATTTTTATATTTCCCCGGTCAGGAATTTGACTGGGGAATTTTTGTATAAACACATTAATTCACAATAATCATCTAAATAAATATTCATTAAATAATTAATTTTATTTTTTTAAAATTATATCTTTATTAACCTCATTATAAGAGAATAAGTATTATAAAATAATACATATTTTTTTATTTAAAATAAGGAGCAAATAAATGATAAATGTTAATAAAAACGTTTTGTTTTTCATTGGAATGTTATCTTCTTCAAATTTTTTAGCGGCTTCGGATCCTGAGATTGTCATAAGATTTACCGATGGTGGAGAGTTAGCTTCAACTGTTAAGGGTCATGCTAACTTTGTCGGGCAAAATGGTAGCGATGATTGTATTTTAAGCGGTACTGTGGAAGGCCGAGTAAAAATTACATCTGGAAATGTGCAGGCTGCTTCACCTGATTCGTTTGGTCCTCATCTCGTAACTTTTTCAGAGGATGGTGCTGGTAAGCCTCGTAGCTTAGAAGCCATAGCCGCAATGGATCTTCCTGATCTAACAATGGATGCTAACGGCACCGTAACAGCAGATGCAGATGTGAATTTAGGTCTAGTGTCTGGATCTCATGATTTAAGTCTTGATGGTCCAGGTCAATTCACAACAACCAAGAATTCAAGAACAAGCTCATGTAACGTGAATGTAAATGGAGCAGGTGGTTTGAAGGTTGCATCGCTCAGCAATAAATTACCCGCAGGGACAATCGCTGTTGCGGCTGATTCTAAAGTAGAGCTTGGTTCCGGACTTTCGGTTGGTGAAGGTGATGTTGCTGCTTCAGGTAAATGGAGCTATGAAGATGGCGCTACAATAGTACTTAGAAATGGCGCAGATATGCACTTTGACCCTAAAGTACACAAATAAAGAATAAATTCTAATCTTTCCTTCCTGAGATGCGCTGTTTACTAAAGTAAACAGTGCATTCTTTTTTTCTCCCGCATAACCATTTTAATTTTAAATAAAAAAATAAGTATTGTCGTGAAGTAATACTTGTTTGGTATTTCTTATTAACCTTTTGTTATAAATAATAACTTAAAATAATTTTATTATTTAAATAAATAATTTTATTTTTACGAAAGGTTTCTAAAATGAATTTTATCATTCAAAAATTATCATTATTAGCATTAGTGATATTATCACTAAATATAGCGTACGCATCAACGATAACAGTAGAAGTTGATTCTGGTCTTGGATATGTGGATTCAGACATTAATGTAGGAAGTTCCTCCGGTACTATTTATAAAATAGGTGATGGTTCTGCAGCTTTTGCTGGTACTAACGCAGCATATAGCCTTGAAATTCAAAAAGGTGCAGCGCGAATCGACAACGCAAGCTCTCTTCCCTCTAATAACGTTACCTATTCCACAAACGCTGGAAATATTTGTGAAATAAATGTAGCAAGCGCAACCGTACCAAAAGTTACGATGAATCAGCCAGGATATTTATTAGCAGATTATGATACATCATTAGCTGGGATGGGTGGAACTAGTGCTGTAACTATTGCTGGGGGTTTTTACCAATCAACAGCTGGCGTTGTAACGGTAACGGGGAACCTATCAGCAAGTTCTACTCCGGCTGTTATTGCTGGTGCGTCATCTTCCTTAGTTAACCCAGCCACAGGTAGTGCAGGCAGTACACCAGCAGGTCGTCTAAAGGTTGGCGGTGCTACCTCTAAAATGTCCGGTGGTGATTTAACGGTGAACGGCGTTCTTCAAATCACTAGCTCTACCAGTGCAAAAGCTTTTCCTGGCGCAACAACCATTGGAAGCGGAGGAATACTTGCGGTAGATGCTGGCGTAACAGTGCCTTCAACAAATGCAGCTGGATCAGCGACAATTACTGATATTTTCAGTAATGCAAGTGCAGGTGGTTCAAACACTGCTGGTCTTAAATTCACAAATAATTCAACCTTGCGATTAGGGAACGGAGCACGTTATAGACGACCTATCATCGTAGGATCATTTGATCGTTAGTTTTACTATTCTATTATCCTCGATCAGCAAAAGCCTGATTGAGGATTTTTTTATAAAAGCTCCAATATTAAAAAAACCTAAAAATATATTTAATTGCAACGTGCTTCTAGTTTTGAAATAATCAAAGTGTGAGTGTAGTGTGAAAAAGTGTTATGCGGCGTCAGCGAAAAGCAAAAATAATTGCAACCTTAGGGCCTTCTTCATCCGATTATGAAAAAATAAAAGCTCTTTTCGTTGCGGGTGCTGATGTTTTTCGCTTAAATTTTTCTCATGGGGAACATGCAGAACATGCCGAACGCTATAAAATCATCCGACAAATTGAACAAGAATATAAAAGGCCTATTGGTATCTTGCAAGATCTGCAAGGGCCAAAGCTCAGGATCGGCACTTTTTCTAACACAAAAATATCCTTAAAACCTCAACAACCTTTTGTGCTTGATTTGGATAATACGCCTGGAAATAGCCAGCGTGTGTGTATGCCTCATCCAGAGATATTTCAAGCGCTTAAAGCAGGAGTCGATTTGTTATTAGATGACGGCAAAGTGCGCCTCAGAGTAACAAAATGCGGAAATGATTTTGCGGAAACTGTTGTTATATCAGGTACAGAGCTTTCTAATCGCAAAGGCGTGAATGTCCCTGATGTTGTTTTGCCTATTGATGCATTAACTAAAAAAGATATTGGAGATTTAAATTTTGGCTTAGATTTAGGGGTTGATTGGGTAGCTCTATCATTTGTTCAACAACCAAACGACATCATTATGGCAAGAGAGCTCGTTGGAAAAAAAGTTAAATTAATTGCCAAAATTGAAAAACCAATGGCGATTCAGCACTTACAAGAAATTGTTGAATTATCCGATGCAGTGATGGTAGCGCGAGGAGATTTAGGCGTAGAAATGCCAACAGAAGATGTGCCAGTGATGCAGCGCCAAATTATCAGATCGTGCCGCTTCTCAGGGAAACCCGTTATTGTTGCCACGCAAATGCTTGATTCGATGGTGCATATGGCAACTCCAACACGGGCTGAAGCATCAGACGTGGCTACTGCCGTGTATGATGGGGTAGATGCCGTGATGCTGTCAGCAGAATCAGCATCTGGAGACTACCCAATCGAAGCTGTATCAATGATGGATCGCATCATTCAGCGCACCGAAAAAGATCCTTTATATCATAAAATGCTTGATGATAGTTATACATCACCTTCACCAACGGTAAACGATGCTTTAACTTCAGCCGCACGAGCTGCTGTTGATATTATAGGAAGTCAATTAATCGTAACATTCACCGAAACAGGCTTAACGACGTTTCATGCTGCTAGACAAAGGCCTCACTGCGATATATTAGCTCTTACGCCCGTTCTAAAAACATCACGACAACTTACATTGGTTTGGGGGGCGCACCCTGCATTAACAGACGATATTTTCTCGGTAGGGCAAATGGTTGAAGCTGCTTGTACTTTTGCAAAAATAGAGAATTTCGCCAAACTAGATGACTACATTGTCATAACGGCTGGTATTCCTTTTGGACAAGCGGGTGGTACGAACATGATTCGTATTGCGAAGATAGGTTGAAACGTGAGTTACGTAATTGGAGGCCCTACAGCAAGTGGTAAGTCAAAGTTGGCTCTTTGGCTGGCGCAGCGTGTTGATGGTGAAATTATTAATGCAGATAGCCTGCAGCTGTATAAAAGTATTCCTGTTTTAAGTGCCGCACCAGATAATGCGGAACTTGCGCAAACACGCCATCATTTATTTGGAATTTATTACGATAATCAAGTATCAACAGTGCAAGATTGGGTTGAGCTTGCGCGTATTACCATTGAAGATGTGTTAAGTTGTCAAAAAACTCCCATTATTGTGGGTGGTACTGGTATGTATTTAAATGCTCTCATTAATGGCCTTTCCCCAGTTCCTGATATTTCAACAGAAATAAGAAATACGGTTCGTGCATTACAGCACGATTTATCTAAAGAAGAATTTTATGATTATGTGATCGAACATGATCCAGATATTGGCGGAAGCTTGCATCCAAATGATAGTCAGCGCTTGGGGCGTGCATTAGAGGTTATGTTACAAACAGGAATTTCTATACGTTCATTTCAAGGCAAGGCAAAGCCAATCTTGAATTTTATTAAACAGTTTGTTCTCGTGATGCCTGAAAAATCTCGACTCCATAACCTTATTGATGCCAGGGTCATTAGAATGCTTGATGAAGGAGTGGTTCAGGAAATTCAATCATTAAAGCAAAGAGTCTTGCTAGATGCACCCGTATGCAAAGCCATTGGCGTTAAAGAAATTTGGCAATATTTAGATAATGAAATTACTAAAGAAGAAATGATTTTCTTGCTTCAACAAGCAACCAAGCAGTATGCTAAACGCCAAATAACCTGGTTTAAAAATCAAGTTGATGACGCTCTCATTATCACCGATCCATTCGATTCAAACCAACTTAATCAACTGGTACAGCGTAAATCAACGGGATTTGCCTTGGAGAAAACAGCCAGTTAATCCGTATCACGTTCTAGTGAGCGAAATTATGTTGCAGCAAACAACTGTTGCAACAGTAAAAGGATATTTCTCAAAATTTTTAAATCGTTGGCCCACCATCAAAGATTTAGCATCAGCATCTCAAGATGACCTAATGCAAGTTTGGCAAGGCTTGGGGTATTATTCACGTGCTCGAAATCTACATAAAACAGCAAAAATAATCACCGAAGATTACCAAGGCATTATTCCCAATTCTTACGCAGAGCTTATAAAACTTCCAGGGCTCGGTCCATATACAGCAGCCGCACTTGCAAGTATTGCTTTCAAAGAACCTATTATCGCTATTGATACAAATGTTAACCGAGTGTTGTGTAGATTGTTTGCTATTTCAACAACGAGCACTACTCAAAAAAAACAAGTTCAAGATATTGCAAATCAATTAGCCCACGCGCAGCATTCTGATACATTAACCCAAGCATTAATGGATATCGGCTCAAGTTTTTGCAAAGCAAATACGCCTAAATGCCACGAATGCTTTTTAAAGTCTAGCTGTTTAGCATTTTCAAAAGACATACAGAATATACTGCCACAAAAACCAGCAAAACCAATTCGTCCAAAACGTTATGCTCATACATTTGTGATGCGTTATAAAAATCAAGTCTGCATAGAAAAGCGTCCTGAAAAGGGACTGCTAGCAGGGCTCTATCAATTTCCTACAAGTGAGTTTTCAGATAAACCAACCACTGCTTGCTACCCCGCATCAGCACAGTGGCAGCATATTGGAACGGTACGCCATATTTTTAGTCATTTCGAATTGGAATTGGTGGTTTGGGAAACATTTATTCAAAAAAAATCTCAAGGTTTATGGACTACTTTTAATGATCTAAATAATTACGGTCTGCCAACGATGTTTAGGAAAGCACTAACTTACGTCAAAACTTGAATATGTTTTTCACGAGTTGTGTGGCCACTAAGTATTTGAATTGTTGATTTAGCTTTTCGTAGATATATAGAAAGTTCTTCTACCACAGCAATATTTGCTTGATTATTTTCAGGTGCAGCCGTGATATATACCTTCAACATTTTTCGATTCATGGTTCCATCAACTAGATCGCCGATCCGATTTTTGGAAGCCTTTGGGGTGACTTTCACCCAAAAAGAAAAGCCACTTGCATTTTTTTGGGCAAAAGGTGGAATGTCTTCAAGTGGCAACATCTGTTTGCTCCTTTACCCAACGTGCAAAAGCGGGATGAACATGCTCAGTGTTTATCATTATAATCGCTGGACACTCGTACGGGTGTAACTCGGTAAGCCTTTTATGTACTGCATCATGTCTTTCCATACTTGTTTTTAAATACATACCTATTTCATGACTTTTGATAAACTTGCCCTTATACTTGTACATCGATTGAATAGGCCATGAATTAGCGCATGCAACCAAACGCTCTTGGATAAGCGTCTCGGCAAGATGTTCTGCTTGCTGTGCTGTTTCAACTGTTGTGTAAATTAAAATCATGCCCATAATTTTAAAACGGCATCTAATTCATCTTTAGCGCCAAAATTATAAACCTGTGCCTCTGGGACAATGCGCTTGATTAAACCCGATAAAACCTTATCGGTGCCAATTTCAACAAAGGTATTAATACCTTTTCGGTTCATGTTAGTAATTAATTCAGTCCAACGCACCCTTCCAGTGATTTGCTCAACGAGTAAAGGCAAAACTTCGGCGGGATGTTCAATAACTCTGGCCGTAACATTTGCATACACATCAACTTTGGGTTGATTAATATTGACGCTGCTTAATGCCTTTTCCATAGTATTTGCAGCAGGTTCCATGAGTGCGCTATGAAACGGCGCACTTACTGGGAGTGGCAAAGCACGTTTTGCTCCTTTTTCTTTTGCTTGTTCAATAATCCAGGCAATCGCATCAGCATGGCCACTTACCACCACTTGACCTGGCGAATTATCATTAGCTACTTGCGCAACTAAACTTGAATCAGGAAGTGCTCTCACTAAATTTTCAACAATATCCAAATCAAGACCAATAATCGCTGCCATGGAGCCCTTTCCAACAGGGACTGCTTTTTGCATCGCACTACCACGTAATTTTACAAGCTTTGCAGCTGCTTCAAGTGAAAAACATCCTGCTGCCGTTAATGCCGAGTATTCTCCCAAAGAATGGCCTGCTGCTGCTTTGGCTATCTCGTTGATATGCTTTCCAAGTTTTTCTTCTAATACCTTTTGTGCCATCATGCTTGCGGCAAGAAGTGCGGGCTGAGTATTTTCCGTTAAAGTTAATTCCTCTGCTGGTCCCTCAAACATTAATGTTTTGAGATCTTGGTTCAGGGTCGTGCAGACTCTATCCAATACATCCTTCGCAACAGCAAAATTATCGTACAAATCCTTAGCCATTCCCACTACTTGAGAGCCTTGGCCCGGATACACAAACGCAATTGTCATTAGTAAACTCCTTTATTCACTAATAAATGATAGCATAAAAGATGCATAGTCTTGAAATCTTAAAGAATGAGATCGGCATGGCTAACTAAAGAGTATTGAAAAATATTTTATTATGAAATTTAGGGTTATGCTGCTTCTTCGAATCTTTTCTGTTTACTTGCGAAACCTTTTTGCAATGATGTAATTCTTGGTAATAAAAATATATTCTCTTGAAATTACAAAAAGAGAGTACTATATAGCAAGTAGGGACGGGTTAATATAGGGGATGATAATGAAATGTCTAATTATACTTCTTCTGTTAGCAATAAAAGTGAATGCACAAGAAGGTGAATGGCGTCGTCTACTCTCTGCAGAACAGGACATTTATGTAGAGTCCTTACCTACCAGTAGCTCCTCGATCGATTATACTAGTCTATCAATCGACCCTAAATTGTTTTCAGGTAAAAGGCATTATGTGGTGCAAGCAAGCAATATGCTAGGCGACCACCTTCCAGCCTTTCAAATAGGATTTCAAGAAGGTGTGTTTAAGATTTTTAAAACAGCAATACCAAAATCTGATAGCGACGGATATGGGATGAATAATTTCCATGCAAAAAATAAACGAACTAATTGTGATTTCAGTGATTTGGAAGGCTTAGCTCCTGACCCGGTTGATTGGATTTGCCCGATTGGTGGTAACTATGCAACTTCTGGAGATTCCTTAGAGCTCGTGTGTGCGGGTATTAGAATGCATAGTACATTTTTTATGGGTGAGTCACTGTTAACTTTTAAATCGAAAGTATTCGAATCCCGAGCTGGTTTGAATCCTGTCTCTTCTTTAGTAATTCAGCCATTTAATTCAGAGGAGCCTGCTATCGATCTTTCTTGCTCTGTATTTGAATCACGAGCCGGAGCATTCATTAGTGGGGTAATTGATTTTGGTGACTTAAATTGCATCAAGAGTGATGAAGAGGGTGCTCCCTTTTTCTTACTGGCTTGTGAGCTATTCAGCCTCACCATAAGTGGAAGTAAAATAACTCAATTTGCAGAGGCTGAAGTCTGATAAATAAGTTGAATTTTATCAATGTCTAAGCACGCGCCCCCAACAAGAACTCCATCTACATTAGGAATCCCTAAAATAGATTCGGCATTATTTTCATTTACAGAGCCACCATACAGCAATGTAACAGTGGAAAGTTTTTCTCGAAGGAAAGCGTGGGTAGAAAGAATTTCTTCAGTAGTGGGAGTAAGTCCTGTTCCAATTGCCCAAACAGGTTCATATGCTACCCATAAATCTTTAGAATCAGGTAAACACTCTTTTAGCTGTGTTCTCAGTATTTCTAGTGTTTTGCCGGCTTGATATTGCTCAAGGGTTTCGCCAATACAAATGATTGGTGTTATAGAATTTCCTAAACATAATTCTGCTTTTTCTCTCACCAGGTCATTCGCTTCACCGAAATGCTGGCGCCTTTCAGAATGCCCAACAAGACAATACTTAATGCCTACATCTGCTAGCATCGATGCACTAATTTCACCGGTAAAAGCTCCTTTTGGGTGCTCATTAATATTTTGTGCACCCAGGGTCAGCATAGTTGACTGATTTAAATAAACAGTCGGAGGGCATACGATGAGGTTTTCCGAATTTCCAAAAGCCTGTTGATAATCCTGCAATAGCTGCAACGATCCATTCATTTTCCAATTAGCAACAACCCATTTTTTCATAAATTAAACTCCACTCTACACAATCATTCCATTTACTTGGTGTTCCCATAAAGATTTAAATTTCCCATGATGAAGCTGTAGCAGTTTTTTGAACGAACCATCTTCAACCACTCGCCCATCTTCAAGCACAACAATACGGTCCATATGTTTAATGGTGGAAAGTCTATGGGCGATTGCGATAACTGTTGTGCTGTTTGAGTCAAAAATAGTATTAAGTGAATCTTGAATATCCTTTTCCGTTTCACTATCAAGACTCGATGTTGCTTCATCTATAATTAAAATACGTGTATTTTTTAAAAAGGCTTGTGCAATTGCAATACGTTGCCGTTGGCCCCCACTTAATTTGATTCCTCTTTCACCAACAAGTGTTTCATAACCACTCTTTTGACTGATGATGAAGTCGTGAATTCTCGCATATTTAGCTGCTTGCTCAATCTCCTCTTGTGTTGCATCTTCTTTCGCATAGCCAATATTTTCACCGATCGATCTATGAAAAAGAATAACGTCTTGTGGAATGTAGGTAATATTCGATCTCAATGAATCTGAGGTCACATCTGCAATATCTTGATGATCGATAATGATTTGCCCCTTATTTGGCTTAAAATTTTTAAGTAAAAGTGATACTAAGGTTGATTTGCCTGCGCCTGAGTGTCCAACAATTCCAACCTTCTGTCCTGATTTTATGTGCAGATTTAGATTATCCAAAACAAGATTGCTTTCAGAGTAAGAAAACGATAGATCTTTAAAATTAATTTCTCCTTTGCTTACTGAAATTTCAGATGCATTAACTTTATCAATGGTGCATTGCTCAACTTCCATAATGCTGTACGCGGCTTTGAATGCGGCAATATCCTCTAAGAAATCTTTAATTTGCATCGTTGCATTCCAAGAGTTATCCATAAACGCAAAAGTAAGCGCCATAATAAATGCAATATCGCCGAGTGTAATTATTCCTTGATTTCTAAGCTGAATAACATAAACAAACAGGGCTATATTAAATATCCAATAGATTATTGCTAAAATAATACTGATAACCAGATCGTATTTATAAAACTTGATAGTTATTGGGTTATGAACATCTTTATAATAATCCTTAATTTTCTGAATCTCGGCTTTTTTTCGCGCAAACGAAAAAATATTAAAGATATTAGAAACACGATCCGAAACAGTACCAAATAGATGGTACCATGATTCCTGTTTCTCTCCTTCTATTTTTGACAGTTTATAGAAAAAATAATAGGCAAGCGGTGCATAAACAAATGTAAAACCCACAATAAACAAGAAAATATGTAAGTTTGTAAGCGCAAGCGCACACCCAGAAAAAACTGTTATCAAAAAGGGTCTTGATACATGGTGTTCTAGCGCAGCGTGAATTTTATAGTATTTATCGCCAATGCCTTTGATTTTTGCAACGATTGCACCAGAGAAATTATTTTGAAAATAGGTATAAGGCAAATTAAAACAATGCTCGCATATTTTGCATAACATACTCTCAAAAATGTAAGGCATCGATTTAAGTTGTGCAATGTTATGAAGGCGCCACGCGATATCTAACATGGCCTGTGCGCTAATAAACACCAGTATTGGTTTTAGGCTTTGCGTAAATGTTATTTGACCTTCTATTGAGAATAAATCAATAAGCAATTTTACTGCATAATTATAAACAATAGGAAATATTCCACTTGCAAAAGGCGCTATCATCATGACGATATAAGCCACTTTGTAAGGCTTTATGACTTGCCAAATGAAGGAAAAAGCAGATGCATTTTGCTTTTTCATAAGCCACCAGTCTAAATGAGCATAGAAAAGGCATTATAATCTAAATTTAGTACTTGAGAAAGTGATGCTTAGCTTGAACTTAAAAGGTCTTTATGCTCAATCTTGCCGAATTCACCGATTTTCAGTAGTGTAAAAAAGTTAAAGTTCATAATTTCAGAAGTATATGTTACAAGTTTTTCGCGATCATGCTCACAAATGGTTTGTAAAAGTTCTCCTTTCCCTCATTGTGTTAAGTTTTGGAATATGGGGAATTGGTGACGTTATTTATAAGTTCTTTACAAATCGCCCTGTTGTAAAAGTGGGAAAACATTCTATTTCCCGAGAAGAAGTTGCTCATCACCTACAAAAGGAAGGTGCGCGTATACACGAAATGACTAAAGGGCAAGTGACAGCACAGCAAATAAAAGCGCTGGGGGTTCATACAGCCGTTGTTAATCGTCTTGTGAATCAACTTGTACTTACTGATGAGCTTGAACGCTTGAATTTGGGTATATCGGATGATCTTTTAAAAGATCAAATTCATTCAATGCCTGCATTCCAAACAGATGGTAGATTTGATGGCAATAAATTTCTAAGCATGCTGCAGCAACAAAGTATGAATGAACGCACGTTCTTAAAGGAAGCACGTCATAGCATTTTAAATCAGCAACTGATGTCTAGCATTGTTCTTGGTGCAGGGTTGCCAAAATTCTACCAAGATATTTTGCTTGATGCATTAACACGTGAGCGTATTTTTACTCTAGTTGAAATTGATTCATCTAAAATGCATCTAGAGCATGCGGTTACACAAGAACAGCTTGAAAGTTTTTATGAACAGTACAGAGATAAATACACAACTCCTGAACTCCGCAATATCACCGTTGTTCTGCTTGACGTTAAAGCAATGTGTGAACTGCTAGGCATTACAGAAGAGAATGTGCGTAAGGCATATAACACACATAAAGACAATCTAAAATTCCCGGAACGTCGTGATGTCAAGCGCTTAACATATGTTCAGGAAGACAAAGCTTTAAAAGCTGGAGCATTGGCTAAAAAGGGAACATCCTTAGCGCAAATTGCTAAAGAAATTCCAGGTGGAGAATTCGAAGAGTCAGGCTTAATTGTTAAAGAACAAATGCCTGAATTTGCTTCTAAAGAAGTCTTTTCATTGAAGTCTGGTGAGTGTACAAAAGTGATCCCGACAGGATTTGGTTTCCATCTTTTTCAAGTAACAAAAATTGAGGCGCCTCGTGTTGCTTCTTTTGATGAAGCAAAGAATGAACTTGAAATTTTGCTCATTCAAGAACAAAAAGCCGGAAAAATGGAGGAGATTCGTAGTCAAATAGATGACTCTATTGCCGCAGGTCAAACGCTTAATCAAGTAGCTTCTAAGATGAAACTTAAAGTTAAAACGTTTGAAAACATCAACAAAAATGGAATTACTCAAGATGGTAAACCAATATTTGATAAGCCAAACACATTACAAAAGGCAATTATTGAAAAGGCCTTTGTGGTTGAAGAAGGACTTGATAGCGGATTTGTTGATATTCCTGGGGAAGGTGCTTTCATTCTAAGCGTTACGAAAGTAAGTCCCTCTTACACGCCAAAACTTAATGAAATCGAAGCGCGGGTGAGAAAAGACTGGGAAAAAGAGCAACGATTTGACCAAGCTTCAAAACTTGCTTCAACAATATCTTCTGAAGCTAAATCTCTTGATTCCTTAGCAAGTCTTGCTAAAAAGCATGGCTGTATTCTCACAAGCAATCACGTTCTTTCAAGGCTAGACCTCAGCAAGCAAGGGCGAAAATCCGCAGATATTTTGCCTGCTTCATTAGCTGAGAAAGCTTTTGTATTAACTCCCAATATAGCAACAGCAGGCGCCAATGCAAAAGGTGGCTTTACTGTTGTCATGTTGCAAAAAGTGGGCGACGTTAAGGTAACAAAAGAGCAGAAAGCAAATATTATGAATAGCATGCGTAATATGGTCCAAGAAGATGTTGCGGCAGCCACAATGAATGCGATGAAAGAATTGCACGATATTGAAATCAATCAAGAAATTCTTGCTCAAATGATGGAATAAAACCTTTTTTGTCATCAGGAATAGAATAAAATGATCAACGTTGGTGATACACTTCCTAATTTTTCTGCTCCAAATCAGGATGGGAAGGTAATATTATCTGAGCAATTAAAAGGGAACTGGACTGTATTATATTTTTACCCAAAAGATAATACACCTGGCTGCACACAAGAATCTTGTGATTTTCGTGATGCAAATAATCATTTGAAAAAGCTTGGATGCACTATTCTTGGCATCTCAAAAGACTCTTCTAAAAGCCACACAAATTTCATTTCAAAATACACGCTACCTTTCGATCTTTTAAGTGATGTAGAAGGAAAAATCTGTGAACTTTTTGGTGTTTGGGTTGAAAAAAGCATGTATGGAAAAAAGTACTTTGGCATTGAGCGTTCAACGTTTCTTATTAATCCTAAAGGTCAAATAGCGCACATCTGGCGCAAAGTTAGCGTTAAAGATCATGTGAACGACGTGATAAAAGAGTTAGAAGCAAATTTATGAAAATGCGCACGGAATATGATTCAATGGGAGCGGTCGACGTTCCAGAAGATGCATATTGGGGTGCGCAAACAGAGCGCTCACGACAAAATTTTAAAATTGGTCGACAAAAAATGTCACCACTTTTTATTAAGGCGTTCGCTATTTTAAAACGCTCTGCAGCTCAAACAAATTCCTTTCTTGGAAAGCTTGACAGCCCTCTTGAAAAGGCAATTGTTCAAGCATGTGATGAAATTATTGAAGGTAAGTTTTGTGACCATTTTCCTTTAGTTATTTGGCAAACAGGTTCAGGCACACAAACGAACATGAACCTAAATGAAGTGATTGCTAATCGCGCAAATGAAATCCTAGGAGAACCTAAGGGCTCAAAAAAGCCAGTCCATCCAAATGATCACGTTAACTATGGACAGTCCTCCAACGATTGTTTTCCAACAGCAATGCATATCGCTACGGCATTAGCACTTACCGAGAAACTTAAACCAGCTTTAGAAAAATTCAAGAATACATTACAGAAGAAAACTCAGGAATTTGATAAATATCTCAAGGTCGGGCGTACCCATTTGCAGGATGCGACACCGATTAAAGTATCTCAGGAATTTTCCGCCTTTGTACAGCAAATTTCTAACAACCTTGATCGTTTGAATAGCGTTATGCCTAGAGTTCTGCAACTTGCGCAGGGCGGTACAGCTGTAGGTACAGGTATTAATTGCCCAAAAGATTTTCCTATAGCTTTTGCAAAATCAGTAGCAGATTATACCAAACTTCCTTTTGTTACAGCACCGAATAAATTTGAAGCGCTTGCCTCGCACGACACGCTTGTTGAGGTGTCAGGCATGTTAAATGTTATAGCGGCAAGCTTTATGAAAATTGCTAATGATATTCGCTTTCTCGCTTCGGGTCCTCGTTGCGGTTTGGGCGAATTAAATTTACCTGAGAATGAACCCGGATCATCCATTATGCCAGGTAAGGTCAATCCTACCCAGGCCGAAGCCATGACTATGGTTTGTTGCCAAATAATAGGCAATCACACAGCTGTTACCATTGCAGGTAGCCAAGGGCATTTTCAGCTCAATGTTTTTAAACCAGTTATTATTCACAATATTCTGGAATCAATAAGTTTACTTACAGATGCATCTAAAAGTTTTTGCGATAATTGTTTAGAAGGTATGACCGTTAATGAAATGCGATTAAAAGATAATCTTGATAAATCACTAATGTTGGTGACAGCTCTTAATCCCATCATTGGCTACGATAACGCGGCAAAAATTGCTAAAAAAGCTCTTGAGGACGATACCACCTTAGCCGATGCAGCTGAACAACTAGGACTGCTAAGCCGTGAAGAATTTTCAAAACATATTAGGCCAGAGCAGATGGTTTAGGTGATTAGCTATGCTACTGTCGCTGATGATGGACCTGTGCTATCCGTTGGAGAAGTCGCTATACCAGGCTTAACTGTGTGTATCAAACAAGCCCATTTACGTTTATTAAAGGGGTTTTCATTAACAAATTCTACTTGAGATTCACTAGTATCAAATCCTATTTTCTTTAAACAGTTTCCCATAATAGTGCTGCGTGAAAAAGCATGATAACCCCAAAGGAACATATATCCCATAGGGTCACTTATGATAGATTTCAAAAGAACATTAATCTTCTTTTGTTGAAGAATATTAAGCGCGTTCTCCATTAATTTTCTTAAGGTATTCACGATGGTTGCTTCATCTGTTGCAAATATTTTTTGAATCAGAGCAACAGATTCTAGATATGCTTGCGTAGAAAATAGTGAAAGAGTCTGACTTTTTTCACTGCTACATAAAGCATTATAAATTTGAGAATATTCAGCTATCCCTAAAACTAAGGCGAATGGGCTATGCATTTGTATTGCTATTTCTTTTTCCATGGCAAACGCAAAAAACGGATGGTTATCAATTATTAACTGTCCTCCTGGTTCCAAAATCGCAAAAGCTTTCCTTAAAGCTTCGGTCATGGAATTGGCGATTGTAATATTTGCAACGGTAGTCATTGATGAGGGGGGAAACCATTCAAATATTACTGTATTTTGAGAATTTGGAGCGAACAGTTGCGTGGCTGTAAAATCACCTTGTATATGTTCATCTTCCGTAGCACAAAATTGTGTATCTATGCTGACAACTCGTTGCCCTGGGAATGACGCGCTATAAGTAAAATCAGCATTTTCTTGATCTACAATATCTGAAATGCTTTCAAAAGAAATAGAGCCTGCAGTACGATTGTTTCCAACAATAACAACTGCGTTTTCGATTTGTTCTTCTGCAGAAAAAATGTTAGAAAATAGAGTAATAAAACAAATAAATACGTGTGATTTTGTCTTCATAAATATGTATAAACGATAAAGATTGTCACAATATTCTAAAATGAAAAAATATACAAATCTTTTTTAGAATTAATTATCTTCCGTAACACCAACATGTTGTAAGGTGATCATTCACCATCCCTATGGCTTGCATATAAGCATAAATGATAGTGGAGCCCACAAATGCCATGCCTCGCTTTTTCAAATCTTTCGATAAAGCATTGCTTTCAGGAGTCGTTGCAGGCACCTCTTTAAAATGCTGCCAATGATTAGTTATAGGTCGTCCATTCACAAACGACCAAACATAAGCATCAAAAGACCTAAACTCTTTTTGAATCTGAAGAAACGCTTGAGCATTTTTTCGCACGCTATATATCTTAAGTCGGTTACGAATGATGTGTGGATTACTGCGCAGTGCCTCTAATTCATTATCACGCATGCAAGCAATCCGCTCTGCATCAAATCCATGAAAAGCCTCGCGGTAACCACTACGCCTCTTAAGGATTGTTTCCCAGGAAAGACCTGCTTGCGCACCTTCAAGAATAAGCATCTCAAATAAATGTTGATCATCATGAGATGGTATGCCCCATTCATGATCATGGTAATGTGCGTAAAATTCTTTCCCTACTCCATTACCAAAACAGCGAATTTTCTTATGAAGAGAGTTCATAAACGATGATCTATTTTTTACGTTCTACACTATAACAATAACAATCTAAGATTGTCATTTTTTTATCTATAGGTTTATTATGTATGATCAAAATTTAAAAAATCAGTGCTGGATGTGGTGTGAATTTTTTATAAAAGTGAGATAGTTAACAAATGCAAGAAATTATACTGGCTCCTTATAATTCTCAATGGCCAAATCTTTTTGTGCAAGAAGCAGAGATCTTAAAAAATATTTTTAAAGATCTCGTCATTGCTATCCACCATAAAGGTAGCACCTCCGTGCCCAATCTTATGGCAAAGCCTATTATTGATATCACTATTGAAGTTGAAGATATTGCGCAGGTTTGTAAATTAAACCAATTTCTTGCAGCAATTGGATATGATGCACTTGGGGAATATGGAATGCCGCTGAGGCGCTTTTTTATAAAAACAAATCCACAATCTTACAATCTGCACGTGTGGGATAAAGGGCATGCTGAAATTGCTAAAGACTTACTATTTCGTGATGCGCTTATTCAAAATTCAGAAGTTCGTGCTACGTATGAAAATTTAAAAAAGAAACTGCGAGACCAATTTCAATTTGATCGTGAGCAATATATTTTCGGTAAGGATCGGCTGATCAAAGAAATATTGCGCGTTGCAGGATACGATGGTCTGTCGATGGTGCATGTGCTGCTGGATGCAGAAAAGCAAGCATATCAAAACTTTATGAAGGAAGAGCCAATACCAAATAAAAGCCTTGTAGTTTCCCAAGGCGTTACCTTCATCGGAGCCTTCTCTTTAGATGAGAACGATAATGTTGAACAAAAAAACATCATCTCTTCTCATGAGCAAGTTGAAAAACTTATTGATCGTTGGCTTCAAACCAAAAGTTCACAGTAGTTTTAAAGTTTTATTTTCAATAATATACGAAGTATCTAGTGATAGCTTTTCTAAAAATCCTTCATCATGACACACAATAATAAATCCGCCAGGATATGCATTCAAAAACTCAAGTAAATGCTCTTTTGTTGTTAAATCAATATTATTAGTGATTTCGTCTAGTATTAAAAGTTTTTGTGTTTTTGCAGCAATTTGAGCAAGGCTTAAACGCATTTTTTCTCCACCTGAAAGAGACTCAACTTTTTGCTGTATCTCATCGTTTTTGCGAAATAAAAAATCATTCAAGTGCCGACGTAATTCGGCATGATCCCAAGATGGCGCGAGCTCGGAAATCGTTTGAATTACTGTTTTTTTAAGACAAATCGTTCCGTAGTGTTGATCAAGATACCCTACATCATTTGGCACCAACCAATCACCAGATTTGATTATATTTTTATCACCCAAAATAGCTTTAATTAACGTCGATTTACCGCTGCCATTATTTCCACAAATGGCAATTCTGCTTTTTGCGCTCATGGATAAATAAAGATCACGCAAAATAATATCATTCGGACTATACCCAGCGCATCCATCGTTAATGGATACGATGGTCTGATCTCCAAGCGTCGCTGCTTGAATAGAAAATTTTGGCGTAATGATTTCAGGTAAACGTAAAGATACTAACTGCTCCACTAGCTCGTTTTTAGCATGAGAAATTTTCTTCTTGTTTTTATTATGCGTATTTTCACCTTGTCCTTGAGCGGCCCTTAAAGCCATTTTATCGTCAGCATATTTTTTCTCTCCATAAGATTTACGTTTGCTAGCGCGTTCTTGTTCTTTCATCAAAGAATGATGCGCTTCCTTTTTTTGACGTTCTAATTTTCTTAATTCATGTTCAATAGAAGCACGTTTTGAGCGTGCTTCATTCATATAAGCATCGTATGTTCCTTTAAAAATATGTACATTTCCATCATCAATGTGCCATAAGATATGAGCGCAATTTCCTAAAAAATCTATGTCATGAGATATAGCAATTAAGGTGCCTTGGTACTGCCGTAACATGTGCATAAGGGATTGTCGGTTTTTAAAATCCAGATGATTGGTTGGTTCATCAAGCAGCAAGATATCAGGCTGTTGACTTAGCACTTGCGTTAATGCCGCATTAAAACGCTGCCCTCCGCTTAATGATTTAAATTCATCGATTACCTGTGGAACATATCCCACCCTAGTATTTGGCGTAATGCGAATAATGCCTGATGAAGGTTCCATGTCGCCAAGTAAAATTTTTAGCAATGTTGATTTGCCACTACCATTTTGTCCAATAATAGCGATACGACTACTTGTGTGAACATCTGTAGAAAAATTCTCAAAGCACGTTTTATGAGGGAAAAAAATTCCAAGATTCTGGATTTGTATTAAAGTCGTCATTAATTTCTCATTTCAATGTAGTGAAAAGCGTAAATACGCGGTTACTTAATATTGAAACGAATAATCCATGATACTCATGTATAAGATATTGACGATTTAAATATGGAAATTTGAGCGAGAATTGTCAAGGAAAGTTACGCAGCATAAACTAAGCTATTTGTCAAAAATCGAAAAGCCCAAACCCGCACGCCAAGGCCAAAGAGGCGTTGAGGTATGGGCTATAATAATTTTTGCCAGGAGGAAAGTTTTGTGAGACGATGGTATTAGATTTTAAGATCGCAATCATCTGAGCTCAAATTGTGATAATAGAATTGCTAGTCGACTAGAATATGTGGGTTAAGGTAACGAAAGGACTCAATAAGAAACGAACAGACTCGTTTTAGTGGTGCCGTGTGGCACTCAGCGGGAGCAGAGGGAGAAGAGAGCAGGTGTAGCCGAAGAAGTTCCACAGCGCTAGTGGATGTTATGCC
>JAJTEE010000023.1 GCA_021298215.1 Alphaproteobacteria bacterium
GAGCAATTGACCTTGATAATCCGAATCAATTAGGCCTACTAAATTACCTAAAACAATCCCGTGTTTATGGCCTAAACCCGATCTGGGAAGAATAAGGGCTGCATAAGAAGGGTCTTTAATAAAGATAGAAATGCCAGTAGGTATAAGAAATGTTTCGCCAGGATTGATAGTTTGTACGTGTTCAGTACATGCCCGAAGATCGAGACCTGCTGAACCTGGTGAAGCATAATTAGGTAACATTTCCTCGATACGTTTATCCAAAATTTTAAAATCAATAATTAGACTCATGTTATTTATCCGAATGTATACGATGAGCTATTTCTTTCAAAATAGCTTTTGCTGCAACTATTTTATTTGATTTTGGCATCTCAATAACATTGTTTTTATCGATTATTGAAATCTTAGTATCTTCAAGGCCCATAGATTCATGAATTAAGTTTGCCACAATTAAATCTAAATTTTTTTCCTTCAATTTTTTTTGTGCATTCTCAATCAGATTTTCGTTTTCTGCAGCAAAGCCTACTTTAAATATTTTATTTTTAGATAATCCTATTTCTTTAAGAATATCGATTGTTGGGGTGAGTTGAAGCGTGATATCTGAATTATCTTTTTTTAGTTTTCCTTTAAATATTTCTTTTGGTTTGTAATCAGAAACAGCGGCTACACTTATGAAAATATCTTGATTGTTTATATGTTCTAGCACGGCTTGGTGCATGGAATGAGCATTGGTTGTATGAATGACATTTATATTTTCTGAAAAAACTTGTTGCGTTGATGAAATTAAAGTGACCGATGCACCCATAGACTCAGCAGTATTAGCAATAGCAGCACCCATATTACCTGAGCTAAGATTTGTAATACCTCTTACATCATCTATCATTTCAATTGTGCCACCAGAAGTTATTAGCAATCTTTTATTTTTAAGTAATTTCGGCGTGAGATGATTTTGAATTGATCTAAATAATTCTTCAGCATCTAACATTCTTCCCAGCCCTACATCGCCACAAGCTTGTTCGCCTGAGTCTGGACCAAAAAATAAGACACCATCTTTCTTTAATTGAGAAACATTGCGCTGAGTGGCCGCATTGGTCCACATATGGACATTCATGGCTGGTGCTAAAGCAATTGGACACGTCCTTGCTAAACATAAAGAAGACAAAAGATCATCAGCAAAACCATGTGTTAATTTTGCAAGGAAGTTAGCACTGGCTGGAGCAATCATAATAAGGTCATAATTTCTTGATAGCTCTATATGCGACATGCCATTGCTTGCGTTACTTTTCCATAAACTTGTTAATACTTCTTTGCTAGACAAAGCCTGGAAAGTGAGCGGTGTTATGAAATGGCTGGCCGATTCAGTCATCACAACTTGAACATCAAAATCGTTCTTAATAAGAAGGCGAGTTAATTCAGCAGCTTTGTAAGCAGCTATGCCTCCTGTAACACCAAGAATAATTTTATGAGCCGCCAAGATATGATTTATATACTTACAATGAAATTAGTTTTTTTAATTTTTATTAATTGCATATAATTAAAAGAATAAATGGGAAACAAAGTATATCAAAGATATATCGCAATAAATTAATTTAAACGTCAGGTTTGGGTACAACATGATTAAAAAATCTTTAAAAAATATAGTTTGGTTTCTAATAGCTATATTGGGAGCTATTGCTTTTTCTACGATTGCACTGAGTCGAAACGAAAGCATCAATGCTGTTTGGTTTATTACAGCAGCTATATGTGTGTTCATGATTGCTTATAGGTTTTATGCAAGCTGGATTGCGGCAACAGTTTTAGTTATTGACGAACACAAAAAACCCCCAGCCCTAAGACTAAGAAATGATAAAGATTTTATTCCTACAAACAAATGGATTGTATTTGGTCACCATTTCGCTGCTATAGCTGGACCAGGTCCTCTAGTTGGCCCTACATTGGCTGCACAGTTTGGTTATCTTCCAGGAATGTTATGGATACTCATAGGCGCTGTATTGGGGGGCGCTGTCCAAGATATGACCACACTATTTTTTTCGATGAGACGTAACGGAAAAAGCTTAGGGCAAATGGCAAGAGAAGAGATTGGCGTGATTGGTGGAACTGCTTCATTGATTGGTACCTTTTTAATCATGGTGATTTTGATTGCCGTTTTAGGATTGGTAGTTGTAAATGCTATGAAACATAGCCCTTGGGCAACGTCGACAGTTGCTGCAACTATACCCATAGCAATTTTTATTGGCATTTACTTAAGATCCATCAGAGCTGGAAGAGTACTTGAAGCATCGTTAATTGGATTTGGATTATTACTTTTAGCTGTTTTTGCTGGAGGTTTAATTGATCATTCGCAAACCTTAAGAGCTTATTTTGACCATGACAGCTTGACATTAGCATGGGCAGTTATTTTTTATGGCTTTGCAGCAGCAGTTCTTCCGGTTTGGCTTTTGTTAGCACCGAGAGATTATCTATCGACTTTTGTAAAGCTGGGCACAGTGATTGTTTTAGCTGTTGCAATCATGACATTGCAACCGGAAATTAAGATGCCTGCATTAACTCAATTTACTGACGGCACAGGCCCTATTTTCGGCGGAAGTGTTTTCCCTTTTGTTTTTATTACCATAGCGTGTGGCGCTATTTCCGGATTTCATTCTTTAATAGCATCAGGTACAACCCCTAAACTATTAGATAATGAAAAATATATTCCTATGATTGGTTACGGAGCGATGCTTCTAGAATCTTTCGTAGCCATTATGGCCTTAATAGCTGCAACAGTATTAGAACCAGGTATCTTTTTTGCAATTAATAGTCCTGTAGGTGTGGTTGGAGCAGAAGCTGCAGGTGCCATTCAAAAAATAAATGCATGGGGATTTAAAGTGACAGTTGAAGAAATGGAATTACTTGCAAAAAATATGGGTGAAACATCACTTTTTGCAAGAACAGGTGGCGCTCCTTCATTAGCAGTAGGGATGGCAAATATATTCGGCAAAGCTTTCGGTACAAATCTATTAGCGATGTGGTATCACTTTGCCATTATGTTTGAAGCAATATTTATTCTAACCACGCTAGATGCAGGCACTCGTGTTGGAAGATTTATGTTACAAGATATGATTGGTAATATTTATCCAAAGTTTGGCCGAACATCATGGATGCCATCTATTATTTTAAGTAGCGCAATTGTTGTAAGTTGCTGGGGATATTTTTTATACATTGGCGTGATAGATCCCAATGGTGGTGTAAATATTTTATGGCCCCTGTTTGGCATTGCAAATCAAATGCTTGCAGCTATTGCATTATCTGTAGGTACGGGCATTCTAATTAAATCAAATAAATTAAAATATGCATGGGTAACAGGCTTGCCTCTAATTTGGCTGATTATTGTGACGACGACAGCTGCTTATCAAAAAATATTTAGTCAAGATATTAGGGTTGGATTTATCGCCGCAGCAAGAGATCTGACAGATAAAATAAATTTAGGACTCATTGATGATAGTAAAATGTCTATTACCCACCAATTAATTTTTAATCAAAAATTAGATGCCTTTATTACTTTATTTTTACTTATTATTTTATGGACAGTTGTTGTTGATATGCTAAGAATTTCATTTTTCAAAAAGAATTAATAAGCTATGTTAAAAATAATAAAATCAGTATATATCTTCATACGAAGATTATCAGGAGATGATCTCTACGATCTATATATGCAGAATCATAAAAAATGTTCAAAAAAACATAAATTGATGAGTAAAAAAAATTTTTATCAAGCTACGATTGAGAAAAAATGGAGTGGTGTAAAACGCTGTTGTTAGTTTTTCTTAAAAAGATAAATGCCAGCCAAGAGCATGGGAATAGATAGCCATTGACCCATTGAAAGATTAAGAAAGAGCAAACCTAAGAATGAGTCAGGCTCTCTTGTAAATTCAATTAAAAATCTAAACGTTCCGTATAGTATTAAGAATAAAGCAGCTATTTGGCCTGTCTTCCTTCTTTGACTGGAATATAACCAAAGCAAGATAAACATAACAAAGCCCTCAAAAAAACTTTCGTAAAGCTGAGAGGGATGTCTTGGAATGTCATCTACATTTGGAAAGATCATGCCTAAGTAAAATTGTGTAGGCCTGCCCCATAGCTCTCCATTAATAAAATTTCCAATGCGACCGAAAGCAAGACCCAGAGGAACTAGAGGAGCAATAAAATCTAAAATTGAGAGTAAAGTTATTTTATATTTTTTAGCCATGAAAATCATAGCGATAAGTACACCTAAAAATCCGCCGTGAAATGACATGCCGCCTTTCCATAAGGCAATGATCTCAATCGGTTCCCGAATATAATATTGCAGCTGATAAAATAAAATGTAACCTAATCGACCCCCTGCAATTACACCAATAGCCCCATAAAAAAAAGCGTCATCTAACATCTTTTCGTTCCATGATAGCCAGGGACGTGTTTTGATTTGAAATTTACCTAACTGAAGAAATCCTATAAAAGCAAAAAGGTACATGATTCCGTACCAATGAATTTGGAACGGCCCAAGACTGAGCGCTACAGGATTTATTTGGGGGTGAATAAACATAAATTTGTTGTCATTATAAGTTAAAATAATTGTTTGAATTGATTGTAATTGTAAGAGGTCATTATGCCTGTATATCGCTCTAAAACGACAACTCATGGTAGAAATCAAGCTGGTGCTCGCGCACTTTGGCGAGCAACGGGAATGAAAGATGAAGATTTTACAAAGCCAATTATTGCTGTTTGTAATTCATTTACTCAATTTGTTCCGGGGCATGTTCACTTAAAAGATATAGGACAACTTGTAGCGAGAGAAATTGAAAAGCATGGTGGCGTTGCTAAAGAATTTAATACCATTGCGGTAGATGACGGTATCGCTATGGGTCATGATGGCATGCTATACAGTTTACCAAGCCGAGACCTTATTGCAGATAGCGTCGAATATATGGTAAATGCTCACTGTGCAGATGCCATTGTTTGTATATCAAATTGCGACAAGATAACACCTGGTATGCTCATGGCAGCTCTCAGAATTAATATTCCTGTAGTCTTTGTTTCAGGAGGTCCCATGGAAGCTGGAAAGGTTAACTGGAATAATCAAGTAAAGAAATTAGATTTAGTGGATGCAATTGTTGCCGGTGCTGACCCAAAAGTATCTGATCAAAACTCTGATGAAATTGAAAGATCAGCCTGTCCGACATGCGGCTCTTGCTCTGGCATGTTTACCGCAAACTCAATGAATTGTTTAACGGAAGCCTTGGGATTAAGCCTTCCTGGTAATGGGAGTACGTTAGCGACGCATGCAGCCCGAAAAAAATTATTCCAGGAAGCTGGAAGACTAATTGTTGATTTGGCGAAAAAATATTATGAAGAAGATAATGAAAGTGTCCTACCAAGAAACATTGCAAATTTTAAAGCTTTTGAAAATGCCATGAGCTTGGATGTTGCAATGGGGGGCTCAACAAATACTGTTCTTCATTTGCTTGCGGCAGCTCATGAAGCTAAGGTTAACTTCACAATGAAAGATATAGATCGCATTTCAAGAAAAGTACCTTGTTTAGCAAAAGTAGCACCTGCTACGGATAAGTTCCACATGGAAGACGTTCATAGAGCTGGCGGTGTGATGGGAATATTGGGAGAGCTTGATCGTGCTTCATTAATTCATAGAGATGTTTCTACAGTCCACTCCAAAACTCTAGGAGAAGCAATAGATCATTGGGATATTATGACAACCAAAAATGAAGAAGTAAAAAATTTTTATCGTTCTGCACCAGGAGGCATACCCACGACAATTGCATTTAGTCAAAGCATGCTCTATCCAACTTTAGATGATGACAGAACTTCTGGTTGTATTCGAGATAAAGATCACGCATACAGCCAAGACGGTGGGCTCGCAGCTTTGTTTGGAAATATTGCACGTAATGGCTGTATTGTAAAAACAGCAGGCATTGATATAAGTATGTTTGAAGCAGAAGAGTTGCGTTATACGACTAGCGTTCCGACTTCTGTATTGCGTATTTTCTCTGGACCTGCGCGTGTATTTGAAAGTCAAGACGCTGCTGTAGAGGCAATTTTAGCCGATCAAATTAAACCAGGTGACGTTGTTGTGATTCGCTACGAAGGACCTCGAGGTGGTCCGGGCATGCAAGAAATGTTATACCCAACTTCTTACCTCAAGTCTAAAGGTCTCGGTAAGGTTTGTGCACTTTTAACTGACGGAAGATTTTCTGGAGGAACATCAGGGCTAAGTATTGGACATATATCACCGGAAGCTGCAGAACAAGGAGAGATAGCACTTATTGAAGAAAATGATCAGATTGAAATTGATATTCCGAATAGAACAATTAATTTAATGGTCGATGATGCAACTCTCGCTCAAAGAAAAAATAAAATGAATGCTAAAGGTAAAGATGCTTGGAAACCTAAACCAAGGACAAGAAAAGTATCTCAAGCACTAAGGGCTTATGCATTAATGACTACAAGTGCTGACAAGGGCGCTATTCGAGATATTTCAAAATTAGAAGAAATTTAATTTTAAAATGTTAAGCGAAAAAAATATATCCTCTGCTCAAAGTTATGAGATTAGCCAAAATGAAGTTGGATTAAAATTTATCACAATTAATAATGAGTTAGCTTCTGCAAAGATTGCTCTTCAGGGTGCTCATTTGATGCAATGGAAGCCACATAATGTAAAAGAGGAAGTGTTCTGGCTTTCAAGCAATGCGAGATACATGCATGGAAGATCTATTCGAGGCGGTGTCCCCATTTGCTGGCCCTGGTTTGGCGCTCATCCTACCGATGGAAGTTTTTGTCCTCACGGATTTGCAAGAGTCATTCCATGGCGTATTAATGATGTTATTGATTTAGAAAATGGCGCTACTAAAGTCACACTGGTAATGCTTCCAACTCCTGAGGTTAATAGGCAGCTTTCATATCAATTTAATTTAGAACTTACTATCACAGTTGGAAACTCAATTCATTTAGACCTTAAAACAACAAATCTATCTGAGCAGCCTTTTTTAATTGGCGAGGGCTATCACACTTATTTTGGAATAAGTGACATAGAAAACATTAAGGTGACAGGTTTAGAAAATAAAATCTATTCAGATAAAGTCAGAGGATATAAAAAATTTACTCAAGAAGATCAAATTAAATTTGATGCTGAATTTGATAGAGTTTATTTAAATACAAAAGATACATGCGTGATTCATGATGAGGGGTTTAATCGAAAAATTACTATACAAAAACAAAATAGCGAATCAACGGTGATTTGGACGCCCTGGGATAAAAAAGTTAAAACTATGGTTGATATGGGCACTGAGCATGAATGGAAAAAAATGATTTGTGTGGAAAGCGTCAACGCTCTTGAGAACAGTATAATAGTCTATCCAAACCAATCACATAGCCTAATAGCTGAGTATTTAGTTCAAGAATATTAATGGGCTAATTTTATTTAAATTACTTTTAATTTAAATAAGTTTAGGAGTATCATAACAATCGCAAAATCAATTTAAGGGTTGAAATAATATGAAATCAGTAATTTTAAGTGTTGCAATGGTCGGTGCGTTTTTAGCAAATCAAGCTCAAGCCGCAGATGCTAAAGCTGCTGAAGCGTTAGCTCAAAAAAGTGGATGTTTAGCTTGTCATGGCGTTGAAAAAAAAGTGGTTGGACCATCTTATAAAGATGTTGCAGCCAAGTATAAAGGTGACAAAGGGGCTGAAGCGAAATTAGTTGCTAAAGTAAAAGCAGGCGGTAGCGGCGTTTGGGGCCCAGTTCCAATGCCACCTCACCCGCAAGTTAAAGAAGAAGATATTAAAACAATTGTTCAATGGGTTCTTTCTCTTTAATCAAGTAATAACGTAATAAAAAACCGGCTTAGGCCGGTTTTTTATTTAGATGACTATGTTTAATTGAGTAAACAAAGTAGAAAACAATACCAATCAATATCCAAATTAAAAATCTTCTC
>JAJTEE010000014.1 GCA_021298215.1 Alphaproteobacteria bacterium
AATCTCCTCGCATCAACTCCTTGCTTGTGATCTCTCTGCTTGCCCCTCTATCTCATCTATTATCTTCTCCATTGCTAATTCCTTCTAACGTATTTATATTGTGCTGAATAATGACGTCCCGTTGAAAAACAGGATCTAGTGAATATTATCGATAACACATTAGATTGTTACGCTCGGCAATCTAATTCTGTAAATGCTTTCGCATCTCGTCTTCATTAACCCTGTTACCTATTCGCCACACCTTCCTATCATGCTGCATCATTAACTTTCAAAGGTTTTGACTTTTTCTCTTATATAAGGCTATGTTACCTACAAATAACGTAATTTTACGACAGGAATTTTCAATGAAAAAAACTTTATCTCTAGGTTTTGCAACTCTTGCAACGGCAGCGCATTTATCTGCAGCTCCTCAAATCTCTTCTGGCGCGTACGCAGGTGCGGCAGCTGGTGTATCTGTGTTGGGTGGAAAAAACCAATTGGCTATTTCTAATGATGCAGCAGTTGCTGGTCAGCAAGTACTGCAAGACCAAGGCAATTTTAGTCTCTCAAAAACATCTCCTGCAGTAATGATTTTTGCTGGTTATGGAATGAAAGTTAGTGGTTTTTGGACAGCAGCGGAACTTTTCTATCAATTTGATAGCCTGAAAGATAAACAAAATCCTGTATTTGCAGGTACAACACCTAAAAATTTGTCAAGTACTTCAACGGGTGCGTATGGTCTTTCTGCTCATTTAGGCTTTCTTCCAAGTGAAAATTGCACAGCTTATGTGATTTTAGGTGTAGAAGCACGACGTTTTAAAGTGAAGTTCTCAGATCCTACTCCAGCTAACGTTTCAGCAGCAATTAATAAAGGTTATACAAGTGTAGCCTTTGTTCCGGGTATTGGTGCTCGTTTTGCTTTGACTAAGGAACTAAGTCTTAGAACAGAATATAAGTATGCAATGCATCGTAGTAAAACACTGAATGCGTCTGCAAAGAATACAGCTAACGCGGCTCAAACAGATACTGTAAAAATTAAACACCAACCTAAAGTACACAGTTTTAACGTAGGCGTAGTTTATAGTTTCTAAAAGCTGCTAAAAATCAGCATTAAAAGCTGTTATTTTTTAAATAACAGCTTTTTTATTTTAAAATAATACTTGCAATTTTTACTCCAATGGTATATAGGTTATCCATATGCTATGGCCTTCCATATGAAAATTAAAGGGCCTCTGCACTGATAAGCGAGGAGCTCGCTTATTTTTTGTTTTAAGCTTTTAACAAAATTGGAGATAATCTATGAAATTAACACATTTATTAAGTGCAGCCGTTATAACAGCTGTTACAGTTAGTTCACTAAGCGCAATTGATGGCGAATTCACAAATATGAACCCTACTCAAGCTAAAATGGCAGCTACAAAACTTAAAACTGAAGTAGCGCGTCTTCGTGGGCTTGGTGGTGCAGCGGCTCACCATGGCGGTTTAGCTGGTACAGATACTGATGCTCTATTACAAACTATTGGTGCAGACACACAACTATACATTAATGCAATTAAAGCTCCAGTAATTGCTGCTTTTAATGCTTTTGTTGATACAGTTATTGTTGGTGCGGATGGTACGGCATTTTTCGCAGGTGCTCCAGCAGGTGGTCATGGAGTTGCTGATCAGTCTAAAGGTGCTTTAAAAGCCGGATTCGCAGCTCAAGTAAACGCTACTACACATGCAGCTTTAGCTGCTCATGGTGCTGCTGTACCTGTTGATGCTTCTATGCATGCATTAAACGCAAGTGTGCAAAGCGTTAACGTTGCAATGGGCGCAGCTTTTGATGCTTGGTTAGACCTTCTTTTCCCAGGTGCTGATAACACAGTAGTGTTAGACGCGGCTACTGTTATAGGTGGTGCGACTGTTGGTGACCTTGAGAAAGGTACTTTCAAAGCTGCTATTTTGGGCGCTATCAGCCAATAATAGTTTTGTTATTAAAGCTCCTTTCATTAATGAAGGGAGCTTTTTTATTCGTTTAATGTTACTGTTTATTATCTAAATTTTATCTTGCATTTCTTATAAAATTGGCTTAGGAGTTTTTGTATTACTGTTAACGAAATTACACCGGAGCTTCTATAATGAAAAGTATCACAGCAAAAAGTTTTTTAGTCCTTGCAAGTACATCTGCAATTTTTTCAAGTACTATTGACCCTGAATTTGAAACCCTAAATGCTACGCAAGCTAAGCTTGCAGCTTCAAATCTTAAAAAGCAAGTTGCTGCTTTATCTGCACTCCCTTTGGTTGCTGTACATCATGCTGGTTTGCCCGGAACGGATACAGATGAGTTAATCAAGGCCGTTGCCAACGGAAGCAACGATACCTGGATAGCTTTTTCTAAAACGAAAATAACAACCCTTATATCTGCTTGGATAAAGACTTTACCAAAAGCTGGGGATACTCTCCTTGTAAATGGAGTAGTTGCTGCTGCAGATAAAAGAAAGCCATCGAGATTAATAAGTGATTTGGAAAGGGTTATTGATACTGCTGATTATACAGTTGTACCAATTCCTGGTGATGCAAATCTTTCTACACTCAAAAGAACGAAGCTAGTTACTGTTCAAACAATTGTTGATGCCGTCAATAATGAAATTGATCGCATCTTGGTTGGTGGGGACGCTACAAATCTCTTGCAGTCAAATATACCAGCCGTACGTCCTGCAAATTTTCCAACTGATAAAACAAAAGGCGCTTTTAAGGTTGCGATCGAAGCGCTAATTAAAACATTCTAAATTAATCTTAATTTCCTATACAACTTATCTTTGCATATTACACGCAAAGATAAATTGTTGTGGTGCTTAAAAATTATATCCTTAATCTAACCATCCTTTAAGTATTATAAGTAGGATTAACTAAAAATTAATTAAAAAACGTGTAAGCTGGAATTGTAGGTACAGCAAGTATTTAAAAATAATGATACACTTTTCAGCGCATATTTTTTTAGTCTTTCTCAGCATTAATGTATTTGGTTCCTTGAGTGCAATGGATGCTGAATTTGCTTCATTCAATCCAACCCAAGCAGCTGTAAAGGGGCAACAGTACAAAAAGCAAGCAGAAGAGCTCGCTAAAAATCTTACCATTCCTCTTGAAAACATTCCGGGGTCTTTTTCCGGTAATCCAACACAAATTAAATTGCTTGGTTCTAAGTGGAAAAAAGAATATGAGCGCCTTAAAGAAGAAGAGCGTAAGCTCTTATCTTCAGGTGGGGCTGTAGGCTCTACAAATTCTTCATTTGTTTCTCCAAAACCAGCCGACACTATACCAGCCTCTTTAATGACTCCAAATCCTAGCAGTTCTTCTGCAGTGACTAATCAACATCTTGATCAAAGTGTTAGTGAGGGTTCCATTCCTTCTTTTGTTTCTCCTCAATAACCGTTAACGATTGATTAAAAGTTTTCGGGTAGTATAACGACAATACACAAAGGCATAAGAACATTATGAAGAAATACCTTTTACAAACTCTTTTATTACTTTCAATAGGAAGTTTGAGTGTAAATGCTGCTACGTTAGCAACTCCTAAAAAAGCAGCAGGAGGATCGACGATTGATGCGGAATTTTTGTCAATGAATCCAACTCAGGTTAAATTAACAGGTTCTGCTTATAAAAGGCGGGTTGAAGAAGCTGAAGGACGTAAGCCACTTGCTTCTTCCGGCATTGATTCTGAATTTTCGAACTTGAATCCTACTCAGGCAAAAATAGAAGCAACAAAGTGGAAGAGGGAGATTGAAGTAAAAGGCCTCTCTTCTCCATCTCCCGTTCCAGCGCCTACCGTTCATTCTTCTTCAGCAGCTAGCGGGCGGGTTGATTTAGATGATATTTTACATAAGCTAGATGATGTAAGTAGAGAAGTTCGTGCCCTAAGAGTGCACTCTGATATAACACCAAGCAATCTCAGCGGTGCTTTTGATCAACATGCGACAGCAGATGATAGAGTTTTAAACCTTGCCTTTAAGGACTCATCTCTCGTGGAAGCATATAAAGCTGCAAAAAAAGCAAACAGCCTTGCTGGCTTTTGGCCTGTTGTCAAAGCGCAAGTACTAAAAAAGCTTGAGACTAAAGTGAATGAGCTCCAGCCAGGAGGAAATAATAGCATCCTATTAGTACAATATAGCAATAACATGATTGGTTATATGGTGGGAGCTAAGCTTAAAGAGGTTACTAAAGAAGAATTTTTAAGAGACTTAAATTTAAGAATTCAAGCTTTAACTTTCGATGGAATCACTATTCCAATAGATAAAAACGTAGAGCAATTTCGCGCAAGCTATATAGGAAAAATTAATATAGCAATTGCTTCTCAAATTGATGATTTAGTAGCTGGAAATGCGGATACTGTTATCTTACAAGAGGATGTTGCTCGTAACATAAAAGGCACAAATTTGGCGCCTAAAAGTAAAAATGCCTTCAGGTACATACTTCAAGAGGCTGTTAAATAAATTTCACGACTTCATTTACTTCGCAAAAGGGATTGCTCATCACAGCAATCCCTTTTTTATTTTTCCTCCCTCAATCTTCTCCATCAAAACCCCTTTGCAATCAGCCGCCATCTGTGGCATAATCCTGGCAGTTATAACCTCTAACCGGCTCATTACTTAAACATTTATACACGAGCCACCCCCCAGGACATCATTTCTATGCAAGCTCAAAAAGAAAACTTCGAATCTCTTTTAAACGAATTCATGCAAGACAGCCGCACCTTTGAAGGCAAAGTTGTTAAAGGCACTATCATCAGCATCCACAACGACATGGCCACTATCGATATTGGCATGAAATCGGAAGGCCGCGTTCCTCTTAAGGAAATTACGGGCCGCGCCGGAATGCACGAAGCAAAAATCGGTGACCGTATCGAAGTCTACGTTGAGCGCCTTGAAGATCGCCACGGCGAAGCCATGCTCAGCGTTGAAAAAGCCCGCCGCGAAGCATCCTGGAATGTGTTAGAGGAAGCCCTTGTTTCTGGCGCGCACATCGACGGCGTCATTTTTGGCCGCGTCAAAGGTGGTTTTGCTGTTGATCTTGACGGCGTTGTTGCCTTCTTGCCTGGTAGCCAAGTTGATATTCGCCCAATTCGCGACCTCGCACCATTGATGAATATCGTGCAACCATTCAAAATCCTTAAAATGGATAAAAGCCGCAGCAATATCGTTGTGTCACGTCGTTCAGTGCTTGAAGAATCACGCGCCGAAGCACGCACGGAACTTGTTGCAAACCTGAATGAAGGTCAAGTGGTTGCCGGTGTGGTGAAAAACATCACCGATTACGGTGCCTTTATTGATCTTGGTGGCGTTGACGGTCTTCTCCATGTCACTGATATTTCATGGCGCCGCATCAACCATCCAAATGAAGTTCTTAAAGTTGGTGAAACTATTAATGTTCAAGTCATTCGCTACAATAAAGACACGCAACGTATTTCTCTCGGCATGAAGCAGCTTGAAAACGACCCATGGCAAAATATTGATCTGCAATACAAGCCAGGTCAAAAAGTTACCGGTAAAGTCACGAATATCACTGACTACGGTGCATTCGTTGAATTACAACCAGCTATCGAAGGTCTCATTTATGTGACTGAAATGAGCTGGACAAAGAAAAATATCCACCCAGGCAAAGTCTTAACCGTTGGTCAAGACGTTGAAGTAGTTGTACTTGCTGTTGATTTGTCAAAACGCCGCATCAGCCTTGGCTTGAAGCAATGTATGGATAACCCATGGCAAAAACTTGTTGAAGATCATCCAGTGGGCAGTATCTTCGAAGGCGTTATTAAAAACGTTACCGAATTCGGTTTATTTGTTGGTATCAACGAACAGCTCGATGGTATGGTACACATCAACGATATCTCTTGGGAAGAAACAACAGAAGAAACTCTAAAACAATTCACAAAAGGCCAAATGGTTAAAGTGAAGGTTTTGGACATCGACCCTGAAAAAGAACGCGTCAGCCTTGGTGTAAAACAAGTAACTGGTGATCCTTTAGCGGATGTTTTAGCATCCGTGAAAAAAGGCGATGTAGTTACATGTTCCGTTACAGCGATTGACGATAAAGGTATGGACGTAGCGCTTGCTAATGGCTTAAACGGCTACATTAAAAAAGCTGACATTGCTAGAGATCGCAGCGACCAACGTCTAGATCGCTTTGCAGTGGGTGAAAAAATTGACGCAAAAGTGTTACAAGTTGAAAAGTCATCTCGCAAAGTTAGCCTTTCTATTAAAGCGCGCGAAATGGATGAAGAGAAAGAAGCTCTATCAACTTATGGTTCATCTGATAGCGGAGCAACGCTTGGCGATATCTTAGGAACAGCACTTAGCAAAGCAAAATCTAAGAAAGAAAGCGAAGCTGCAGCTCCAAATGCAGCTAAAGAACCTGCAAAAAAAGCTAAAAAGGAAGAAACAGACGCAGCAGATGCGGAAGAAAAGCCTAAAAAGAAAGCTGCTCCAAAGAAAAAAGCAGTTGACGAAGCAGACGCAGAGTAGTCTAAATCAAGTAGCTTAAGGGGGAAAAGACCATCTTTTCCCCACTTTTATTGAGGGAAGGTTTATGAACTGGATCACAAATTTTGTAAAGCCCAAAATCCAGGCGCTTATTAACAAAAAGATCGACGTCGCCGAAAACCTTTGGGCGAAATGTCCTGGTTGCGAGCACATGCTCTTTCATCGGGATTTGAAAGAAAACCTAAATGTATGTCATCACTGTGGCCATCATATGCGTATTTCTGCCAAGGAACGGCTACATCATCTCTTTGATAACGGCGTCTACACATTACAAAATGTGCCATCCGTGATTCATGACCCTCTAAAGTTTAAAGATTCTAAAAAATACGCAGATCGCCTCAAAGAATACCGCCAAAAAACAGGCCATGAAGACTCTGTGCTTGTGGCTTTTGGCCAGGTCAAAGGGCGTAACCTGGTAGTGTGCATCTTTGATTTCGATTTTATGGGTGGCTCCATGGGCCTATACGCAGGGCAGGGTATGGTAACGGCTGCTGAACTTGCCGTAAAAAGCCACAGCCCAATGCTTGCTATTACAGCATCTGGCGGAGCGCGCATGCAAGAAGGCATACTATCACTTATGCAAATGCCACGCACAACCATTGCGGTCCAAATGGTAAAAGAAGCAGGTCTTCCATATCTCACGCTTCTTGCTGATCCAACTACCGGCGGCGTTAGCGCATCCTTTGCCATGCTTGGCGATATAAGCTTCGCAGAACCCGGTGCTATCATTGGCTTTACTGGTGCACGCGTTATCGAAGAAACCATCCGTCAAACTCTTCCTGAAGGATTTCAACGTGCGGAATACTTACGCGAACACGGTATGATTGATATCGTCGCTCCTCGTAAGGAAATTCCGGAAAAGCTGGGGCAAATTCTGCATCACTTGCAAAGCTACAGTAAACTCACCGCTGCGTAGCACAAGATCACCACGGCCTTAGGCTTCGTGATGATGGTATGGACACCAATGATAAGTAAATTACGCTTATCAACGGTTTTAGACACTCAAGAGACTGTCACGAACCAAGAAAACTTTACCTTTTAAGGAGTCTATACCGTGAATGAGTATAAAGCATCGATTTAGCAAAAACAAAATTTCAGCGGAACTCGTACAACACGACAATTTTTATTGGAAATTCCAAAAAACTTACTATATTGAATATATGCAAACAGTAATGTTTTAATCGAAAGGAATAAAATGACAAATTTTAAAAAAGTATGTGCTTTACTTATAACTGCTTCCAGTATCTACGCCATGGACTATTCAGATGAGATCATCATAGGAGCAAAGGTGCGACCTATTTCTATTACAGCTACACTTATTACTTTCCCAACTGGTGAAATTAGGGAATTTAATGGAGTAAAAGCAGAATATAACCGCCTTCGTAGCAATAATGACTTTAGGGAGATACAATCGGAAAGCAAAAGTGGGCTAGAAATGCGTCCCATCGATTACATTGTAAGAACACCTGCAGAACTGGAATATCTTGAAAACGGCAATTTTAAATGGCGTGTTATGGATGGTAAAAAATATCTTTATGACGTAAAAACAAATGAAAATATAGATGAAGAAACTCAAACGGCATTTATGAAAGTTTGTATGTTTAGAAGGGTCCTTAGTGACCGCCTAAAAAGTAAATACACAAGTGCTTATAGTGCTTATTAAGTATTATTACGTAAAATACGAGTAATTTTTTTAAGTGGATAAAATCGCGAGACAACTATTTAAAGTCTCGCGATTAAGCTACGAATAAGCGCATTTTACTTTGAGCGCGTGACAAAATAAGCACCCTGCTGGTGGATATCTGCTCACCAATGTAAGCTTTGTCTATCACGTAAAACTCTCTCGAACTAATCAGTATCATCTTGCCTACCGTCACATCATCAAAGGAGTTATTGGTTTGGTTAACATCACTCAACGCTGGACGTTTGATATGCATTTTACCTAAATGGTAAAGACTAGAGTGATGGGAACCAAGACTGTGTTCTAAAGTTCTTAAAAATGTGACACCACTGAAATGCAGATAGAGCATCGACATTAAAAGGCTGCATCTTACCCTCTCTCGTCGTCCCTGCGAGGGCTTTAGCCTGAATTCGAGGATCCATCATTTGATCCCAGTATTCATTATCCCCCAAAAACTTGCTGTAAATCTTCCAGCACCTCAGAGGGCAGCGGATTACTTGTGCTCAACGTAAACGCCTCTCCACACTCTATTTGCAACAACAGCAGCTCTAAAATTGAAAGCATATCAATAGTTTTGCCCTTGCAATGAAAACGGAGCGGCGTAAAGGGTTTTAGGATGTCGATAATTTTTGCACACGGTCGAGCATGTAGCCCCTCGGGTATGCCAACCTTAAATTCGTAGTCCATTACGAATTCACAGCTTGTGGTGTCGATAAAAGCGTCGAAGCAATCTGGATGTACTTGCGCCCCGCATCAAACGCTTTTTGTGCTACCTCCGGCAATACATGGCTGTTTCTGTTTTCCACAAATTTAATAAACATCGGCAAATTAACACCTGCTATAACTTCCACCGGTTTTATCCCGAGCACCGACATAGCTAAATTTGAAGGCGTACCGCCAAACATATCTGTTAAAATGACCACACCCTTTCCGGTATTAATCTCATCAATGCTTTTGTGTAGCTCTTGCCTTTTGACTTCAGGGTCATCATGAGGGTTGCACGTGATGTACCGAATGTTGTCTTGAGGTCCCATAATGGTTTCAAGAGTCTCAATCAAAGCTTTTCCCAAGGTTCCATGGGTAAGCAGCAAAACACCAATCATAAAAACACTCTATAGGTCGCGATGTTCAATAACACAATCATACTGTAATTTTTTAAGAAGGCTATGAAAAAATTCAGCAACAAACACGCTGCGATGTTGACCTCCCGTACATCCAAAAGCGATAGTCAAATAAAAGCGCCCTTGTTCCTTGTATCCCAAAATTGCATTGATCAAAAATTCTTTGAAATGATGCTCAACAATCATCCAGCGTTGATCCTGTTTGATGTAATGCTGTACATCTTTATCTTTGCCGGATAAAGGTTGCAAGTGCTTTTCATAAAACGGATTACTTAAAAAACGCACATCAATAATCAAATCCGCATTTTTGGGTAATGATTTTTTATAAGAAAACGAAAGCAATTGAATTTTAAGAGTGTGCGCATCTGCTCCTTGAAAATAATGCTGCAAAACATTTCGTAAATGCCGCGCATTAAAATCCGTAGTATTCAGCTGTATTTCAGCAATTTTTTTAAGTGGTGTCAGGCGCTGTTTTTCAAGTCTAACTGCTGTTTGCAAATCTTTGGCATCAATAGGGTGAGGCCGCCGTGATTCATTATAGCGCTTCAAAATGGTCTCTTCATCACACTCTAAATATACAATGCGCAAATTAATAGCAGGATTGGCGCGCAAATCTTTTAGAAGTTTTTCTGCTTCGGGGGCAGTAAAATCAATGCTTTCAAGTCCGACCACTACCATATTTTTAGAAAACGGCACTTTCGTAAAATGCCCCACTAACGCTGGCATCATCAGCAGTGGCAGGTTATCAATAATCTGATACCCTTGATCTTCCAATGCTTTCAAAGCTGTGGTTCTTCCAGCCCCAGAAGGGCCGGTAACAATAACTAAAGGCAGCGTGCTCATGAATCAGTGTCTGGGTACCATACTGCTATTATAGACTATAATTTATTAAAATTTATCTAAATCTGTTCGCAAAAATGGGGTATACAGAAACATGATTTAATTCTAGAAGGAAAATATTCATGAAGATAAAAAATATACTGCTAGCTCTTACCTTTATTAGTTTTGTACATGCTAGTACCCCCGATTTTGAAGATACGGTTTCGACCGGAAGGTTTCTCATTAGTGCACGAGAATTATTTACCATAAAGCTAAATACACTTGAGCTTGAAGAACAAACTAAGATTGCTCTGGCAAATCCAAGATTTCACCAATCAATGTCAGGGGCATTTTACTCAACGTTAGAAGCAACAAATAAGAAAGTAGCAAAACTTTTTACTGCTATGTGCTCACCAGATAGTAAAATGGGTAATTTGTCTTGGGCATATAATGAAGAGGAGGGCTACAAGATTGCAGCTGAAGATGAGTTTCTCTGCATCAGCCCATATCAGCAGTTAATTATTGAGTTTGCACGAGAATTGCGTCAAACAATCACAGATAAATTAAATAGAGAAACTATTAGCGAAGAGCCTTCAAATACTTGGGAATATGCAGCTCAGTATGAAAATGAAGCACTACAATTACTTTTCTTGCCGTTTCCTAAAGCGTTGGAGAAAATTAATACGACATTTTCTGGCATAGACATATATGGAGAAAGTGTCCAACAGAAAAAAGATATGTTGATTGCAACGCTTACAGTCGTGACGAGAAACGAAGATATTGCATGATCATTCGCTGGCTATCCTGTTTCTTTCTTACCTTAAGCCTTTTCGCGGCAGATAAAGTCGAGGTCAAAAATCTTGAACTTAACATCCTCAAAGGCGTTAAGAATGGGGCAGGGTACGTCAGCATCTATAACGGCAATACATTTACCATAAACCTTCATACAGTAACCGTTCAGCCTGAGGTTTTTGACCATATCGAATTGCACGATCACGTGCCGCGAAAAGATGAAAACGGTATCGACTACATGGAAATGATAGAAATTCCTGAAATCGAAATTGCTCCAGGCGCTACACTTTTTCTTCAGCCAGGGTCCAAACACCTGATGCTGATGAACATCAGCCCCAATCTTTGCCAGCATAAAACCTTGCGTTTTGAATTTTCTTTTAGAAGTACGCAGGGCAATTTCTCAAAAACGATAGACCATGCTCCACAACATAAGAGATGTATTAATCTAAACTCTGACGTTGCAAACCCAGCATTTTCTTCTTCGTTGCCTGGTGGGTAGGGTAAAATACTAATGTGCTTGGTTGATTCAGCGAAATTGCCAACAATCTTCTTCTTGTCCTCGTTTAATTGCTTGCCTCGCTGACAGCCAGAGATTTATTAAATATGACACTCCGCGGCTTGTTTTATTTGGCTCCCCGCAGGTCCATTAACATCAACGCATACAAGCTATGCATAAAAAATATGTTTTTTTCTAAAATTTTTTCTTCCAGACTTTTTATTGGCAAGTCATTTGTACCATCAAGTATTTGTCTGTTTAATTTTATAAAGGAGTTTATAGATGAAATTATTAAAAAGTCTAGCGTGTGTATTATTAACGTCAGCAGCAATGCTTTCTGCATCCGGTTTTGATAGCACTACTGGTGATGTTGATGGCAGTGAGATCTCTCGAAGCTTTACTGAAAGCCATGCAAAGGCAATAGGAACAGATACTTTTCCAATCACGTCAAATGAAGTTGCTTCTGTAGTTCTTTTAACGTTGTCTGAACAAGCAAATGAAGCAGGAAATGAAGAAATATCTTCTGTATTTACTTCTTTGTTAGGTCAAGATTCAGCAACTATCATATCAGGATTAAAGGGAATAAGCTTTACGATGTCTGTTGAAGGTACTGAGGAAAACTTAACAACTGACGTACCTGAGATAAACGCAATAACTTTCTTGCGTGACACAACAGCGGAACTTGTAACTTTCCTTGAAACATTCGATGTTGCACCAACTACGTGGTATACATCTGCATCAAGCCTAGTACCAACTTCAGAAGCAACAGAAAGCGCTACTGTTTGGGGCATTTCTCAGGCTCAACGCGAAGTATTTAATCTTGCAAGATTAACAACTGGAATAAGATATTCAAACAGCTCAGATATGGAAAGTAGTATGCCTGAGCAGACTATTTTAGTTTCTTCTTTGTTTTCGTATGATCCTCGTGAAGCACTTGATATTTTAGAAAATGGTCGTCTCGATATTAAATTAAGTAGCGATAGTTCTGTCAATGCTGAAGAAATAGCTGCGGCAGAAAGAGCGAAAGTAAAACTTATGGATGCTCTTACATCTGTAATTCAATCCTTAACAGCAGATGAAATCTCCTCTGCAGTAGTTACTGAAGGAAGGGGTAGACTAAATTCAAGCGAAGACCATTCTGATATTGCTGATCTTTTAAAAACAATGACTGTCCAACAAATAACAGCGACTGTAAAAGAAGGAACGGAATCATAAAAGTAAACTAGTTTATTTTTAAAATACTATAGCCGGCACAGCGATGCGCCGGTTTTTTTATTGTCATTACAATCACTTTCTAAAGGTACATACAATTACTTTTGCTGTCATCTCTGCGGGCTTTGAGGACGAATGCAGGGGTTTAATCTAATAAATATTAATATGCGAAAACTAAAAATCCTTGCAAGGAAAATACAAAAAAGATGATACTGATAAACATATAAAAACAACCCTAGAGATAACATGCGCCTGTTTTTGTTCGTCCTATTAAATGCTACCTTTCTTTCTGTGACAGCGTCAGATAACGACATACCTCTCACTTTCACCGAAGCTTCAACCATTTTTTTGCAACGTCTAAAACCTAAATTAACCGCATCAGGTAAAGAAGATGTAGCAAGTCTTATAGATGATTTAGAAAGCGATGCAACAGCTTTGAATAGCAAAACAAGACAAGGGCTAGACGCTTTGGAGATTCAGATAGAGGATGGTGAGACAAAAGGATTTCTGCGATTACAGGTCACTTCCATCTGCAATTGCTTTTCGCAAAAAAGTGATTTAGATCAACTATACTGGATAATGCATTCAATAAACGGCTTGCAAGGTTTTGTTGACAAACCTCACTCAAACAATATCAATCCCCGATTAATTCCCAAAAATGAGGAAAAAAATGATATTCTGGCTAAACGCTTAGTAAGAAAGAAAAGTTTTTCCTTTTGCGAATACCTTTTTTCATGCAGACTTTAAGACATGTATTGAAAAAACCGGAAGCAAATGTACAAGTACCTAACAACATGCCTTATCGCATTGTGGTCGCTCACAACTTCAACGAATGCAATGGAAGATGAGGTTACGGAACTTAATCGTGAAACTCTTGCCCCCTGGGTCGTTGCTCAGCTTAGTGCGTTGCACGATAAGCTTGAGCAAGCCTCTCAAACAGAAGCTACCCAAATCATTGCTTTACTGAGCTCTTCCCCTTATGAATTCACCGGTACCTTGGAAAAACTAAGAGAACACCATTTCCAAACAACGTATCCCGATTCTGATTTTGAGTCGGAATTTGAATCTGCCCCAGTAACACCCGTTAAAAGCAACGTTAAAAAAGAAATACAAAAGATAATAAGACATATCGAATGGGTGCTTTTGTTAGAAACAGAAGAGAAAGTAAGTCTTGATTTAAACCCTTTCGAAGTTGCTAGTGTTATTTTGGCTCGTCTTTATTTGTTGGCGGATGAAAATAGTTACTCTAAACGTTCTCTTGAAACAATTTTTGGTTTGCTGATAACCAACGAAAAAGTAGATGTATCATGCGCTCTTTCTATGCTTAAAACACGATTCGTGGACGTAGGGGAAACAAGCAAAGAGCTAACATTAGCAGCTTCTTTGTTTGATGTTCTTCAGCAACCTAAGGTAGCTACAAAATGGGGAATTTCAACGGATAATAAATTAATCTCCCTTGAAACAGAAGCAACGGATGCAGAAGAAATTGCTTTGTCTCAATACGAGAACAGCATTATTAGAATGAATCGAGAAATTCCGATGTTTTGGGCAAATATTGAAATACACAAAGGTGCAGGTCCGCAGCATACACATGTATACGCTCTAAGCTTACTAACAAAGCCATTAGCAGAATCAATCTCTATATTAGAAAAAAGAACGCAGATAAATCAAACGCTTGTGAAAATACTTAGTGAATTGGTCAATCAGCCATTAAAGGCGTAAGATTTTACTGTCGTGTTCTTTTTTTAACTTGGGTATTTACCTGAGAATTCGCTTCGTTCATGGCCATGCCTTCTGCAGCTCCGCCTGGATTGTTTGCAAGGTTCTCTGCTTGATCCATTTTATCTTCAAGTCGTTCTAATTTTGCATCATATTTTCCAGCCACTGCACAACCCGAAGCAATTCCTCCTCCTACATTAGGCACATTGGACAAAGCAACAATTTCCATTTTATCGCACGTCTTGGACATTTTTTTCACATTGTCGATACATTTTTTTAAGCTATTAAAAGCTTGTTTATCGGTGGGATGCGTCATGAGGTGTGGCAACACTTTCATCATCTTCGGCATGCATTGCATCATTTTTTTAGTCTCAGTTAAAAGTTTCTTGGCATCCTTCATTGCTCCGCCTAAACCTTTACCAACCTTGCTAATCCCCTTTTTTATGGACTTGCCAACATTAGGTTTTTTGCCACAATACCCTTCAGGAGCTGAAATAAATGCCATCGCAATAAAGAGCATTATACTTGTAATAAATAATCTATTTTCCGGACGCATATTCAAAAATATTTTATAAATTTGTTTATTATAAGTATTAAACCATTAATATTTTGATAACATTGCCTAAAATTGTATTTACATAGTTTTAACTTTTAGAGGATACTTTAAGTCGGATATAAAACTTTTTGAGAAACAATCTAACGCAGTAGTAGGAGAAAAAATGCAATTACTAAAGAAACTTGGATTTGTCGTAATGACTTTAGGTTTGCTCATGGCAGGGGATGCCTCGGATAGGGATAGTCTAAGCAGTGATGAAGGAGATGGAATACCGAGAACAGCAACGAATCCATCATCAGAGCAAGGCGCAGGTCTAGGCTCAGGAGTAAGCGGGGAGCAGCAAGATGGGTGCGCATGCGGACGTCCTGATTGCCCGCTAGCAAGAATGCCAAGAGCGAGTATTCCAGTAGGGATGTGGATATTTCCAGATGGGCGATCTGTCATTCTAGCAGTGTCTGCTACAGATTTAGCGAGGATGACAGTAATGTCGAGATTGTTAACGCTTCAAAGAAATGGAAATAATTCTACAACCATATGCCAGTGCCAAGATCCACGTTGCCCCGCAAGGTTGATTGACAGCCTTATGACCGCTTCTAGAAATAGAGAATCGGGAGTAGACGGGGTGGGGCGCCCTTCACGTCAAAATGGTGAAGGAGATCAATAAAATTTTACCCTCTTTTACCACTGTTATCCTGAGCGAAGCTATGCTTCGCAAAAGGATCTCATGAATATCAAAACTGAAGAAGTAATTTAAAGCGGCATGTACGAAAATCTTTACGTAGCTTGTAAGCTTTTGCAGAAGAAATAGTAACAGCAGATATTAATATATCCGTTTCTCGCGCTCTCGGTGTTTTGTTTAGTTTGCAGTATACCTCTCTCCGCTATTTTTCTTGGAATTAGATTTTCACCATCAACCTATGCGTTATTAACATAGATAAAATGTGTAAAAAACATATTTTCTCAACATCTTTTTTCGTTCAAGCTTTTATTTGCAATTATTCATGTAATAATGAACGTCTATTTAAGGAAGGAAAATAATGCAATCATTAAGAAGTTTAATTTTAGTAATAATGCTGAACTCTGTGCTTTTTGCAGACGAGATGATTTTAGTCAATGAGTCTGAAGGCATTAATTTTCATCCTAAGGTAACAAGTTTCGTGATTACTTCAACAATTTATGAAATATCTTCGTATGTATTCTCGTCGACCACAATAGGAAGCTTAGTTCGTCAAGCCTTTTGCTTTTTCAAATTTCAGACCGGAATGCCTGAAAATAAGAGTATTGCCATTTTAATGCCTAGAAATCTGGGAAGTCTTGCTTTGAGAACTGCTACTAATACTTCTCTCGAGAAACAGGAGGGCATCCTTTTTAGTATTACTCTTCCAAAAGATGAATCTGCTGCTGATGAAAGCGGCTGGGATCAATACGGTGATTTTTCACCAGGGGGAACTTTTCGAAAATCTTGCGAGTAATTTTTTGGGAAATAAAAATTCTTTTGTTTGATATTAATTTATGATAAATATCGTGATTTTGAGAATTTATTGATTAGAATTATTGAGAGAACGTAAATGATAAAACATCTAATGTTACTGCTGCCATTAATAGTATCAAATATTAATGGCGCAGAGGGATTGGTAGCGCAAATGTCAGAATTGCATCTCAATAACAATTGGGTGAACAGAGCTAAAACAGCACTTCCTGCCATTACGTTTTCTTCGGAATTTCAACCTGAAATTCAATCAATACTTATAATGCTAGATTCTTCTCCTGCTGATGCGCTCAATCAAATAGTAAACTTGTTTAATGCTTTTGAAGACGCTGAACCAGGCACCGATGGAGCACTTTTTAGAGCTGCAGTTCCTAAGATTTTCAATCAGCATACCGCTATCTCTTCATCCTGAGCAAGGCATAGCCTTGCGTGAGGATCCAGTCAATGCTATTCGATTAGTGTAATTGGCCACGGTACGCCACACGTATTTGACCTTCCTAATCATAAAGAATGTTCTGCATCTTTTTGATTTGCATTTTTTTTATTCCAAGGTAACACTGATACCGCATTAATAATCAGACTTTTAAATGGAATCTAAAATGCAATTTTTAAGAAAATTTGGGTTTATAGCCCTAACGCTCAGTCTTCTAGAAGCAAAAATTGAGAATAATCCGCATAACAACCCTTTTGATAGGGGTGAAGACAATTCAAGATCTGCAACTGCACCTCTACCAACTGCAGCGGGCTTAGGAGCAGAGGAAATGCAGACGGGACAGCAGTCTGCAATTGGAATTATTCTTGTTACATCAATAGTAATCGGAGACTCTGAAAGCACAAATGGTGTTCAGGTGCCAAATACAAATGTTTGCCCAGGTTGTGGAAATCCTAATTGCCTAGCAAGAATGCTTTTTAGAGGAACAAGGCCAGAGGCGACAGCAAATCCAGCAACACCGGGTCAACAAAATCCATTTGCGAGCACGGGCATTCCGATAAGTGCAGGAGATTTACCAAGTGAACTTAGAAGTATTCTAAGAATAGCGGCATTCCTCGATGTACTTCGTGCAGCTAGCAGTAACCAGCAAGGTGATAATTCACAATAGAAAGAATAATAATTAAATTTTTGTCACCTCTGGCCGCAGTTCCTATTTCGTCATCCTGACCCTACGTAAGCAGGCGTCAGGATCCATGGATCAAAACATCACCCAAAACACCACATTGAGCTTTCTGCCGATTTTCTATAAACTGGATTAATTTTTTAATGTCACATACGCTCAATAATTTTGGTGTTGTTCTAAAATGTTACCCAAAAATAAAGTGTTTTCTTTCAGATGAAATTAGCATACATTGATATTTTTTAAAATTATCTCTGTTTAATTTAAAGGGCTGAATGAAATAATGAATATGTTAAAAATTGTAGTATCTGCTGTGTTGATGTCATCGGTAATATTTTGTGCTCATGAAAATGATGAGGAAAAAGCAAGACGTATAGCTAGGCACAAACAATATCAAGCTTCGATGGATGTGTTGGAGATGGTATGTCCTACTCTTGCTTCTACTTCGCCACTACCAAATCAAGCTCTCGAGGCTTTAAGGATTAAAAATCTTCAAAGTGCTATAAACCTTTTAACGACATATGTTGAGGAAAATAAGCATAACGGGCCTTCGCTGGAGAATAGTGTGTTTTTGCAAGTTGCGGGTTCTTTACAGTGTGTTCAAACTGAGTGTGAAGAAGAAGGAGAAAGTGACGGAGAAGAGGAAGATCCAGAAGATATTGAAGAAATTTATGAAGAACTGGCTAGACGTCAAAAAATACTAGATAAGCAATACAACAATAGAGAAGGCTGGTAAGTAAGATAGTATTGTTTTTGTAGGTCTTCAAAATCTTTATGACGTCCCGCTACTTGATAGCGGGACCCGCACTCTTCTTGTTATTCAAAGCCTGCGTGGAATCTGAGAAATAATATCTATAGGCATTTGGCCAAAACACCACATTGAGCTTTCCACCGATTTTCTATAAACTGGATCAGTTTTTTTAAATGCGATAACAGTTTTATGTCTCCCTCATCAACGGCCTCAACCCCATTCCTTGACGCAAAATCATGGCCGTTTGAAGAGGCAAAACGCGTCATCGCTCGTCTGCAAGGTAAAGCTCCTGAAAAAGGGTATGTACTTTTTGAAACCGGCTACGGCCCTTCAGGCCTGCCGCACATTGGCACCTTTGGCGAAGTCCTTCGCACCACTATGGTGCAGCATGCTTTTAAGCAACTAAGCGATATTCCAACACGCCTCTTTTGTTTTTCCGATGATATGGACGGCTTACGTAAGGTCCCTGATAATGTTCCTAACAAAGAGATGCTCGCCAAGCATCTGAATAAGCCACTTACCCAAGTGCCTGATCCTTACGAAAAATTTGAAAGTTTTGGCCATCACAACAATGCCATGCTGCGTCGTTTCTTAGACAGTTACGGTTTTGAATACGAATTCCAAAGCTCAACCGATTGGTACACCTCCGGTCGCTTTGATCCAACGCTAAAGCTGGTGCTCCAGCATTACGATGAAATTATGGCCATTATGTTGCCAACCCTTCGTGATGAACGCCGTGCCACCTACAGTCCATTCTTGCCGCTTTGCCCAAAAACAGGCCACGTCCTACAAGTGCCGATGGTTGAAATCCACCCAGAACGCGACACGGTGGTCTACCGTGATCCCGAAACAAATGCTCTCACCGAGGTATCCGTTACCGGCGGTCATTGCAAGCTGCAGTGGAAAGTTGATTGGGGTATGCGCTGGAAAGCTCTGGGCGTTGATTATGAAATGTCTGGCAAAGATCTTATTGATTCAGTGAAACTCTCATCGCAAATTTGTCGCGTCATTGGGGGAAGAGCTCCCGAAAACTTAACTTATGAGCTTTTTCTCGATCAAGAAGGTCAAAAAATCAGTAAATCCAAAGGTAATGGCCTTAGCATGGATGAATGGCTCACGTATGCGCCGCAAGAAAGCTTGGCGTATTTTATGTACCAAGCGCCTAAAAAAGCTAAGCGCTTGTATTTTGATGTCATTCCAAAAGCCGTGGATGAATATCTCCAACACGTCAGCAAGTTTGAGCCTTCTCAATGCGATAACCCCGCGTGGCACATCCATAATGGAGCTCCCCCAGCGCCAGAAAGTGGCCTCAGCTTTAGTATTCTTTTGAATCTTGCCTCCGTTGTAAATGCCGATGACGGTAGTATTTTATGGGGATTTGTTAAACGCTATGTGCCAGGCGCAGACGAAACCTCCATGCCATTTTTGGCAAAGATGATCCCCTACGCGGTAAAGTATTATCAAGATTTCGTCAAACCTCACAAGCAATACCGTGATCCAACGCAAATGGAGCGTGAAGCATTGCAGCGCCTCCATGATGAGCTAACCGAAATATCCTTAGAAAGCACCGCCGAAGATCTTCAAACGATTGTCTTTGAAATCGGTAAGCAATTTGCATTTACCGACTTGCGCCAGTGGTTTGGAACGTTGTATGAAGTGTTATTAGGACAAGAAGAAGGGCCACGTATGGGATCCTTCATTGCCCTTTTCGGTATCGCTGAAACCCGCGCTCTTATACAGGAGAAATTATCATGAAAAAAATTTTACTAGCTTTAACCTTCATCTCATCTATTTTTAGCTGCGAAGCCATTTGGAACAATGGTCCTACCCAGCTTTTAAAAGACATCTTTAAAATTATGGATGTGAGTGGTGTTGAAACTCTTGAAACAGCCGTGCAGCAAAGTAATTTCCGCTGGATTCGCCCAAAAGGCTTGGAACGATGGGATGTGTACAGTTTGCTTGATAATACTCAGCGAGTTGCTTTAACAAAGAAAATAAAGCACTCAAGTTTGGCAAGAGAAAAGCTTCCCCTTAAAAAACATTATGATGCCCTTGTTATTTTGGGAGCTACCACAGCACGCGTAAAATCGCGCATTGAATTTTTCAAAAAGCTTCATAAGCAGGGGATTACCTTCGATAAAATTTACTTACTTGGCTCTACACGTGATCTAAAAATTGGTACGGAATCTGATAAAGAAATGGAAAAAACCTTAGAAGCAAAAAACCTTGAAGCAAGCGAAATGAATATGATAAATGAGCTTTGGCTTCAAGCAAGACCTGATTCCTTAAAAAATATACTCGTGGTGGCAGTGCAAGCTCAGCAACGCCCAGATGGAACAAGAGCAAACACAGAAGATACTTTAAAAGATATGATGATAGATTTTGTGGAAACAAAAGGCAAAAGCATTTTATTCATCTCAAACAACCCTTATATTTGCTACCAAGATGCTGTTGAGAAAAAGGTATTAAAACCATATGGTATTGCAGTAGAAACGGTGGGTGAGGCTATGACAAAAGAAGAGACCATGGAAAACGTCCTCGATACCGTGGCTCGCTGCCTCACTAATATACAAAAATAACAAGGGAGATATAATGAATTACTTGCATAAAATACTACTGATTGCCCTAACAGCTACACCATTTCTCGTTGGAATGGAGGATGAGGGTTCGGCGACAAAAGACGAACATAAAGTAAAAATACAATTACCAGCTGGTACAAGACTCGCTGATGATAACGATATGACAAAGATTCAAAGCATCACCTGCTGTCAATTTCTAACGCCGGATGTTGCATTATTTGCGGAGCAACTAGGTGTGACTGCAAAAATAGAAAGATTGGGATTACTTAACCTGGCAGAGCAGTGGGGACTATTTGCGACAGCAGATTTTCTAAGGTTGCCTGCTCTAGCGCAGCGACTGTATTTACCCGCTCTAGCTAAAAGCCTAGGGTTCTTCAAAGATGAAATAGCTGCAGCTAGTGATAAACGAATCTGGACAAAGCCTCTTTTAGAAAAACTAAATTGGGGACAATTACTACAGTTAGCTAAAACTTTTGAAATAGGTTTAGATGAGTTGCTGATGTTTGGCTTGCGCAACGCATTGCTTCCAAAACAAAAAACAGACTAGAACTTGTCACCCCTGACGAAGGCGCATCTGCGCCGGAGTTTGGGGATTCAACTAAGAAATAGTATTTCATTTCCATAATCCTTTTTTTTCACTTACCATTTAAGAAGATGTAGAAAAATTTCAAAGGTATGATGAGCTGCTTAACCAAATCACTTCTCACTGCGTTGACCTCATGTTCGTTTATTTTTGCCACAACTGATAGCACAGCCGGCAATCATGGAAATAATGATGATTACCAAACAGCCAGAAGAGTAACGACAGAAATACCTCCTGGATGTAGGCATTCAAATGACAATGATATTAGTTCTGTTGCACCCTTTTCTTGTAGCGATTGTTTTCCCGATATCAATTACTGGATTGAATACGTTATTTATTCTAGGATATTTGGCTACAGCGATCGGCTAGATCAAACTCGTATAATTTGGACTACTGCCCATCTAGAGCAACTTTCCTTCAGGCAATTAATAACGCTCGCAAAAGATGGCGACATCGATTCCGAAAACCTTTTATGGATTACTTTCTCACAGTTTTTTAAACAAAAGCAAAACTAAGCTACTCCGTCACCTTTGCGAAGGGCCATTGGCCCGCATGCGGAGATTCAAAAAGTCCATTCTAGTTTTCCTGGACTTGATCCAGGATCCAGTGAATAGCGTCAAAAAGAGGGTTTTTCGTCATCCTGAACGTGCGAAGCAGGCGTGAGGATCCAACAAATTTTATTTACATTTTTTCAGTTCTTGGCGATAATCCAGCCTTTATAAAACGCTCTAAGAAATAATATTCTAAAAGGGCAGGTTCGAAGGGAAACAACGTGCAATTATTAAAAAAATTTGGATTCATCGCAGTGATGCTTCGTGTTCTTATAGCGGGTGACGATTTGCCAGAAAAATGGGAATTAGATAGACCTCTTACATTGATTAATGATGTAAACTCTGTTGATAATAAGTGGCCTGAAGATCATTTTTTCAATGCTCAACGCTCAACTGCAGGTGCCATTGGATTCACCTCTTCGTTTATGCAAAGATGAGTACACCATTGAGCTAGCGGGTCGGATTAAAGCCTTGGTAGCTATCCCTGAAACTACACCCAGGTCTTAAAATAAAAAAACTCTAACCCTAGACCACCTTTAAAAAAGGTTTTATATAAAAGTGATAACATTTTTTAGCCTCACGCAATGAAACCCATCTTAAAACAAATTAATGATCACCTCGTCGAATGGCAGGAAAAAATTTTTCCTTGCCGAGTAGGGAGAGGCGGTTTTTCAAACAATAAAAAGGAAGGTGATGGCTGCACACCCACTGGATCTTGGCAACTTTTAAATGTGTATTATCGCCCCGATAAAATGCCAAAACCTAACACAGTCCTTCCCGTAATTGAAATCACCCAAAACATGGGGTGGTCCGATGACCCTAAAGATGCAGCTTACAACTCCTGCGTAAAGCTTCCTTACGCCTTTTCTCATGAGAAATTGTGGCGTGATGATGATCTGTATGACCTTTTCATCACCATCGATCACAACACGGATCCAGTAGTCCCAGGCAACGGCAGTGCCATTTTTATTCATAAGCTTCGCCCCGAAGGCACGCCAACAGATGGTTGCCTTGCTCTTAATGATGACGATCTCAAATATTTAGTAGAAACCATAACACCTGACACCAGCTGGATTATAGGGGAAGGCCTTGCCTGAACTACCCGAAGTTGAAACCGTCTGTCGTGGTCTTCGGCCATACATGGAAGGCAAAATTTTAAAAAACGTAGAAACGCATCGCGAAAATCTACGTAATCCTTTCCCGCCTTTATTTGCCGAACGCTTAACAGGTCAAAAGATCAACAAAATTAATCGTCGTGGGAAATACATTCTCATCGAACTTTCTGACTATACCTGGGTCATGCACCTTGGGATGAGTGGTAAAGTTTTACGCAGTCTAACATCTCACTACACTCATCAAAAGCACGATCACGTCGTGTGGCAAGTTGACAATATTACCTTTGCCTTCAACGATCCTAGACGTTTTGGTGATATGGATCTCATCGCTAAAAATCAACCTTGTCTGCAAACGCGCCTCATGGCGCTTGACCCTTTTGATATGCAAGCAGAAGACTTTTATAATCGCTTGCAAAAAACCAATCGTCCCTTAAAAGCATCGCTCCTCGACCAAACAGTCATCGCAGGCCTTGGCAACATCTACGTTAGCGAGGCACTTTGGCAAAGTGGTCTGTCGCCATTTAAAGCGTCGAATACCATCACCAAAACGCAAACGCAGAATTTACTTAAAAACATTTGTGAAGTTTTAGAACGCGCAATCGAAGCCGGCGGCTCTTCCCTTCGTGATCATCGTACCATCGATGGCACCCTTGGCTATTTTCAGCATCATTTTAAAGTCTATAACCAAACAGGAAAGCCTTGCTTAACCAAGGACTGCTCTGGCACAATCAAACGTGAAGTTCAATCCGGCCGATCAACCTATTATTGTCCAACATGTCAAAAAAAATAGTCGCACCATACCCCAATCTTCGCCTTCGTAGGCTTCGCCAATCATCATCGGTGCGAGAGCTTTTTCAAGAAACGCATGTGCACCCTCACGATTTAATTTATCCCATTTTCATTCGCGAATCCGATGATGAACCCTATATTTCTACCATGCCGGGTATTCAGCGCTATGCGGTTGATGCGCTACCAAAAGAAGTTGAGGCTGCGTACAGCCTGGGCATTCGCGCTATTCTTCTGTTTCCAAAAACGCCGAATTCTTTAAAAACAGACGACGCCAAAGAAGCTTTCAATCCAAAAAATCTCATCTGCCAAGCGATTCGTAAAATCAAAGCCAGTGTTCCCGACATGCTTGTCCTCACTGATGTCGCTCTCGATCCGTACACGTCGCACGGCCACGATGGCTTTGTAAAAAATGGCAAAATTGAGAACGATCGCACTATTGAAGCGTTAGTTAAGCAAGTCTTAAATCAAGTAGAGGCGGGAGCTGACGGCATTTGTCCGTCTGACCTCATGGACGGACGAATTCAAGCCATTCGTCAAACTTTAGAGGCAAAAAACCATCCCGATGTTTTGCTCATTAGTTATGCTATTAAATACGCGTCAGTCCTTTATGGGCCTTTCCGCACAGGCGTTGGTGCTAATCTGCAGGGTGATAAAAAAACCTACCAAATTAATCCGGCGAACGTTAATGAGTCTTTGCGCAGTATCCAGCAAAACATTATGGAAGGCGCTGATGCGATTATTATTAAACCAGGCATCACTTCCCTCGATATTATCGCCAAAGCACAAGATTTTGGAGCACCCATTTGGGCATACCAGGTAAGCGGCGAATACGCCATGATCAAATACGCAGCCCAGCACAACGCTCTCGATGAAGAAAAAACATTTTACGAAATGCTATTAAGCCTAAAACGCGCTGGTGCGGGCAAAATCATCACCTACGCCGCCAAAGAAATCGCTCAACGCCTCCACTCGTCATCCTAAGTTTCAACCCCCTTCTACATCCTCCTGAGCCTTCAAACCTCTCCCACGTCATCCTGAGCCTGCGAAGCAGGCGTGGGGATCCAGTGAACGATGCTCCGCGACTTGGTCGCGAGTATTATTTGAAAATTCTTAAAGTATCCTGCTCTTAACAAAAAATTAAAGTTAATTTACCATATTAATATTGGCATTCTAATCTTAGTCTCGGGGCTATATGAAAAAAATTTATTATCATTTTTTTCGAATAACCCTGTTTGTTTTGGCGTATGGTCACCTAAATTGTTCAGTGCCTCCCGAGGATCGAAATTTATTTTCATACGACCTTCAGGTCAAATGGCAGGGTCGCCTGCATCTTGAAACGATTGGCCTGCATGATGACCCGACGTCAAGACTTGATTTAGTGACTGGACTGTATCGCAGTGAAGAAGCACCACCAACAAGATTACCAGGCAACCTGCAGTATGACCTTGATGTAGAGACTGAAGCATATATCAGAAGAAATGCATTACCAACACTTGATTCAGTGACTAGCCTGTATCTCAGAGAAAATGTATATGTATCACCAACAATATTAGCAACCAACTTCACGCGGAGTAGCATGATATTTCCAGCTTCATCCAGGGTGAAAAGCATAGATCAAGCAAGTGAAGATTTTTTTGAATCATCCCCTGAAAGCACATGCACTCTTTCTGCGCCACTTCATGATGAGTGTTTATTTATTGAGCCAGGACAAGTTTTTAGATCATGCGATGCCGGTTTTTGGCGAATTGAAATGGAATCAAACCCAGAAAATACAAGCTATTTAAGCTCTCTTTTTTATAGAGAAGATCCATTTAGACTAATTATCACTGGACAGGTATGTAAACTTCCGAATAGTTTCTTTAGCTCTAAAACTGCTAACCGTGAATCTCACAAATATCCTGACAAATTATGTCCAAGCCCCTGCGCACGACTTAGTGTTTTTATAGCTGCGAGAAATGAGGAAGTTGATTATATTCTTCTCAAAAAAATAAAGAATAATGAGAGTGATGTCTGGTCTTATTTTGATGGTTTTGCTAACTCAACAGACCGAACTTTTTTTGAAGCATCTGTGCGTGTAACTCAAGAAGATTCTGATGGAATATTTCAGAAAGATTGCCTATGGCAGAATTACTACGTAGATGAAACTCTTGTTCTTTTTCCTCATACTAGCAAAGAGCATTTGTTTATGCATCGTGTATATTTTGAGAGAGTCGAATATGTTGATTTATCAGAAAATCAAAACTTAACATGGGTTTCTTCCAAGAATTTAAAAGATCTACTAGCGCAACTCAAAGAAAGCTCTCTAGAAGATGTCAGATTCCATTATAGATATTTTACTACAGATATTAAAAAAAGAAATATTAGGCTAGCTAATTTGTTTATCACTACGCTTAGAGATATAGGCGCTTTAGGACCATTAGAAAAATAAAAACTCTCTCGCTTTCGCAAAATGCCACGTACACACATAGCCTCAACTTCGTTATCCCTGCGAGGCTTGTAGAGCCAAATGCGCCGGCCTAGAAAAATTACACTCCCCGTTGGATAACGGGGTCCAGTTTATTAAAATTAAAGTCGCACACTTTTGCAAAAAATCTCTTATACGGTATGCTTAAGGTAACCTCTGATAAAAAAACAATGCATGCCTCCCAGTAAATCCCAGCACTTCGGCCTAACACCCTTTAAATACAACACCCTTTTGCCAATGCTTCTCATGATCACCGGCGTGCTTATGGTCGCAAGCATCGATATCTACTTACCCGCCGCTCCATTTTTAAAACGTCATTTTCATACCACCGAATGGATGATCCAATTCAGCATGATGCAAACGCCAATCGTTGGGGCAATTGTCGGCATGCTCTATGGCCACTGGAGTGATACCAACGGCCGTCGTCCAGCGCTGCTTTCATCGCTTGGGCTCTTTGCTCTCTTTTCCTTTCTCTGCTGCTTTGCCTGGAACATCGAATCTTTTCTTGTGCTTCGTTTCCTCCAGGCCATTGGGGCAGGCGGCATTTCCATCATCAGCATTTCCATCTTGGCGGATATGTTTAGTGGTGCCGTTTACGCACGTTACATGGCAACCTACAGCATGAGTTTTCCTATCATGTTTGCTATCGCGCCGGTGCTTGGTGCCCATCTTCTCCAGTGGTTTGGTTGGCAAGCAAATTTCTGGTGCTTAGGCCTTATTGCCGCCGCATTATGGGTATACTTTATTAAAGGTTTGCCCGAAACCCACCAAGATCATTCCGACACCATGGGGTGGGGGCACATTTTTCATAATCTAAAATTTTTAATCAAGCATCGCGAATTTATGGTTCTTGCCGCAGGGCATGGGTTGCCTGTGGCCATTGCGGCAGTCTTTTCAGCAAACAGCTCATTCGTCTTTATTGATCATTTCCATTTTTCGCCAACAGCCTATGCATACATTCAGTTAATGCCTGTGCTTTTAAACCTCATCGGTTCTTATGCCTATCGCCAATACGTGGTGCAGCTTGGCATTACCAAATGCATTCGCTACGGCCTATATTTAAACCTGATCTTTTTAGTACTCACCGTGCTTGGTTCAATCTTCAATATTCTCCAAACACCTTGGGCGATTATTGCCATCATTTGCATCCTAAACATAAGCCTATCAGCTGTTCTGTCTAGCTGCGGTACTAAAGCCGTTGAATGCGCGCCTAATCAAAAAGGCCTAGCGGTTGCCTTCCTCGGTCTCTTCAGAAACGGTGTTGTTGCCGGGCTCGTGCTTGTCGTGGGTGCTTTTTTTGATGGCACCATCATTCCCGTGTACATCGGTATGGCTATTCTCACCGCAATATTGTTGTTATTGGTATGGCCACTTTCTAATTCTAAATAACTAAGATTGAGGAAAAACATAAGCTTTCCTCAAAGTCAAAGACTAAGATGAATTTTTAAGCTTTTTTCAAAAAGCAGGCTTTGAGCATGAATTGCCCCATATCTGTTTTGCAGTCTACTTCGTGGTCGCCATCTACTAGACGAATACTTTTTACTTTGGTGCCCATTTTAAGAGTAATTGATGAGCCTTTTACCTTGAGGTCTTTAATTAGCACCACAGAATCGCCATCTGCTAGGATATTGCCATTGGAATCTCTTATAATTGAAGTATCCTCTTCTGTTACTGCAGATTCCGATACAGGCCATTCATGACCGCAATCAGCACAAACAACGTTGCCGCTATATTGATAGGTGTTTTCCATGCCGCATTGGGGACAGGCTGGAGTTTGCGTCATTATTTCCTCTAATTCAAAATCTGTACGTATTTAATCGCAAGCGCGTGCTTAAGAATATAACGTAAACTCAGTCATTACAAATATTTATTATATTTTTCAATATACCTAACATATATTAATCTTTATTAATCTATTATTAAT
>JAJTEE010000009.1 GCA_021298215.1 Alphaproteobacteria bacterium
GTCGTAACGGGCGGACTCCGGTCGTAACGGAGATAGAGGCCATACGGCATCAACCTAATACGGCACCCCTAAAACGAGTCACATAAAACACAATGAAACGAAAACAAGAGAAACTAAGCCGAACAAAGCGAAACCCCGACGAAAGCGTCGCCCCGTTGGAAAACGGGGTCCCGTGTATAATATCGATAATATAGAGCTGGAGCTACGCTCTTCAGGGAGACGTAGAAGTTGTCGCCCCTAACTAACCAACCCTTGCTTCTTTTGTTGGTAAGGCAGGCTTTGCTGCGGTAGCTGCGGCTGGTTGTTGCTTAGCTACTGCAATGGCCTTTTGTTGCTCTGGCGTCAACGGAATACCTTGAAGATTTTTCATGATTTGATTGGCTGCTTCGGTATTATTTTTTGTTTTTGCCAAACGCATTTGTATGATTTGACAGTCCACTTGATGCACGTCATCAAGTTTTTTCTTCAGTGCGGCATCACAAACAACAGAAGCATTTTCAATGTCACCTTGCTTTTCAAGACAATAGGCTAAATGTACCAATACTTTTCCTACCATGGGATCATTTGGGTAAGTCTTTATAATGCGTCCAAACCCAGCTGCCGCTTCTTTATAAGATCCTTGTTCATATAGCTTTAAAGCAACTTCGTATTGAGCTACAGCTTCTGATTTTTGTTCAGGAAGAGTAGGTGCATTAGCTTCAGCTAATTTTGTTGCGTCTAATTCAGCAGCAGTAGGTTTATGTTGGGTGTCATAAGGATTGCTAGATTTTATACCATTTTTTGCTAATTCTTCTTGCACAACACGACGAATTTTACCTTCTAAATCATCTGTAGCTACTGTAGGGGCTATTGTACTTGGATTTTCTGCTGCATTGGGAGAAAGCTTTTGAGCCAACAGCTTATTTTGTTTCTCAATAATGCTATCTACATGAGCTTGCAATGCTTCAATCGCTTCTTTTTTTTCGCCAGAAGCTTGCATTGCATCTAATTGCTTTTGCAGCGCATCAATCACAACCTCATTTTGACGAATAGCTTCTTCAACATTTGCACAAAATGCACTAAAGCTTATACCGGTTAAAATGATTAATGCTTTTAAAATATTCATAATAAAATCCTCTAATTCATGCAGAAAAACATTGCATTATTTTTTGTATTCAGTATAGATATATATATTCTTTTTCGCGAAGGGAAGACATTTTATATGAAAAAAGACATACATCCTGATTATCATGCTATTACAGTCAAAATGACTGATGGAACGACCTTTGAAACCAGAAGTACTTGGGGCAAAGAAGGCGATACGCTACAGCTAGATATTGATCCTAAATCTCACCCAGCATGGACTGGTGGAGGTCAGAAACTTATCGATTCTGGTGGTCAATTGAGCAAGTTCAGCAAACGTTTCCAAAATTTTGGTTTGAATTGAGGATAAGTGGTGCGTGCTGAGGCTACATCAAGCGTTGCTTCAGCGCCTTCTTATCTTGATGCGCTAAATTCTAAACAACAAGAAGCTGTTTTACATACTGAAGGCCCTTTGCTCATTTTAGCAGGTGCCGGAACCGGAAAAACTCGCGTCTTAACGACACGGCTTGCTTATATTCTTGATCAACAATTGTGCGATTACCAAAGCATTTTGGCAGTTACATTTACGAACAAAGCTGCTAATGAAATGCGTGAACGTATTCAATCTCTTCTTGGCCAGAGTGTTGATGGCATGTGGCTTGGCACCTTTCACTCCCTTTCGATGCGTATACTTAGAAAACATGCAGAAGCATTAGGGTATACAACAAATTTCACCGTGATCGATGCGGATGATCAGCTGCGCCTCATCAAACAATTGTTAAAGGCTGAAAATATTGATGACAAGCAAATTCCAGCCAAGATGATTGCAGCGGTTATTAATCGCTGGAAAGACAAAGCTAAAACACCAGATCGGGCAGGCAGTTCCCAAGATCTGAATGTTCAATTGTATCGGCAATATCAAGAGCGATTGAAAATTTTAAACGCAATGGATTTTGGTGATTTAATTTTAAATTGTCTTGTTCTATTCCAGCAAAATCCAGCGATTCTAGCTCAGTATCAACAACAGTTCCGCTATTTAATGGTTGATGAGTACCAAGATACAAATGCGTCGCAATATTTATGGCTACGATTACTTGGGGATGGTTATGGCAACCTGTGCTGTGTTGGTGATGATGATCAATCTATTTACGGGTGGCGTGGCGCAGAAGTGGCAAACATTTTAAAATTTGAATCCGACTATCCAAATGCAACGGTAGTAAGGCTTGAGCAAAATTACCGTTCAACCAATCATATTCTTGGCGCAGCGTCTGGTCTTATTGCTAATAATCGTGATCGCTTAGGAAAAGAGCTTTGGACACAAAAAGAAGGCGGTGACACTGTTCTTGTGAAGGGCACGTGGGATAGCGAAAGTGAAGCACGTTTTGTTATTGATGAAGTTGAGCAATATCAGCGATGCGGTCATCACCTAAATTCTATGGCGATACTGGTACGTGCGAGCTATCAAACACGTGATTTCGAAGAGCGTTGCTTAAAAACAGGAATACCTTATCGAGTTATAGGTGGTCTACGTTTTTATGAGAGGCAAGAAATTAAGGATGCTCTCGCATACCTTAGAATTTTGGTTCAGCCTAATGATGGGTTAGCTTTCGAGCGCATCATCAATGTACCTAAAAGAGGCATTGGGCCAACAGCGCTCCAAAATATGCATCTTATTGCGAGAGATAAAGAAATATCTCTACCACAAGCTGCTCTAATGTATGCGATGGATGAGGGTAAAGGCTCAGGAAAGGCAAATTTGCGCCAATTCTTTGAGGATATGCAACGTTGGCGACATATGCTTGAAACGCAGGACCATGTAGAAGTTGTAAAAACGTTGTTAGATGAATCAGGTTATACAACGATGTGGCAAGAAGATACATCCCCCGATGCCCCAGGAAGGCTAGAAAACCTAAAGGAATTTGTAAATGCTATTGAAGAGTTCGAATATCTTCCTGGCTTTTTAGATCACGTTAGTTTGGTTACAGATAACAACAAACAATCAACAGATGATTGCTTAAGTCTTATGACTCTACATGGGGCTAAAGGATTAGAATTTGATTTTGTCTTCTTGCCAGGATGGGAAGAAAATCTCTTTCCTCATCCTCGTTCTCTTAAAGAAAGCGGTCAATCAGGTTTAGAAGAGGAGCGTCGCCTTGGATATGTTGGTATTAGTCGTGCTAAACAAAAAGCAACCATTTCTTACGCATTAAGACGCCGTATGCCAAACCAAGGTTGGCAAGTTGGCATGCCTTCAAGGTTTTTAGGTGAATTACCTGCAAAGCATGTACAGCACGTGCAAGCAAATGGCAGTGAATCGAACTATTCTACGTATGGAAGTTTTCGCTCAAGGCCAGCTAGTTTTTCAGAATACCAATCTCAACATTTTGAAATAGGCGATAGAGTCTTTCATCAAAAGTTCGGTTATGGCGAAGTCATTGACACAGAAGGCGAACAAGCGGCTGTTGAGTTTGATCTTGCCGAAGCAAAACGTATACACATTAGCTATCTTACAAAGCAATCTTAAATGAAACATTTTTGGTGGAGCCTTTTTGTTGCTTTAATTAGTTTTATCATTTTTATTTGTTATGCTTGCCACCCAACTTTACTTCCTGAACAAGATTCAAAATATCAACAATTCTTACGTTACATTCATTACGTTTATTTAAAAATAAAGCCTGATCCCTTTTGTAATTTGGATATTCCAATAAGCCAAGTTCCAATTGATTTAATTATTCCTGTTATCGAAAAAGATATCGACACCTTGCTGCTTACAATAGAGTCAGCTAGAAGCAACATCTTACAGCCAATCACAAATATTTATCTTATTGCGCCGGAATCAGAAAATTTGCGTAAAATTGCAGCAGAGAAAAATTGTAAATTTGTTTTGGAAGATACTGTTTTCCCCACCTTTTCAAATCATAAAAAACGCAAAGGGTGGATCAAGCAACAATATCTAAAACTCAATGCGGACACTGTTGGTGAAAATGAGCATTTCCTTATTATGGATGCTGATACAATTTTAATTAGACCTCAAATTTTTGTAACCAATGATAAAAAAGAGATTTTGAATATTTTGCATGACTACTGGTTTTGCCGAAAGCAAATGGTAAAAATGGCATTAGGTTTTAAGAAGTTTCATAATGTTGATTTTACGAGTCATCATATGCTTATGAGTAAGACAAAATTGAAAGCACTGAAAAAGCATCTGCAAGAGCTGCATGGAAAATCTTGGCAAGATGCTTTGGATTCTCTTGACCTTCCAAAAAACGATAGTTTCTCAGAATACGAATTATACGGAAATTTTGTTGCACAACAATTTCCGCAAGAAGTAGAACTTGTATTAGGTAACAACACTATTTTTCCGCGAAATGGGTTGGCTAATATTGGTTATGCAAGAGAATATCTAAGCTGCAAATATAAAAGCATGACGATGCATAGCTTTTTAACAATTGAAGGAATGACAGGGTAGTTTATGAGACGTTTTTTAGCTGTTTTATCGTTGTGCATTTCGTTAGTTATTTTGGGTTTTTGGAGGATCACATCACCAGAAATATTGCCTTCTAAAGATACCAAATGGCATACATACAAGCGCAAACTTTTCATGAAATTTCTGTCGTTTAAAAGGGATAAATATTCAAATAATCATGTTCCTTTGTGCAGCGAAAAAATTGATCTTGTGTTTTTATGTGCCGAAAAAGATCTGCCAGCGATTCGCTCGGCAATTGATGCTGCCAAGGGCTTGGTTATGCACCCCATCAACAAGATTTATTTGATTTGTCCTGAGTCTGAAAAATTAAGAAAAGTCGCTCAAGAAAAAGATTGTGAATTTATTGAAGAATCAAAAGTGGTTCCACATCTTGCAAAAGGTAATATTTTACCGGAACATTTGAAGCAACAATTTATCAAATTAAATGCTGATATTGTAACAACTACCGACTATTTTTTAATAATCGATGCCGATACAATTTTGTTGCAAACACAGATATTTTTACGGGAAGGCAAAGCTATTTTTAACGCAACAAATGGTTATGTTTTAGAGCGTAAACGCATGGTCGAGTCAGTCTTGAAATTGGGTAAATACTACAACCTAGATTTTACAAGCCACCACATGTTTTTTGAAAAAGCAAAACTAAAGGCTATGAAGAAAAGATTAGAAGAATTACATGGTAAGCCATGGCAGGATGCTTTAAATAATCCAGAAATACCAGTGCCTTATTTTTCAGAATACGAGATGTATGCAAACTTTGTCTTGACGTTTTTCCCAGACGAAGCGACTATCGTAAATGGAAGGAATTCATGGATGCCGGCTGATCGAATTTCAGGAATTGAATGGCAGCGGGGATTCTTATCCAGTCGCTACAAAAGCGTATCGTTTCACCATTTTATGACAACGGATCACTACAGTTAAAATGCTACAATTCCTTTATTTTTATATGTTATCTGAGATAAAGGTTTTGAACCTTTTTCGCTATATTACTTTTCGTACAATGGGCGCAATTATTACAGCGCTAATCATTAGCTTTTGCTTAGGCAAACCCATTATTGCTTGGTTGAAATCAAAGCAAAAAGAAGGACAGCCTATTCGTGATGATGGTCCTGCATCGCATCTCATTACCAAAAAAGGCACTCCAACGATGGGTGGTTGCTTAATTTTATTAGCAGTCTCTATAAGCACTTTATTGTGGGGAGATCTATCCAATCCATTTTTATGGATCATCTTACTTGTAACACTTGGCTTTGGGGCATTAGGAGCGATAGACGATTATAAAAAATTAACAAAAAATTCACATCGCGGAATTTCAGGCAAAACAAAACTCTTTTGGCAATCCATGCTTGCCATTGCAGCAGCTTATGCTTCAACATGCTTCACTGATGCAAGTATTGCATCCGGTTTAACATTTCCCTTTTTCAAAGATGTTGTGATTAATCTTGGATGGTTTTTTTATCCTTGGGCAATTCTTGTGATAGTGGGCTCTTCAAATGCAGTGAATCTTACTGATGGTCTCGATGGTTTAGCAATAGTCCCGGTGATGATATGCGCGGTATGTTTTACAATCATCGCGTATCTCGTTGGAAATCACATTTTTGCGCATTACTTGCAATTGCATCATGTGGCTAATATCGGTGAAGTCTGTATCTTTCTTGGCAGTTTAATTGGGTCGGGGCTTGGCTTTTTATGGTTCAATGCGCCTCCTGCAAAAGTATTTATGGGAGATACAGGATCTCTTGCAGCTGGTGGGGCATTAGGAACTATTGCCCTAGTTACAAAGCATGAATTCGTTCTTTGCATTGTTGGCGGGTTATTTGTATTAGAAGCTGTTTCGGTTATTTTACAAGTTGGATATTATAAGATGACCAAGAAGAGGATTTTCTTAATGGCTCCTATTCATCATCATTTTGAAAAACTAGGCTGGGCTGAATCTACTGTTGTTGTTCGTTTCTGGATTATAGCTTCTATTCTTGCACTAGCGGGCCTTGCAACCTTGAAAATCCGCTGATGTTTGTTTCATTAAGTTCCGTTGGTTATTCCATTAAAAGTGAATCTCAAACAAGAGTTTTACTGCATGAAATAAGCTTTGATATTTTTGCAAATAGCATCACCACAATTATTGGCCCAAATGGTGCAGGGAAAACCACTCTTGTGAAGTTACTTTTGGGGCTTATTCAGCCAACATCTGGAGCGATTAAAAAAAAGAAAAATCTAAAGTTAGGTTATGTACCGCAAAAACTTCACGCAAATCGCTTTATGCCAATGACAGTGGAAACTTTTCTAAAGTTATGTGGAACTCCAAAAATAGACCCCCCTTTTAATGTGTCACATCTTATAGATAGGTCGATTCACACATTATCTGGTGGTGAGTTGCAAAAAGTTCTATTCAACGCGGCTGTTTTAAAAAAGCCGGATGTGCTTATTCTTGATGAGCCTACCCAAGGTGTTGATGCTGATGGAGAAGCTATCTTTTATAATAAAATAGTTGAGCTTAAAAATACCTATAATATAGCTGTGATTTTGGTTTCTCATGATTTACATTTTGTCCTAGATCGTACAGATCACGTAATTTGCTTAAATCATCATGTATGTTGCCAAGGAACACCTGATAAAATTCGCAAAACCAAAGAGATGCAGCAATTATTCCCTGGTTTTGCAACCTATCAACATAACCACGATCACCATCATCATGATTGATTCATTTGCTTTTTTCATCATTATAGCTGGCCTTCTTGCAAGCTTAATTACAGCACCTCTTGGATGCATAGGTTTATGGAATGGCCTCGCCTTTTTTGGCGATACCTTAGCACATGCTTCATTACTGGGGGTATGTTTTAGCGTATTGTTGCATGTTCCATATGCCTTTGGCGCGGTGCTTATATGTTTGGGCATTGCGTATTTTATTGGACATAGATCATCAAAACAAAATGATGTATCGCTCGCAGTTATTTCATATAGCTGCCTTTCATTTAGCATACTAATTATATCGTTGTTTCCAAAGGCTAACCTTGATCCAAATGCGTTGCTTTTTGGAGATTTATTAAGCGCAAATACCTCAGATATCGTCTTGCTTGTTGTGGCGTTGCTTATTTTATGGAGTGCGGTAGCCAAGTATTGGTCAGCCATTCTAATGACAAGCTTCGATACTGATCTCGCGCAAGTACAAGGCCATCCATCAAAAAAGATTCGTCTTTTTCTATTTTTTGCCTATGCCATAACTATAGGAATTGTTATGAAAATGTTGGGTGCGCTATTTGCGCCAGCACTAGCAATTATCCCAGCCGCAGCTGCAAGATATCGTTCAAAAACACCTGTTGAAATGGTTGTCATCGCTACGCTGATTAGCTCTGTTTCATGTGTGATTGGTATTGGTGCAAGTTTCTACATTGATTTGCCAACGGGTCCTGCAATTATTTGTGCATCAGCAATACTACTGGCGCTTATAAAAATAAGCGCCAGGTAAAATTATTTTTCTGTTTTATGACCACAGATGTTGCAGATGCTCAGGTATGTTATCACGAGGATCTCTTTCTTTGTTATCTCTTTTGAACTGATCAATAGCAGGTTGTATGTCTGCTAATGTTATAGTCATAGATCTTTCTTCTTCCGAAGCACTCGGAAGCTGTAGCGCTCTTCCATAGCTAGGTCTTAGCGCTGAGTTAAGAATAGAATTTAAGCTTCTTACACCTAGATTCATTTCTATGCTGGCAGAAGCTAATGCATCGATAGCTGCTCCTTTAAATATTAAATTAATACCGTAATTCCGCTTAAATTCATCTTTAATCTTATATATAGGAGAAGACTTTCTGCTAATAACATCTCGCATTGTTTCTAAAGTATGTCCTTTAAAGGCAATAACAGATGGAAATCTCCCAACAAACTCAGGCTCAAATCCTGCGTTTACGATATCTCGAGATGTTCTAACAGTGGTTGTCCTATCACCTTTTGCATCATGGATTCCTTTTTGGCCTGAAAATGCTCCCGTGCCAATGAATCACCAATTTGGAGTAGGAAGTTGACGATCTTTTATAGAAATAGGATTGCCGTCTAAAGGTGTTAATAAAATGCGTTGAATTGATCTTCCAAAGCTTTTTGTGTCTTCTTCTGTTTGAACGCGTCCTCCAAGTTTATCAAGCTCTTCAAGCGCCACGATGACTGATCGAATATCTTTACCTCTATTATCTTCGCAGAATTTAGAAACACATTCGCTAAAATTTTGTCCTTTGAACCCTTCATCTGTCAGGCTCCGTGCATTGATGTAAAGAATAGATACTCCTAAGAGTTCAGTTAGCTTCTTAAGAGTTTCGCTTTTTCCACATCCTGTGGGGCCAGTTAGTATACAATGTAATGGAGAACAAGAAACCATTTGTCCTCTTTCAATTGCAGCTTTATTGCATAAGAATCGATGAGCCAACATACTTAACATATCAATAGCTTCATCTTGCGCTGCTATATGGGTCTTAAGGTTTTCAGCGATAGCACCTGGAGAAAGTACTTTAGTTCCAATAGGGGACATTGGTGTGTTTGGCTCTGCTAATGCAGCAAAACGTGATCCTTGCCTTTTTTCGCTGCTTAAATACGGTCGTTGTTTAAGAGGGACGTTCGACAATAGAATAAATCCTATAGGTAATTCTGAAATAGTAGGTGCAGGAGAAGCTTTTGCAGCAGGCAATAATGCATTTGATGTTGAAGCTTGTGAATCACATTTCAGTCCTGCAATTGCTTTTTCCACCATTTTATTTCGCTGTTCGCCTAAGCCTTCTTTTAAAATTCTCTCCTTTATCTGATCAAGAGATGAAAACACTGAATCAGCGCTTAAAGAAGCTTGGTAGTCTGCAATAGCATTTTTCCATGACACCACTCTTTTCTTAACTGGGCTTAAAGTTCTTAACTTAATGATTAAGTTTTCAAAGTCTCCATCAATATTTGATAACGTTGGAGAATTTCTTGGTGGCTGGGGAAGCGTATCATCAGATGGTAATAAATCGTTACCATCAGCAGCTATTAATGTAAGTGAAGCTAAAGCTACGCCAATGAAAATAGGTTTAAGATTTTTAGTAATCATAAGGCCTCCTTGAAAATAAAGGGGCTCAAGAACACTCTTCTTAAGATGACTAAATTAACAATCTCTGTTATTAAAAAACTCTCCAAAAAAGAGAAGTTTCAAAGTCACTTTATTTTTAAATTTAGTTACATCTTCTATATTGCGTCAGGAGGTATTAATATTTTGTTAAAAAAATGTAATTTTATTGCGCTATAGAATTTTAATAGAAGGGTAGTTTTTATTTTTGATGAAAAAAATAATAAATTTTTTCTGCAATTGGTTTGTTTATGCCAGAGACAATCATGAGATCTTCAATGCTTGCTCGACCTACTTCGGCAGCAGATCCAAAATGTTGAAGAAGCATTTTTTTACGTTTAGCGCCAATCCCAGAAATATTATCGAGTTGCGATTTTACAAGTGTTTTCTTGCGTCCTGCTCGATGCGTGCCTATCGCAAAGCGGTGAGCTTCATCACGAATGCTCTGCAAAAAATATAATAGAGGACTATTTTTCGGTAATTTTTTTGATGAAGCATTTAAAAAGTAAAAAGTTTCATCGCCGGCATTGCGCTGGGGTCCTTTAGCAATTCCTACAATGCCTATTTCTATTTGTATTTCACAAAGCACTTCAGCAACCGCATTGATTTGTGCTTGTCCGCCATCGATTAAAAATAAATCAGGCAAAGGCCATTCATCTCTATGACTTAATCTTCTTCTGATAACTTCCTGCATCATGGCTATATCATTGCCGCCAAATTCAGTTGTTTTTTCTTTGATTAGAAATTTACGATAATTACTTTTTTCAAACCCTTTTTCAGTTGCGCAAATAAGAACACCGTAAGCCGATGAACCTTGCAAATGACTGTTATCATAAACCTCAATAGTTTTAATATTTGAAATGCCTATAAACTCTCTAAGATGTTCAAATTGCTTTTGATACGTAAGCTCATTATTATGACGTCTTTCTAGATACTCTTTAGCGTTTCTCAATGCGTCATTTACAAGATCATGCTTAATTTTGCTTTGAGGGCAATCTATCAAGACTTTGTGGCCATGATGCTGATGCATACTCAAGGCGAGTATCTTATTATCTTCCGGAAGAATATTACATAGAATCATGCTCGGGGGTTCATGCTCAACGTAAAACTGGCTAAGAAATGCAGCCATTTGTTCTTCTTGGGAAACATCTTCTGTGTGGGTTACTTCAAATATTTCGGCTCCATAATTTCGGCCATGTCGGAAGAAAAATCCTTGTATTACTGTCCGTTTACCAAGTTGAGCAAGGGCAAACACATCTGCATCATCAATGCCAGAAACGTTGATACGCTGACGAGACTGGAGTTGCGTTAGTAGGCGGATGCTGTCTCGATATTCTGCGGCGCGTTCAAAATTTCTAGATTCTGATGCTTCATGCATCTTGGCTGCTAGCCGCTTTTGAACAGTATCACTTTTGCCCTCTAAAAATTCTTTGATTGATTGCACAGCTTCCCGATATTCTTCAGGTGATATTTTCTTTACGCAAGGTGCAGTACAGCGTTTAATATGATACTGAAGACAAGGCCTTTTTCTACTTTCAAAAAAATTATCAGAACAATTTCTTATCCGAAATAACCGTTGCATTGTAATGATAGCTTCTTCAACAGCTGCTACATTTGCAAAGGGACCAAAATATTGTCCTTTTTCTGTTTTTGGGCCTCTATGTTTTTTTATTCTTGGAAATTCATGTGCCGTTAATAAAATATAGGGAAAAGATTTATCGTCTTTTAATAATACATTGTATTTGGGTTGTAGCTTCTTGATGAGATTGCTTTCTAGAAGCAAAGCTTCAACTTCCGTAGATGTTGTAACTATTTCTACATTTTTTACTTCACTAACCATTCTTTTTATTCGGTTCGTTAAACGGTCTGTATGTGAGTAAGAAATGACGCGTTTTTTTATATCTTTCGCTTTTCCAACGTATATAACTTTGGAAGCCGCGCTAACCATTTTGTAAATGCCAGGCTGGTTGGGTAATGTTTTTACAGTGTTTTTAATGACATCGATTCCAACCTCTAAAGAAGTTAAAGAATTAATCAATAATTTTTCTTCATTATTAGATTGCATAATTTTTCAATAAAAAAATATTAAAAATTCGTTTTAAACAACAATAATATTGACGAAAATTTTTACTTATGCTACCCGTGAATCCTACAGCATGCAATAGATTAATACTTAAAAACTAAATGGTAGTTGATATTCAACAAGCCCACATTCCTGTGCTCTGCAAGGAGATGTTAGAAATATTAGACCCCTCGCCAGAAAAAATCTACGTTGATGGTACTTTCGGGGGGGGTGGGTACACTAAAGCCATTTTAGAAAAAGGTGTCGCAAAAGTCATAGCATTTGACCGTGATGCCGATGCGATAAAGGGCGCAGAATCGTTCAAACAGGAATTCGGTGATCGGTTTGAGATCATACATGATTGCTTTAGCGCTCTAAGTAAATATATAGCTCCTAATTCAGTAGACGGTATTGTTTTTGATTTTGGTATCTCAAGTTATCAAGTGGATGAAGCGCATAGAGGCTTCTCTTTTAGGCAGACTGGTCCTCTTGATATGCGTATGGGGGTTGGCGCTACTTATACAGCAGCAGATGTTATAAATACTTTCAAAGAAAGGGATATCGCAGAGATTTTGCGTGTTTATGGTGAGGAACCAAGGGCAAAAAAAATTGCTCAAGCAATTATTAGTGCAAGAAAAAACAAACCATTTGAAACAACGCAAGAGTTGGCCACGTTGATCAGAAGTATTGTGCCAAGTCAAGAGGGTTTCGACCCTGCAACCCTTACATTTCAAGGCTTGCGTATTTTTGTGAATAATGAGTTAATAGAAATAGAGCATGCATTACAACAAAGTAATAATTGTTTGCCTATAGGAGGGCGGCTAGTTACGGTAGCATTTCACGCATTAGAAGATCGGATTGTTAAAAATCACAGCCGGGTGCCGTTTAGTTACCAAGAATCGGTTTGTGCATACACACCTATTAACCGAAAAGTTGTAACCCCCTCTTTGGAAGAAATAAAGCGAAACCCCAGAAGTCGTTCAGCAAAACTTCGTGGTTTTATTAAAGAGATTAAAAGATGAAAAGATCTCGTTTTTTATTGATAATCTTAGCATTTTGCGCTGGGTTTGGCTTGTTTAGGGTCAAATACCAAGTGGTTGCATTAGAAAAAAACCACAAGCAAGTAACTAAAAGCATTGCTGATGCTAAAGAATCTATTCACATTTTAAAAGCAGAATTAACGCATCTGAATGACCCCGCAAGATTACAAAAACTTGCTGTAGCTTATCTTGATTTCAAAGCTTTAAAGCCAAGTCAAATAGTTATTATTGATGAGCTGCCAAAGCAAAAAACTGAAGTTAAGGTATCAAAAGATCCTATAGAAGCTTTAATGGATGCGGTTAACGCGGTTAAACCATCAACCACTAAATCGAAGAGAGATCATCATGCAGCCTAGTATAAGGAATGTATGGTATCGATTAAGTAGTTGGAGGTTCTCTCAACACCAACAGTTACTACATAGTGCGCGTCAACGCATCCTTGGCTCAGCCATTATTTCTTGCATAGCGTTTTTAGCAATTATAGCTAGATTAGTTGATGTCATGGTTATTAGAATCCCTGATTGTAATACGGGGTGCAATCAAAGAGAATGCCAGCTTCGCCAAAATGTTGTTGACAGAAATGGCGTAATTTTAGCAACCCAGCTTATTACTGCTTCTGTTTATGCAAACCCAAAAGTAATAATTGATGCTAAAGAAGCTGCTACAAAACTTTGTAAGTTATTTCCACATTGGAACTATGATGCTTTGTTGAAAAAATTACAGTCTAACCAAGGATTTGTATGGATTGAGCGTCACGCTTCTCCAAAAATCCAAGAAGCGGTACACTCTTTAGGAATTCCTGGGATATACTTACAGCAAGATCAGAAGAGAGCGTATCCTCATGGTTCTCTTGCGTGTCATGTAATTGGACGATGCGATATTGATGGGCGCGGAGTCAGTGGTGTTGAAAGAGCTTTTGATACAACTTTACGCACTCAAGAAGGCGAGCTAAAGCTATCTTTAGATATTCGCGTTCAACATGCTATCCACAATGAGTTAGTTGCTGCGGTTAAAAAATTTAAAGCAAATGCTGCTAATGCAATGGTGATGGACGTTGAAACCGGCGAAGTTATCGCGATGGTTTCTCTTCCCGATTATGATCTTAATAGACCAATGAAAAATCTTAAAAGTGAATTTAATCGCAATACACTAGGTGTTTATGAGCAAGGTTCCACTTTTAAAATTCTTAACGTAGCAATTGCTCTTGAATCGGGCGTTGCGACATTAAATTCAATTTTTGACAATAGAAATCCTGTTCAGATAGGGCGCTTTAAAATTACTGATTTTAGAGTACCGTGCCGAGAGTTAACTTTAGTAGAAGCCCTTCTTTATTCATCAAATATTGCTGCCATAAAGATTGCTCAGCGATTTGGCCCTCAGGTCCAGAAACACTTTATGGAAAAATTCGGCATTTTAAATAGTCCTACTTTAGAGATTTCTGAATTAGGAAATCCCTTGCTTCCTCGTGATTGGCGTGAAACTGCGATGATGTCCGTTTCTTTTGGATATGGAATTGCGGTAACCCCTTTACATACGTTGGCTGCAATCGCTGGAATCGTAAATAATGGATACCGACCAATTCCAACATTAAAATTTGTGACTTCAGCCAATCGCCAACATCGAATTAATTCTTTCTTGAAAGATCCTTGTGTCAGTGCTCAAACATCAAAAATAATTCGCCATATAATGCGAATGATTGTGAGTGAAGGAACAGCGCGCAAGGCAAATATTGAAGGTTATCAGGTGTTTGCTAAGACTGGTACTGCATATCAAAGCGGGAAAAAAGGTGGTTATGGAGCTGAGTCTGATCGAAGTCGTACAACCTCATTTATTGGTGGATTTCCTACAAATCGTCCCCAGTATGTAATGATTGTAATGTTAGATGATCCAAAAGCTGTCGAAGGAACCTATGGATTTGCGACAGCTGGTTGGAACGTTGCTCCCGTAGCAGGCCAGATTATTGAAAGAATAGCACCTTTGTTAGGTGTGAAGACTTCTTTAAAGGAAGAGCAATCTCTAAACATGGATGGCTTAATGTTGACATCACTCAATAATGCTGGGGATGGAGATCATTGAGTTGAGTACAGTATTTTTGACTGATTTATTAAAAGCACTAAATCTTGATAAAAGCTCAGACCCTTCGTATAAAAATATCATAATAAAAAATATACGCGCAGATTCTCGAGAAGTTTGTGTTGGAGATTTTTTTGTCGGGGTGCCTTGTTCTTCAGTTCTCGAGAATGTCAAAAGTGCAATCGAAAATGGAGCAGTGGTTGTTTCATCCACTCCTGAAGTGCTTTCTGCTTTTAAAAATATTCACTCTGTTGTGTTGGTTGAGTATAATAACCCGCGCTTAGCACTGAGCTTACTTGCTGCAGCCTTCTATAAGATTCAGCCAGAAATTCTAATGGCGGTTACCGGTACCAATGGGAAAAGTTCTGTTGTGAGTATGGTGCAGCAACTGTGGGTACTTTTAGGAAAAAATGCGGCCTCATTTGGAACTTTAGGATTAGAAGCGAATGTTACATTAACTAACGTTCAAAATTTGCCTTCTCTTACTACGTATGACAGCTTATCCTTTTTTCAATTATTGAAAAATTTAGCTGAGTCCCATATTCAACACGTTATTTTTGAAGCATCCAGTATTGGTTTGGATCAGTTTCGTATTTATGGAAGTCAAATTACTGTTGCTGGATTTACCAATTTTACTCAAGACCATCTAGACTATCATCAAAATATGGAAGAGTATTTTCAATCGAAGTTAAAACTTTTCTCTGAAGTTTTACTAACCGGTGGAATAGCCGTTTTAAATGCAAACTCTCCTTATTTTGAACGTTTGAAAGGAGTTTCCAGCAATCGCAAAATTAACGTGCTAACCTATGCTGCTAATGTAGTGGCAGATATTTATGCGACCAATATCAAAATACAAGAAAAAAATCTTGTTTTTGATTTGCATCATGATAATAAAATTTACGAAAAAATCATTCTGAACTTAAGTGGTTCTTTCCAAGTTGAGAATGTATTGTGTGCTATAGCAATGCTTATTGCTACGGGCATCGAATTATCTAAAATTATTGACGTAATTCCCAAAATAAACCCTATCAGAGGTCGCATGGAGTTGGTTGGACAGTCAAATGGTGCTGTTTATGTGGATTATGCTCATACGCCAGATGCCTTGGAACGCGCTTTAAGATCATTAAGACAACATACTCAAAAATCCATTTGGGTAATTTTTGGATGTGGCGGAGATAGAGATAAATCAAAAAGGTCACAAATGGGAAAAATTGCTTTTAACTTTGCGGATAAAATTATTGTAACTGATGATAATCCTAGATCAGAAGAGCCAGCAAATATTCGCCAGCAAATATTAAGTGAATGTCGAGAAAAAGCTTACGAGATCGGTGATCGACGTGAAGCAATTGAGTATGCTATTGCACATCTTGAAAAAGGTGATACGCTTTTAATAGCAGGAAAGGGACATGAAATGGGTCAAATTGTTGGTAATGTTACATATCCGTTTAATGACGCAGAAGAAGCTGAAAGAGTTCTTGCAAGGTTGAGGGTATGAGAATATTTTTTTTAGCTTTTATGATCTTCATAATAGGTCAAGTCTATGCTGAAGAGCCAGTGAAGATACAAGTACAAAAGAAAGAGGATAGTGAGAGTAATATAGTTCTCTATAAGGACCGCTGTGTAGCTACTCTTCCTGTTAAATTTGGTCAGGAAAAAAATTATGTTATTGCAGTTCCTGGGTCTTTAGATCCTCAATCAATTTTATTTCAGCAAGAGAATGGTGCAAGTCCAGAGTACGGCTTTTCTAATAATAAAGAAGCTTCTATAGCGGAATTAATTTTGAATTCTTGGTATCAAGGATTAATTACGTACACTTTTTCTGGCATTAACTGGCATATGCATTATGTTGTCGAAATAAATGAACAATTTGATGAAATTCAAAAGTTTGCTGGGTTTATTGATATAGACAATCAGTCAGGCGCTAGTTTTGAAAAAGTATATCTTCGTTTAGTTGATGCTCAAACAGATGAGTTAGCTAAAAATCAGACTTTTAGAGAATATGTGGTTGATGTCCCAAAAAATCTTTATAAAGGGCGTGTTGTTCGTATTCCATGGATTACACTAAATAAACAAAAAGCTGAACAAGATTACAGATTAGATGTTGGCAGGGAAAATCTTAAGGATTTACAAGGAAAAGAAAAGCAAATTCCCCTTCAAATTTGGTTACATTTTAAGCTTGATGAAAAGTTGGGCAAAGATTTGGCTAGTGGTGACATCACAGTTTATTTACGCGATTCTAGTAAAATTTTAAGATTCCTGGGCTCTAGTTCTTTGCAGAATGTTAGGGTAGGAGAAGAGATTCAATTGGCTGTACCTCCATTACTGTTAGCACAGTTTAAGTCAAGTCAAGATTCTCCATTATTGCAAATTCAGGGTAATCTAGAGCAAACAGAATTTAAAACGTTATTAACTGAAAAAGTTACTGAGGCAGCTTATAGGCTAACAATAAGAAATTTTGGCGAAAAAGAAGCAAATATTAAAGTTATGCTGTATTTTGGTGAAAATCGTGGTAAAGTAATACGCGAAAGTATGGCCCATAAGCAGGAAAATTCGCAGAGTGTGTATTGGCCTGTAAAAGTGGCTCCGAAGACTGAAATAGTACTTCGTTATCGTGTTCAATTAGTGAAAGAGTAGTTTTTGTGCAGCAAGGATTGTTGCCTTTAGAATATACGCAAAGTTATTCATTATGTGACTTTGTTGTTGCGGAATGCAATCAAATGGCTTTCGAGCTATTTCATTCTGTACTTCAAGGAAGCATCAAAGATAAATTTATTTGTGTTTATGGTGAATCAGGTTGTGGAAAAACTCATCTCTTGCAGGGATTAGCAAGAGACTATGGCTTTTCTTACCATACTGCTAATCAAATATTTACAGCAAACCTTTGGGAGTGGGTATCGAACAGACAGGTTTTAATTCTTGATGATGCCCATAAGGTTGAAGACGATACCTGGTGGTTCCATCTTTACAATTTAGTGAAAGAACAAGATAAATACTTACTTATTGGCTCAATTAAACCACCGACAATGTGGCCAGTTAAACTTGCTGATTGGCGTTCGCGTTTATCTACTTTTATAAGTGCGGAAATGCGTAATCCTGATGATGATACGTTAAAAAGGGTTCTTGAAAAAATTTGGAAAGACAAAGGTATCATCGTTGATAATGCGATTTTAGAGTATTTATCACGGCGAATTGATCGTAATTTTCCTGCAATATGCCAATGGGCAAATAAAATTGATACACTATCAGCTCAACAGCGGCGCTCTATTACTATTAGTATGTTGCATCATCTTTTTGCAGCATGAATGTAGAAATAGTTGTTCCTTCTATCCTTAATAGTACGCTTACCTATATATGGCCTTTTAATGTCTTGCCGCAGGTTGGTCAGCTTGTAGAAGTCCCTTTAAAAAATAGCACGACAACTGGTATTATTTGGTCATTGGACCAGAAAGTTATAGATTTTAAACATCAACTTAAAACAGTTTCTAGTTCTTATCCTCTGATTCTTCCAGTGAACTTCATTTGCTTTTTAAAAAAGTTCGCAGACTATACATTGACACCTCTTGGCGTACTTACTAAGCACGTTTTACCGAAACAAATAATATGCAAAGAAACTTATTCCTTTAAAGCCTATCACTTTATGGTGGCTGAATTAACCTCAGAGCAATGCTTTGCAAAAAATGCTCTTCTCGATCAAATTGATACTTTTAATGTGAGTTTATTAGATGGAGTTACAGGAAGTGGTAAAACAGAGATATACCTGGAAGTGGCAGCAGAAGTCTATAAAAGCAAAAAACAAGTTCTTATTCTACTGCCAGAGATTTCATTGACCGCCCAATTTTGTCAACGCCTTACGGAGCGATTTGGAGACAAGCCATTAGTTTGGCATTCTCAAATTACTCCCAAACAAAGGAATTTTATTTGGCATCGAGTGCTTAGCGGTGAGCCTTGCATTATTCTGGGGGCTCGTTCGGCATTGTTTTTACCTTTTAGTCGGCTGGGATTGCTGATAATAGACGAAGAACATGATGCGTCTTATAAGCAAGAAGAAGTAATAATTTATAATGCCCGCGATATGGCTATTTTGCGTGCTAAAGAAGAAAATATACAAGCAATTCTAGTTTCTGCAACTCCAAGTCTTGAAACAATTCATAATGTGGCGCAGAAGAAATATAAACATATTCAGGTGACCAATCGGTTCTACAAAGCTTCTCTTCCAGAAGTTAAGATTTTGTCGATGCGTGCTTTAAAAAAAGAAGAGAGAACTTCTCAGTGGATTCATCCTTCTCTTTTCCAGGAAATACAAAATCGCCTTCTAAAAAAAGAGCAAAGTTTATTATTTCTAAATAGGCGAGGGTATGCGCCTTTAACTATTTGTAGTAATTGCGGCTTTAAAATTATTTGTACTGCTTGCGATGTCGCATTGGTTCAGCATAAAAATCAACCACGGCTTCATTGTCATTACTGTGATTATACTCAGCCTATTCCTGAAGCATGCCCGCAATGTTTGCAACCAGATCTTACTCCTTGTGGGCCTGGAGTGGAAAGGCTAAGCGAAGAGTTAGTTAGGTTATTACCTGAAACTAAAGTCTTGAGTGTAACAAGTGATTTGGTAAATACACCCAAACGTACTCAAGAGATGGTTGATAAAATACAGAATAATGAGATTGATGTCGTTGTTGCAACACAAATGTTGAGCAAAGGGTATCATTTTTCTAATATTACATTGGTGGGAGTAATTGATGCTGATATGGGTCTTAATGGACCTGATTTGAGGTGCGCTGAGAGAACATATCAGCAATTACATCAGGTGGCAGGTAGATGCGGAAGAGAACACAAGCCAGGAGTTGTTTATTTGCAAACCTATGAGCCTGAACATTTAGTTATTAAAGCTGTAGCTCATTGGGATCGAGAAAGTTTTATTGATTTTGAATTGGATGATCGTGAGCATCATTATATGCCACCATTTGGGCGATTAACTTCATTATTAATTAGTGGAGTCAACAATTTGGAGACGACAAAATTCTGTCGACAGCTTCTAAAAGCCGCTCCAATTCATGGCCAGGTAACTGTTATGGGGCCGGTTCCGGCACCTTTTTCAAAGTTAAAAAATCAATTTAGATGGAGATTTTTGCTAAAATATCCGAGGGATTTCTCTATTCAAGTTTTTATAAAATTTTGGCTAGAGCAGGTCAAAAAACCTTATAATATCAGGCTCATTATAGATATTGATCCGCAATCATTTCACTAATTATTTTTTTGCTCTAGGGTGGGCTGATTTATATGTATTCATCATGCTCATCTCGTCTATTTGTGTATAAATTTGAGTTGAAGAAAGTGACGAATGACCCAATAGTTCTTGTATTCCTCTTAAGTCATGAGAAGACTGCATTAAATGAGTGGCGCAACTATGTCGTAAAGCATGAGGGGTTAAGGATTCAGGCATTCCTGTAGATCTTCTAAAATCTCGTAATATTTTTTGTACAACAGCTGCCTGAAGGCGCTTTCCCTTTTCGCCAAAAAAGATAGGTGATTCTGGGTGAGATAAGAATGGCTGCTCTTTTAAATATAATAATATTTTTTCTTTAGTTGAAGAATCTATAGGCACTTGACGAACCTTGGATCTTTTTCCTATTACCGTTATGAATTGAGTGTTAGATAGTGATTTCTGATTGAGGCTTAACGCTTCACTGATACGTATTCCAGTAAAATACAGAAGTTGAATCAATGCTTGATTTCGTAGCCCGACCCAGGGGGAGTGACTCATATTATGAATTGTATCGGTTATCAGAAGTGCTTGATCAATACTAATGGGTCGAGGTAAAGTCTTTTGAAGTTTAGGTGAACGCACATGAAAAAAAGCGTGATCATTTAAAATATTTTGCTCTAGAAGAAATTCAGAGAAATTTTTTAATCCAGCCAAACCTCTTGCTGAAGATCTTGTATTTATACCCTTTTTGCGTCGAAAAAGTAACCAAGCACGAATGTCTTGAGATTTAAGAGATTTAAAATTTTCAAGATTGAGTTGTTGATTATTGTAATCTTCAAAAAAATTTTTAAAATCAAATAAATCTTGGGTATAGGCCTTAATGGTATGAGGGGAGTGATTAAGAGTATTTAATTTTTGCTGCCATTGATGAATAAGTGCTTCTAAATTCATTAATTTTTAAAACCTTTTTTTTACGATAAATCTAGCACGATTAATTTAATCTATCATTGTCAGAACGTTTTGAAGAGATATTACTTGCAAAAGGAATTGTGACTCCTGATCAACTTCATATTGCTTTAATTGAGCAAGAAAAGCAAAAAGATCAATTAGGAGATATACTTATAGATTTGAAGTTTGTTGCTCCATCAGTAGTTGGGAACTTGATGAGCCAGGTTTCAGGATATGATTATATTGATTTGCTTACATTTCCAATAGAGAATGAATTGATTGCTCAGTTTGGCAAAGAGTTTTGCGAAAGATATCAAGTGATACCTTTTTCTTTAAATGAATCTTTGCATGTAGCAATGTTGGATCCTGAAAATGTTATGATTCAAGATCTTGTAAAAAAAAGGTCTCGAGAGCTTTTAAAAAATAATGCGGCTTGGACTTTTCATTATACAAATAAGATTTCCTTAATGCAGGCGTTAAAGCAAACATATCAAACATCTAAAAATGTTGCTGATGCTACATTTGAGAAGTTTTTTGTAAATATACTTAATGAAGCTTTTTCTAGAAATGCTTCTGATATCCATTTTGTGCCTCTTGAAAAAATGGTGTTGGTGAAATTTCGCATATATGGAGAGCTGGAAATTTACCAACACATTGAGAAAGTTATTTTTGATAAAATTCTTGTACGCTTTAAAATTTTATCTCACCTGGATATTACTGAACGTCGCAGGCCTCAATCTGGTGGGTGTATTTTAACAATTCATGACACTCAAGTTGATTGCCGAGTTTCTTTTCATCCCTGCTTGTGGGGGGAAAGTTTAGTGGTTAGGCTTTTATCAACAAACAGAGATGTGCTGATTTTAGATAATTTAGGGTTTTCTAAAAAGCAGGCGCAAGTTTTACGTAATCTTGTTAAAAATCCTTCAGGCTTATTTCTAATCTGTGGACCAACCGGATCTGGAAAAACAACAACATTACATGCTCTCATCCAGTTATGTGATCATGTTAAGAAGAATATTATGACCTTAGAGCAGCCAATTGAGTATAGGGTCGATGGTATAAGGCAGACGGAAATAAAAGAGGGTGGAGTTTTAGATTTTGCGGAGGGGGTCCGATCTATGTTGAGACATGATCCAGATATTTTATTAATCGGGGAGATAAGGGATGAGAATACGGCTAAGATAGCATTGCGAGCTTCTATGACTGGACATCTGGTACTGGCGACGCTGCATGCAAGCTGTCCATTTACAGTACCTGCTCGTTTGATTGATTTAGGTATTTCTCCTAGCTTACTGAGCGGTCAAATTCTAGCTGTCTTAAACCAAGAGTTAATATCTTTTGAAAATAAAAGAAAGGCCATAGGGCAGGTAGTCATTTTTACAGATGAAATGCATAATATTGTTAGTCAGGGTGGTGATAGAGTAAAACTCCGTGATTTGCATATGCGCTCAACAGGGAAAAGCACTAAAGTGCTTAGCTCAGAGTAAAAATCTCATACCCAGTAGAAGTTACGCCTACAGTATGTTCCCATTGTGCTGATAAAGACATATCACGCGTTACGGCGGTCCATCCATCATCCAGGATTTTAATGGCGAATTTTCCCGCGTTAATCATTGGTTCAATGGTAAAAAACATTCCTTGTTTGAGTTCTAGTCCATGGCCAGCTTTTCCATAATGTACAACGCTCGGATTGCTATGGAAAACTCTTCCTATACCATGACCGCAAAAATCACGTACGACAGAAAAGCCATTTGATTCGGCGTGTTTTTGAATAACATGACCAATATCTCCAAGTGTTGCGCCGGGTTTTACTGTTTCGATTCCACGCATCATAGCTTCATATGTTACATCTACCAATTTACGTCCGCGGACTCCTACTTTACCAATGCAGAACATACGGCTTGTATCACCATGCCAACCGTCTAAGAGGACAGTTACATCTATATTGATGATATCTCCATCCCTAAGTTTCTTTTGTCCTGGTATACCATGGCAAACTACGTGATTAATTGATGTGCATATAGATTTAGGATATCCTCTATAGCCTAGAGGAGCAGGTTTTGCATTGTGCTGAATGATATAATCATGACAAAGTTTATCAAGCTCTTCTGTTGATATGCCTTCTTTAACAAAAGGGGCGATATAATCAAGTGTCTGAGATGCAAGTTTCCCAGCTTTACGCATAGCTTGGAAATCAGCTTCACTATGAATAACAATATGCTCGTCTTCATGTTCATCATGATCATGCTGGCAGTGTTCGCTGTGCACGTGGTGATATTGATTAATCATAAATACCCCTGTCAAAAAAATAGGGGCTTTCGCCCCCTAATTATTACACAAAGAAAAAACTAACGAGAGTAGAATTCGATTACAAGATGTGGCTCCATTTGCACAGGATATGGAACATCTGCAAGCTTTGGTCCTCTAACGAATTTTCCTTTTAATACCTTTTGATCAACTTCCATATAGTCAGGAATATCACGTTCTGCTAGTGCAGCAGCAGCCAGAACATTTACATTTTCTTTCATGCTGCTCATAACTGAAATCTCATCGCCATCTTTTACAAGATAAGAAGGAATATTAACGCGTTGACCGTTAACAGCTATATGACCATGATTTACTATTTGTCTCGCTGCAAAAACTGTTGAAACAAACTTCATGCGGTAAACAACAGCATCCAAACGACGTTCTAACAGTTCAATTAGATTTTCAGAAGTATCTCCACGGCGACGAATAGCTTCTTGGTAGAAACGTCGGAACTGACGTTCGCTAATATTTCCGTAATATCCTTTTAGTTTTTGCTTCGCTCTAAGCTGCACTCCATAATCAGAAGGCTTGCTGCGTTGTTGGCCGTGTTGACCAGGTCCATAATTACGCGCATTAAATGGGCTTTTTGCTCTTCCCCATAAATTAACGCCCAATCTACGATCAATTTTATGTTTGGCGGAAACTCGCTTAGTCATCTAGGTTCCAAATCCTTGTAAGTAACAATTATCAAAAGTATTCATTTTTAGCCTGAAATAAAGAAGTTTGTCAATAAAAACCTCAGAACGGGAGTTTTAATCCTGGGATATTTAATCCTCCGGTTATGCTTGACATTTCCTTATTTATGCTCTCTTCAGCTTTATTTTTCGCGTCATTAAATGAGGCAATAATTAGGTCTTCTAGCATTTCAACATCATCTGTATTAACGATAGAAGGATCAATTTTTAAGCGCAATAATTGTCCTTTTCCATTAACGGTAGCAACGACCATTCCACCGCCTGCACTGCCTTCTTGAGTAATTGATTCGCTCTTTTCTTGAATTTCCTGCATTTTCTGTTGCATTTGTTGTGCTTGCTTGAAAATCTGATTCATATTTTTCATAAATTCTCCTAATTTATAGTCATCTTTGCATCTGGGAAAATCTGTAATATCTCTTGAATTAGTGGATGTTCCAGTGCTTGTTGTCGGAAAGTTTCTCTCTCAATTGCTCGTGCTTGAACTATTGTTGGGGTGCTATTGTCTTGCACAACTTCAATTTTCCACGATTGCTTGGTAATACGTTCACATGCTGTTTTTAAAAGGGTTGCGAAATTTTTAGGAGCTCGCACACCAAGACTACACGTTAAGCTGCCGGGGCTATATGAAACTAAATGAACATCATGCAATATATGTCCATGGAGTAGGCCTTCCTTAGCCTGCAAAAGTAATTCGGCCATTGCTTCAAATGTTTGAGGTAGAGCAGCCATGGTGTTGCTTGGAGATGTATTTTGCGGGTTTTTATTATCAATTGTTGTTGGGGGTGTTTTTAAAATATCTTTCACAAAAATTAAACGCATTAGCGCGATGTCTAATGTTTGGCATGGTTGGGAGCTATTCTTAATTTCTTCATAAGATTTTTGCATCAAATCCCAACACTGTAGTAGGACGCTGATGGGCAATAAAGCAGCTAAATGTTTGCCTTTTTCTCTGTCAATTTCTGGCCAAGCAACATCATTTATTATGGATGGAACACTTTTTAGACAAATAATCCAATACAAAATATTTATAAGATCTTGAGCAATCAACAATGGATCGCCGCTGTTTTCATAAAGCATATGTAAATTTTTGAGGGACTCCTCAAGCTTTCCCTGAAAAAGTAGATCAAGAATATCAAATAATTTATCTCGGTTACTAAGACCTAACATAGACTGCACAATTTCTGTTGAAATAGAGTTGTCTCCGCTCAACATGATTGCTTGATCTAATAAGCTTAAAGCATCTCTCATGGATCCATCAGCAGCTCTTGCGATAGTTACTAGTGCATCTTGTTCTGCTGTTATATTTTCGTTTTTCAAAATATTTTGTAAATGGTTGGCGATAGTCGAGGACTGCATTGTTGCCAAATCAAATCGCATGCACCTGGAAATTATTGTGTCGGGGATTTTTTTAATTTCTGTCGTTGCTAGAACAAACTTCACATGGAGTGGTGGCTCTTCCAGAGTTTTTAAAAGAGCATTAAATGCTGATTTTGACAACATATGTACTTCGTCAATGATAAAAATTTTATAGCGTCCTTGAACAGCTTTATATTGCGATGATTCTGTTAATTCCCGCATATCATCTACGCCGGTATGACTTGCTGCATCTATTTCAATCACGTCCATATGACGATCTGCGAGAATTCCTTGGCAAGATAAGCAAGTATCACAAGGAATAATTTGTGGCTGGGTAAGATCTCCATTTGCACCAAGACAATTTAAGCTTTTTGCAATAATACGAGCGGTTGTTGTTTTTCCAACTCCTCGAATTCCATGCAGCAAAATAGCGTGAGGTATGGTATTCTGGGTGAAGGAATTTTTTAGGCTTTGTACTAAATTGTCTTGCCCTATTAACTGATCAAGGTTTTGAGGGCGGTATTTACGAGCTAAAACACGATATGACATAATTTTCCTTAAAATTGAAGGCTGCGCTGACCCAAACTCTGATCGTTACGGCTGCTTTCTTCCGAACCTGACCGAGTTAGCGAAGAATTTGTCCAGGCAACCTTCACATGAAAAATATCATGGTTTTTTAAAAATTGGAATGAAATTAATATGAAATACTCAGGCTCAAATATTTTTTGGTGTTCATGCTAATTAGTATTGCCATAGCCTGCTCATTTATATCATTCTCTCATTCATTATAAGTCACCAAAATAAGAAAAAAGGTCTTTTTCGCATCCAAATTTTACTCGCTACCTTAGCGGCGCCAAAAGCTTGGGGATAAAAATATAACGACAGTTAATAATTCAAGCCTACCTAGGATCATTCCGATCATTAAAAATATTTTTGATGCTAATGGAATGGATCCTAAATTCCCCATAGGGCCTAGTATTTTTCCTATCCCCATTCCAATATTACTAACGCTTGCGACGGCTCCAGATAAGGAATTAATAAAATTGAGCCCCGTTAGCGATAATAAAACTGCTAGTACAGCTATTGTTACCAAATATAGACCAACGAAAGAAAAAACAGAAGCGACCAAATGATCTGAAATTTTCTGCCCCTGATATATAGGAATAAAAACCCCATGTGGTCGTCTTAATTGTTTAAGGTGATTTCGTATAAAGGTGCCTATGATCTGAAATCGGAAAATTTTTATACCACCCGCTGTTGAGCCTGTACTTCCTCCAATAAACGACATTAAGAAAACTAAAGTAATGACAGCAGGCCCGCAATCCATATAGTTAAATAATACAAAGCCTGTGGTTGTAAGAGTGGAGATAGCAATAAAACATCCGATGCGTATGCTCTCAAGGAGAGCTTTCCCCTGAAAAGCAATATAAAGAGTGAATGTTAAGCATGATATGCCAATCGCTGTTAGATATCCTTTAAGTTGTTTATCTCGAATAACACTTTCATAGTCTCCTTGCCATAAACGGATGTATAGCATTAATGTGCTCCCACCTATTATCATCAGCATCATCAAAATAAATTCAATTGCTGGATTGTCAAAAACGATAAGGCCGGTATTTTTTGTTGAAAGTCCCCCAGTTGAAATTGCAGAAGCTGCGTGACAAAATGCGTCAAAGATTTCCATTCCGCAAAAATTCAAACTTATGCACCCCAGAATTGTAAATAATGAATAAGCGTATAATATACCAGCTGCAATCTGAGAGACTCTGGGTAGAATTTTTTCAGAACGATCTGAAAATTCACTCCTGAATAACTGCATTCCCCCAATGCGAAGCACCGGAAAGATGGTGATTGCCATAACAATAATCCCGATACCACCAAGCCATTGTAAAATAGCTCTCCATAATATTAGGCATCTGGGAATAGACTCTATGTTTTCTAGTGTTATAAAGCCTGTTGTGGTTAAAGCAGAAACGGATTCGAATAAAGCATTAGTAAATGTATAATCAGAAGAAAGCCAATAAAAAGGTAATCCTGAGAAAAAGCTACACGCAATCCAAGACATGAACGTTAGTAAAAATGCTTCCCGGATACCTAGTTTAATTTGAGTTTTTTGATAATTCGTGAGGGCTAATAATATTCCTATGCTGCATGTAATAAAAAATGGGATTAGAAAAAATTGCCAACTGTTTCCTTCTTGGAATATTAGCTCATAGGCTAGAGGAATTAGCATGATTCCAGAAACACAGGCAATCAAAGCGCCGATAACAAAGAATATTGATCGCCAATCTATCATTATCTTATTCTTTCTTGCGTGTGGTAATTTTGATGCTAAAAATCATGCGAAATGATGAGAGTAATGCTTTTGAGAAAATCGCCAAATAAAGCTTGGCGGTAAATTTCTCCACACCGATGCTATGCGTCTTTGCACTAACTCCCCATTCATAAATTCTATCGGGGAGCTTGGCAGAGAAGAAACATGCAGAATAACTCCCGTTTCAGGATTAAGGATATTTAGCATTGATTGAATAATGCGTTCTCGTTCTTCTTCTTCCATATAGGCTAGGGGGAGAATTGATATTACGTAGTCAACTTTTTTAACCCAAGAAGAAGGGATAAGCTCTGTTAATGATTTGGCGTTCCCTTGAATAATATGGGGCTGATCTAAATCATAGTTATCTTTTAGAGTGCGTTTTAAAAATTCAACGAATGCTTTATTAGACTCAATCATTGCTAGCAGATTACTACTGACACCTTTTTCTAAAAGCGCTCGAGATAATCTACCGGTAGTTGCGCCAATTTCAACGATTATTGTTTTACTCGTTATATCGAGCTGATTGGCGATCAAATGGACTAATTTTGAAGATGTTGGTATGAAAGTCTCTAGCTGAGAAGGATATTGTAACCACTGTTTGAATAATAATCGATTTTCCTCCGGGATTAGCGATTTTAAAGTTGTACTGTTTAAAAGACTAGTCATAATAGGAAATTGAAAATAACTAAGCTTATTCTAGCTGTATTAATAAGAGATCGCAAATGTCTATACAAATTTTCAACATGATGCATCCATTTATAAAAATCTCTAGCTTTACCCCTATAAATATCTTTTTAGGACGAAACAATGGATTAGCAGTATGTGGGCCCAATGGTTGTGGAAAAACAACATTTCTAAAACTTTTATTAAAGGAACAACATCCGGTTAGAGGGCATATAAATATCCAGGAAAACTTAGCTTATTTGGGTGTGAAAAATGGGTTGAAGCCTCAATTAACGCTTAGTCAGCAACTGCCATTTTTTATGCCAGATCCTGGCGATTTTCCTTGGCCTGAATTTTTGAAGAGAAAATATCAGGATCTATCCAAAGGTCAACAGCGTTTGGTAGCTTTGTGGATAGCACTGCATGGCTCAAAAATACTTGTATTATTGGATGAGCCATTCATGCATTTAGATGTTCAAAATTTTTTATTAGCATGTGGCTGGATAACGACTCAGTTAAGTCGAGGGAAAATCATTATTTTAACGCATCATAACCCCACAGAGTTACAAACTATATATCCTTTGCAAGTACTTGATTTGAATGTTACTTAATGTGGCTGATAAAATCAGCGAGGTATGTTATTAATATTTTTAAAGATGTCTAAGAGACCAGTTATAATGACTTGTTTTCTAAAAATAGAGAAGAAGAGAGAACTTCATCTCTAAAACCAAATGCTCTTAAATTTTTTATGCGCAATGGATAAAGAATGCCATCGAGATGGTCAACTTCATGTTGCACTATTCGTGCGTGTAGATGTGACGCTTCACAAACATGATGATTGCCTTCAAGATCTATATATTGATATTTGATATGAGTGTACCTAGACACTTGCCCCATCATTTCAGGTACTGATAGGCATGCTTCCCACTCAAAATTCTGTTCTTCACTTAATGGTTCGTAGCTTGGATTAAGAAGTATACGTCTAGGAATAGCTATGCCATCTGTTTTATAACGGGGATGCTCTGCAGGGACTTCAAAAACGACAATCCTTTTTAGTATGCCTATTTGAGGTGCAGCAATTCCGATATTTCCTATATGCTGGGTTGCATTGTTCATAAGTTTAAGAATTTGCTTCACTAAAGGGGTATCGGTGGGAAGACCAACTTCTTCAGAGGTTTTGTATAAAATTGAATCACCGAATTTTAGAAGTTTGGGATGGACTGTATTAAAAGGCGTCATATCTTTAACTTATCCAACTGCTAATATTAATGATATTATGCTGAACTGAAATCTATGTTCAAGAAGGGGGAAAAGAAGATGAGGCAGCTTTGTTGGATGAAGTTTTTAAGAAAGTGTTGGCTTGCATAATCAGGTCATTCATGATTTCAGTGGTGGGCTGGATCTTTGTTACCATGCCCACACTTTGTCCAGCCATCAGAGAGCCATTCTCAATATCGCCGTCGATAGCGGCGCGTTTTAAAGCTCCTGCCCAATAGTGCTCAATTTTTAACTGTGCTTCTTTTAGGTCAGTTGCTCCGTTATCATATTCTTTAATAACTCTAGCTTGAACTTCCAAGAAATCTTTTGTTGCTTTATTAGTTAAAGCGCGTACAGGGATGACTGGGAATCTTTGATCTAGTTGTAGAGAAACGACAGCATCTCGTGCTTGAGCTCTGATAAAGGCTTGTTTAAAATTTTCATGAGCTGGTGATTCTTCGGCGCAAACGAAACGAGTTCCTAATTGACAGCCACTTGCTCCCATTTGCAAATAAGAGACTATAGCCTCTCCTCGTCCTATGCCTCCTGCTACAAATACTGGAACTTCACGGATTTCAGGCAAAATTTCTTGTGCTAGGACACTGGTGGAAACAGGCCCAATATGCCCTCCTGCTTCGCTCCCTTCAATAATTATTGCGTCTGTTCCCATTTTGATAAGTTTTTTTGCTATAGCTAATGCTGGCGCAAATCCAATAACTGAGCATCCATGAGTTTTTATTCTTGAAAAGCTGGAAGTGTTGGGCAATCCTCCTGCTAGGACTACGTGACTAATTTTATGCTGCCCGCACACATCAATCATTTCATCTAATCTTGGGTGCATGGTGATAAGATTTACGCCAAAAGGTTTCTTTGTAAGGAGCTTGGTTTTATCAATTTCTTCAGAAAGTATGTTTGGTGGCATTGCGCCACTTGCTAGTACACCGAATCCTCCTGAGTTTGAAATGGCTGCGACTAATTGATGGTTAGATACCCATGTCATTGCACCGCCCAAAATGGCATATCTCGTTCCTAAGAAATCGCTGCCTCTTTTAAATAATGATTCAATAGAGAGAGAATTATGTGTCATTTAAGCTGCCCTTTGTGGAGAACATTGATCGAGGCAAAATGCTTTGTGAAGAGACATCAGAGCAAGTTGCAAGGATTGCTGATTTATAATAAGGGACATTTTTATTTCTGATGAGTAAATCATGTGAATATTTATGTTTTCATCGGCAAGAGTTTTACATATTAAAGCTGGGATATCCATGTTGCTTCGAAGACCAATACCTACAACTGTAAGTTTAGCAACATTGTTATCAACTAAAATATCTGAAAAACCAAGAGTATCCTTAAAGTTATTCATTATTTCGCAAAAGCGTTCGATATCGTTGCGATTTATCATTCCTTCTAAGTCACAAGAATTTTCACAAGTATGTGATTGGATAATCATGTCGAGAAGGATATCAGCTTTATTCATTATAGCGTAAAGCTTTGCAGCAATACCAGGCTGATTCTTTAGATTTCTTAGAGTAATTTTAGCTTCTTGTAAGCTGTGCACAATACCAGTGACATTTTTTTTGTTTACAGTGACTTCATCCGCAACAATTTCGGTGCCCTGCGGACAGTCTTCGAGACTAGAGAGTATTCTCAACTTAACATTATGTTTCATTGCCATTTCTACAGAACGTGCTTGTAGAACTTTTGCCCCCGCTGCAGCCATCTCAAACATTTCATTGTAACTTAAAGTATCTTGACGGCGTGCATCTGGAACTAATCTTGGGTCAGCAGTATATATACCATCCACATCAGTATAAATATCACATCGATCTGCTTTCAATGCTACAGCCATGGCAACTGCTGTAGTATCAGAGCCGCCGCGTCCAATGGTTGTGATCATGTTTTCTTTATTAAGCCCTTGAAACCCTGCAATAACAGGGACTTCACCGCTTTTGATGCTTTGCCAGATTTTATCTGGATTAATGTGCTGAATGCGCGCATTTGTCGCGATTGAATCTGTGTGAATAGGTATTTGCCATGCTAAAAACGATCGTGCTTTTACGCCGATCTTTTTCAGTGCTAACGCAAGTAATCCTGCTGTAACTTGTTCTCCTGCGCTAGCTACGACATCATGTTCCACAGTTTGCTCTTGGGGGCATAAGGCTTGGGAATAACTGACTAATTGATCGGTAATACCAGCCATTGCAGACACAACTGCAACGACTTGGTTTCCATTTGATGTTTCTTGGTGAATAACTCTTGCTGCATGTTCTAGTCGTGCTAAATTTGCAACTGATGTCCCGCCAAATTTTAAAACGTAAAGTGCCATGATTTGAATATGGTATTTTAGATGGTAAATATCAAGAGAATAAGTAATTTTTTAGTAAAAAATTAAGTTTAAGGAAAAAGTACTTCAAAATGTCGCAGCATAGTTTTTTTGATCAGTTATCTGAACAATGGTGGTCTGAATCTGGTGCTTTTGCATTATTACATTCGATGAATTCCGCTAGAATTCAATTTATTAAGAATTTATCTGAGAAATATTTTCTTAAAAATGGACTTGAAAATCTTAACATTCTCGATGTTGGATGTGGTGGAGGTATTGCTTGCGAATCCCTTACAAGATTAGGTGCAGAAGTGACAGGTATAGACGTGGTAGAGCGATCTATTTTAGTTGCGCGCACTCATGCGGTTGAGCAAGGTTTAAGCATTAAGTATGAATGTGTAGATTTACTTCATGTAAAGAGCACATACGATATAATTGCCTGCTTGGAAGTGGTTGAGCATGTGAATGATTTAGAAATTTTTCTAGTTGGTCTGATGGAAAGAGTTAATAAGGGGGGCATTATTGTATTATCAACTTTAAATCGTACGATTTTTTCTTATTTGATTGGGATTCTGGGCGCTGAGTATATTGCGGCGAAAGTGCCGGTAGGGACGCATAATTGGAATAATTTTGTTGAGCCATCTGAGCTGGTCGCTTTAATGGAAAGTCATGGGATGGCAACTCTTGAATTAAAAGGTCTTAATTATTCTATCTTAAAAGATCTCTGGCATTTGGGGGATGATCTAAGTATGAATTATTTGGCTGCGTTCAGAAAACCACCGTTAAATTAAAGAAGGCTGATGAATTGGTAAATGAAAAATTACTTGCGTTCCTTCATTAATTTTTGACGTAATGTATACTTGTCCCTGGTGCAGCTCAATCAATCTTTTGACTAGAGGTAGGCCTAATCCTACTCCTTTTTTTGCCATATGTAAGTTTGAACCATTCTCGAACATATCAAAGATTTTTTGTTGATCAGTTGTGCTAATGCCGACACCACTGTCTGAGACACATAAGCCAAGCATATCTGGCTGATCTTCTACATTGAATGCAATAATTGTAATTTTTCCGCCGGGTAAAGTGAATTTTAATGCTTTACTTAATAGATTAAACATCACATGCTTCAGTCTTTTTTCATCTCCATTAAATGTGTTTATTTTTGTATTATTGACTACAGATAGCTCTATGCCTTGATCATAAGCACGATTTTTTATAAGTGCAGCGCATGATTCTAGAAAACGATCTAGTTCAATTTCATGATAATGTAAAACGAGTTTTCCTGCTTCTATGCTTGCTAAGTCAATCATGTCGCTGATTAACTGCATGAGTTTCTGACTGGATTCAGAGATTCCTTGACAGTAGTCTAGTTGCCTTTCGTTCAGAGGTCCAAAATACTGGTTTTTTAATATATCAATAAAACCGGTTATGGTATTCAATGGCGCTCTTAACTCATATGAAACATGTGAAATAAAATCTGTTTTAAATCTATCTGCTTGTTCTAAAGCTTCATTACGTTCTCTAATCGTCTGTTCAAATTTCCATCTATCCGAAATATCGATAAAGCTGAATAAATGTGAGCCGTCAGGTAGCGGAATATAAGCGATTTGAATTTTTTGCCCCCCTAAAGAATCAATGAGTTCTGTGAAAGGATGTCTGTTTTCACAAAGCTCATAAACATGCATTTCCCAATAATTATATGATTCTTCAAATAATAAGGGTTTAGCGGCTTGCAATATATCCGTGACATGAATGCCTGTTTTTTTCTGCTCTTCAGTAAGCTTCAATAATTCGCAAAAGGCTTTATTGCAGAGGCGTAACCGAAGATCACTTCCTACTACTGCAAGGCCTTCATGTAAGTTATCAATAGTTTCCTTTTGAACTGCAAGGAGGGTGTTGTATCCACGTTCTAAAGCCAACTTGTCTGTAATATCTTCAAAAATCAATAAAATACCCCCTAAAGCGTGGGGAGATAGCGTCATTTTTAGAAAAGTACCGTCAGGTTGATGATGGATTTCATGGATTGGCTCAAAAATGGTATTGAATAAAGCATTACGCTTTTCTTTATGTTTTGGAAAATCATTAACTTCTTGCATTTTTCTACGTTTACGTAAATCATCGAGTACTTCGCTAAATCGTGGCCTGCTATACAAAAATGCTTCCTGAAATTGAAAAATTTTGAGATAAGCTGAATTGAAATATTGAAGTCGAGTGTCTGCACCATAAATTGCGATTGGATTAGAAAGATTTTCTAAAATTTCGCGTTGTGCTTGATCATGACGCTGACGATCACTTTCCCACAATTCTAATTCTGTGATATCTTGAGCAAAGCCAATGCTTCCTTTCTGGGGTATTGGAATTTCTCTAATTTCAAGTAGCCTGCGTTGACCATCTATCACAGCATGTTGTTTGGTTATGGTCTGTTGTGTGTTATTCTTATATGATTGAGGAGATTTTTTTATTAATTCAAGGCTTTCGGCTATAATTCTAGAAGAAGATGTTCCAAGTGCTTTGGCGTAAAAATTGTTGCAGTGCCGAATACGACCTTGTGCATCTCTGAACCAAATGGCAATCGGAATGCTTTCGACATATTGTCTTAACATCTCTAATTCTTGTTCAAATTCTGTAAATTGTTTTTGCTGTCGACGTAAGTCGTTGGATGTGACAGTAATATCTTGCAGACTTAGGATGATCATCTGCTTGGTAACATGATCTTTGACAGGAAGTATATGCTGATAATGTTCGAAACCAATCAGCATGCCATTCACAATCAATTCCTTCTCAATTGGATGATCAATTGTGAGTTGGAGGCTAAATTCTCCCCCGTATGCGTACAAGTGTTGTAGAGCCCGCTGAAATTGACTTAAAGAGGATTGGCCGAATAATCGAAAAATATCTTGCAAATTAAACGGCTGTTGATTATCTATTCCTAATAATTGTAGAAAATTTTGAGAAGTAGTTACTTGGTCTTCTTCTGCGTACCAGCTGCACCAAGCAAAAGGTAAGTGATGTATTAATATTCTATAAGCAGCTAGCTTTTCTTCAGCTTTTTGTTTATGAAAACGGATACGCTTATAGGAAATGCCTAGGGATACTAGGGCAATAAAAAGAACAAAAATGACAAATATTAATTCAGTCAAAATTATAAGCCCCTCTATTTTAATTTTAATCTGATATTTGCTTTTTTGCCAAGGGGTGAGCACAGTGTTTAGTTAAAAAAATAATTGATAAAAAATAGATTGCCTTTTCAATTAAGAATAACTATAAGTGTAACATACTTAAATAATAAACAGGTTATGTATGACTGAATCAACATCACAATTGGATATGCTAAATATTACAGCAGATATAGTGTGTGCTTATGTTAGTAATCATTCTGTAGATATTGCTGAGATCCAGGGAATTATGCAGAAAGTACATAATGCAGTACAAGACTTGATGCGCCAAGGTCATGGTTTTCGTAAGTCTGGCCCGCTTGTTCCAGCAGTTCCGATAGAAGAGTCTATAAAAGATGATTACATAGTTTGCTTGGAAGACGGTAAAAAACTTCAGATGTTAAAAAGGCATTTGAATACGGTTTATAAAATGAGCGTTGATGAATACAGAGAGCGTTGGGGCTTAGCTCCTGATTATCCTGTTGTTGCTCCTAACTATGCGCGACGTCGCAGCCAAATTGCTAAAAATACTGGACTTGGTCAGACTGGACGTCGTAAGCGCGTACAGTTCGTAGATCAATCGAAAGGTATGGTTAGTCAGATCGCTGCTGTTTCCAAATAATTAGGGCATGAGCGCTAATTTGCAAAAATTATATGTAAAAAATTACGGCTGTCAGATGAACGTTTATGACGGGCAGAAGATGGCTGATTTGCTTAAAGTGCATGGGTATACGATTACTGAATATCCGGAAGATGCTGATGTAGCTATTCTGAATACTTGCCATATTAGAGAAAAAGCTGAACATAAAGTCTTTTCTGACCTCGGGCGACTTTCTACTATAAAAGAAAAACAAAAAAAAATAAATCAAGACAGCGATATGATTATTGTTGTGGGCGGATGCGTAGGCCAAGCTGAAGGTGAAGAAATAACACGTCAGGCTCCAGAAGTGGATATGGTATTTGGTCCGCAGAGCTATCATAGACTACCGGAAATGTTGGCTCAAATTAAACAGAAATCAAAAGGTAAAAGAAGTAAGATAGTTGATACAGAGTTTCCAACAATTAGTAAATTTGATTCTTTGCCAGTTGCATATGAGACTCCCGTGAGCGCTTTTCTTTCTGTGCAGGAGGGGTGTGATAAATTTTGTCATTTTTGTGTTGTGCCTTATACGCGTGGCGCGGAGTATTCAAGGCCCGCTAATCAAATCATAGAAGAAGCAAAGCATTTAATAAGATTAGGCGCCAAAGAAATTACTTTGCTTGGTCAGAATGTGAACGCATATCATGGAGAAGGATTGAACGGAAAAGAATGGACTCTAGGGCGCTTAATCTATGCTTTAGCTGAATTAAATGGTTTAAAGCGGATCCGTTATACAACATCACATCCACTTGATATGCATAATGATTTATATGAAGCTCATAGAGATATCGAGCAGTTAATGCCATTCTTACATCTTCCTATTCAATCAGGTAGCGATCGTATTCTTGATATGATGAATAGAAAGCATAAGATATCTGACTATTTAAAGATTATTGAAAAGCTACGCAATGCTCGTGCTGATATAGAGTTTTCATCAGATTTTATTGTAGGTTATCCAGGGGAAACAGACAATGATTACCAACATACTCTGGAGTTAATAAAAAAAGTGGGTTATGTCCAGGCTTACTCTTTTAAGTATAGTCCGCGGCCCGGCACGCCTGCAAGTATTTTGGAAGCTCAGATTCCTGAGGATATAAAAACAAATCGACTTGCTCAATTACAAAATTTATTAAATGAGCAACAGCTAATGTTTAATAAATCTAAAGAAGGAAAAACATTAGAAGTTTTATTCGACAGGCAAGGTAAATTGCAAGGGCAAATAGTAGGCAAGACTGCATACATGCAGTCGGTTACATTAGATGGGGATTCTTCATTATTTGGTAACTTTTTAATGATTAAAATAAAACATGGATATAGAAATAGCTTAAGTGGAGAATGTGTTTGAGCAATCAAGCTACCACACAATACTTAGAATTTTCAGATAATAGTTTTTTTTCTCAACTTGTGGGGCCAGGTGATATAAATATTGCTTCGTTGGAGAATCGTTTTGGAGTAGTAATCTCGGCTCGAGGAAATCATCTTTCGATAAGTGGCACTGAAGCAGACGTAGAATGCGCAAAGAATACACTACAGTATTTATACGCTCAACTATCAAAAGGACAAAAAATTGATTCTTCACTTCTTGAAGAAGCTGTTCAGATTGTAAGTAGCGCAATTAGCTTTCAACAAAATGAAGCGTATGCGCCAAATGGAAAAATTAGCATTGCCACAAAGCGAAAAATAATTTTTCCAAGATCTATTAATCAGGGCGAATATCTGGCTGCAATGCAGAGTAAAGATATGATTTTTGGAATCGGGCCCGCAGGAACAGGTAAGACTTATTTGGCCGTTGCGGTTGGAGTATCTATGCTTGTGGCAGGAAAAATAGATAAAATTATATTAACACGTCCTGCTGTTGAAGCAGGGGAAAAGCTAGGGTTTTTGCCTGGAGATATGCGTGAAAAAGTTGATCCATATCTAAGGCCGCTTTATGATGCGATGCACGACATGTTACCAGCCGATCAGGTGGAGAGAAGACTTGCAAATGGAGAAATCGAAGTGGCTCCTCTGGCATTTATGAGAGGACGCACTCTTTCCAATGCTTTTGTAATATTAGATGAAGCGCAAAACACAACTCCTGTGCAGATGAAAATGTTTTTAACAAGACTTGGTTATAATGCTCGTATGGTAATAACAGGTGATTTATCACAAATTGATTTGCCGTTTGGGATAGAATCTGGATTAAAACAAGCGGTTAGAATTTTAAAGAATGTTCAAGATATAGCATTCATTGTTTTTGATGAAAAGGACGTGGTGCGTCACCCCATAGTTTCTAAAATTGTGGCTGCTTACGATAAAGAAATAAAATGATTTTTAATGAAAATATAATAGATGTTCTTATAGCAGATGATCGTTGGCTAAAATGGCATACGCAGCAGCAATGGCAAAATTTAATACAAAGAATTAGTGAAAAAACCTTGAATGAAGTAAAAATTTTTTCAAAAGTCGAAATAAGTATTTTGTTAACAAATAATACTGAAATTCACGATCTAAATTTAAAATATCGAGGTAAAGATAAGCCGACCAATGTGCTATCATTTCCGAATTTAAATCAAGAAGAATTAAATGATGTAGATAAAGACCGAGAGTTCCCGGTTATGCTTGGTGATGTAGTATTGGCATTTGAAACATTGCTTGATGAAGCTACGCAAGCAAAAAAAAACTTTTTAGATCACTTTAATCATTTAATTGTACATGGTATGTTGCATCTACTAGGATATGATCATGAGCATGATGCGGAAGAAGAAAAAATGCAAAAAAAGGAAATAAAAATCTTGCAGCACTTCAGTATTAATAATCCTTATTAATAATCATGGCAATAAAAGATCTAATAAAATTTTTCCGAAAATCTGAGCCCGAGACTCTTCGAGGGACAATCGAAGAGCTAATTGAGGAGAGTGAAGAAGAAGAGCCATCTATTGAATCGGGTGAGCGTGCTCTTTTAGAGAATGTTTTAAATTTACGTGATTTAACAGCTCAAGATGTGATGATCCCGCGAGCGGATATTATTTCTTTTTCAATCACTGGCGATGCAGAAGAAATGCTTCAGTTGATGGTTAAGCATAGCTTAAGCTTCCTACCAGTTTGCAGTGACACTTTAGATCAGATAGTAGGTGTTATCCATATAAAAGATGTATTAGCCTGGATTCAAAATGGGAGGCAAACATCAATAAAGCATTTAGTAAAGGACGTGCTATTCATTCCTCCGTCAATGCGTGCCCTAGATTTATTAGTCCAAATGAGGGAGTCTGCTTCTCGGATAGCCTTTGTTGTTGATGAGTATGGAGGTATAGATGGGCTTGTGACTTTTTCAAACGTGATTAGTGAAGTGATTGGGGATATCCAAGATGCTGAAGAACAAGACTCAAAGCAGATTGAAATTAAATCCGATGGAACGGTAATAGCAGATGGGCGGGTCCCTTTAGAAGAATTGCAGGAAGTTCTTGGCAGTTTTCCAATGTTAAGTGTGGATGATGATGACATTGATACTATAGGCGGCCTGGTAGTTTTTTTGGCTGGGCGCGTGCCTGTGCGCGGTGAAATTATTTGCCACCCTGCAGGGGGTGAATTTGAGGTTTTAGAGGCTGATCCAAGGAGAATTCGACGACTAAAAATGCGGCCCTAGTTTTTTATGTTTTTTTAATGTTAGTGATGAGCGTTTTTAATAAAGTGGTAAGAATGGGGGGCGATTGCCTTAGGGCTTCAAGTAATTTATCTCCATCTATATTAATGATTGTTGTTGGCTCAAGAGCGGTAACAGTCGCAGCTCTGGGAGATTTATCTATAATTGCCATTTCTCCAAATATTTGACCAGTCTCCAAAAAGCCGAGAACAATTTTTTTTCCGTCAGGTCCATTCTTCCAAATTTCAACCAAGCCCTTTTCTATAATGCATATATGGCTCCCTGGCTGCCCTTCTTCTACAATTATTTCACCTGTATTGTATAAATGCCGATTTTGAATTTCACTCATTGATAAATGATGTTTTTTGAATAGCTGAGTACATAATAACTAAAAAAAGTTAATCCTTTATAAATCTTCAATCAGTGCCGTTTTTAAAGCAGTATGCCAAACTAAAATTGCACAGAGCTGATGCGCTAACGCAAAGCCAAGAGGAACTTTTAGCAATAAGGTTATAATTCCAAATGCTATTTGGGTAGTTATAACAATCATCAGCTTTTTATAGGCTAAATAGTTTTTTAACCATAGAAGGATTGTGTATGATAAGGTAAGAAGAGCTAAAAATCGGTGTGTCCACTGTACCATTGAAGCGTTTGTAATAAAATTTTTCCATAAAGGTTTTTGATGAGACCATTCGCTGGGTATCCAAAGTCCTTCCATAAGAGGGAATGTGTTATAAATTAGCCCGGCTTTTAAGCCAGCTAGACTTGATCCATAAAAAATTGTGCAGCCGATTAAAGTTAATAAAAGAATATTTCTAGGTGAAATTTTTTTGAAAGATCGTCCTTCTTCCTTCCACAATAAAATTAAGAGTATGGAAAATATAAAGAATGCCATAATGAGATGCAGGCTTAAGTGAAGATGGCCGACAAAAGGATTTTCTTTTAAGCCACTTTTTACCATCCACCAGCCGATAATTCCTTGCATAATACCAAGGAAAAAAGTTATTAAAATATTCCTTTTCATTGATTTGTTTTTTGTGTTTTGAATGGTGAACAAAAAGAGGAGAAGTAAAAAAACAAAACATTTCCCAAGAAGGCGGTGGGCATATTCACATAAATAAATCTTCTTAAATCCATCAAGTGTCATATGCTTATTAATATATGTATACTCTGGTGTTTTTTTATATAAGTTAAATTGTTCTATCCAATTCTTTTCAGTAATAGGGGGTAATAGATGAAATGGTTTCCACTCAGTAATAGAAAGACCAGAATTGGTGAGACGTGTTACTCCTCCAACAGTAATCATTAAGATAACTGCAATAACCAAAGACTTTAACCAAGTAGAAGGCATCATATGAGCATTTATTTTTTAATGATATGAATTATGCATTATCTAATGATCATATTAACTTTGAATCAATCTAAATCTGATGTACACTGCAAAAAAAAGTCGTATTAAGGTCATTGTGATAATTATAGCTCCTCTTTTTCATGTTTTATATGACATTATAGGTTTATACAAGCTTGGATTAGCCATTTATATTATTTTAGGATGGCTTGAGGCTTTTGATGTGGTAAATAAATACAATAAAGTAATTTATAGCGTACATAATTTCTTGCAAAGCATTATTGAACCAGCATTAGATCCTATTCGTCGAATTATACCAACTGTTGGTGGATGGGATTTGTCTCCTATGGCTTTGTTTTTCATTATCTATTTTTTTCAAGGAATACTCTTGGAAATTTTAAAAAAATTCCCATCTTAGAGTAAAGTGGAGGAATAATAATGTTAAAACTATTTACGCCTGCAAAAGCCCCTTCATATCGTCAAGAAAGAGTGGCGGAGGAAATTCGCTTTTTGCTAAGTCAACAGTTGCAAAAAGATTGCTTGCCTATTGAATATGCTGAGGGTGGTGATTTATTAAAACCCTCAGTTCCTATTACAATCACAGCTTTAGATGTTTCGCCAGATTTGAGGCATGCTCAAATTGGCATTATGCCTTTAGGGGGAATAGAGCAAGAATTAGCTATAAAGTTTATGGATGCTAATGCATGGCATTTACGTAAATTTCTGGCGAAGCAGTTGAAAATCAGAGTTACGCCAACGTTGTGTTTTTATCTAGACAATCGTTTTGAGCAAGCTGCAAAAATTGATTCCCTAATCATGAAATCAAAAAACACTCAAAAGAACTAAGAGAATTAACGGTTCAGCTTTAAAGAATTAAACTTCTTTTTTAGAATCTTATTTATGATTAGTGCAAATGCACCGTTGCCGGCAACATTACTGGCTGTCATGAGAGAGTCTTGCAATATGTATAATGTCGCAACAAGGCTACATAATTCAGAAGAAAGACCCAGATACTCCTCAACAACAGGTAGTAAAATGATCATTCCTCCTCCAGGAATGCCGCTTCCTGAAAACTTAGTAATAATATAGGCTCCCACATATGCTAAAAATGCTGAGAATCCTGGCAGAGGATGACCTGACATAACAAGTAAAGCAAGCGAAGTTAAAGTAATGTTAATCCCGTCACCAACCATATGTATATTAGCGGTTGCAGGCACAATAAAGTTGGTGAGTCTAGAATCCTGAATATTACTTTCTACGCATTTTAATGTTATTGGTAACGTTGCAGCACTGGACATGGTACTAAATCCTGTAAGCCATGCTGGTAACATATTATGTATAGCTTTTAATGTTTCTTTTATGTTTCCATTGCAGCCAACTACGTACCAAAAAAATAAGTAAGCATGAATAATAATAAGACTTAAAAAAAATACAGGAGCATATGCTGTGGCAAGAGTGCCTAACTCTCCTTCAAAACCGATTTTTAGAACAAACCCAAAAACATACAAGGGTAAGAATGGTATAAAAGTTATATTTAAAGCTTTGGTTGTCCAACTTTTAAGATTTAGAACAACTTTTGAAATAAATCCTAAAAAAGCTGAATATCCTAGAAAATTGCATAGTAGACTAACAAAGCCAAGTAGCAGGCCGCATAGCATTGCTTTGTCCGCCGTTAAAATCATAGGGATGGGCAAGCGCCATAAAGATTCAACTGTATTAGGGTTTTGAATAGTTTCAAAATTAATAGGACTTAAAAGATCTACTAAACTAAAAGCGGCGCCATACGCAGTTAACACATTAATAATGTTTGAGGTAATTACTAAACTAAAAATAGAAAAAATTAAAAAGATTGCTTGCCCTTGTAAACTTAATATTGCAGAGCATAAATAGCTAAACACAACAAATGGTATCAATAGTAAGAGAACATCTTTCAGTGCCGTGCTTATGGTATAGAAAATACTTACAAGATTGCTATCTAAACAGCTAGATAAAATAAACGCTAAAATTACTGAAATAGCTAGTCGTATTGGTAAGCTAATCATACTATCACTCAATAAATCACGATAATTATGCTAGCATATAGCATTAAATAATTCCAGCGCGCAGGCAGTCGTGAATATGTAAAAGTCCAATAGGCTTTTGATCGGCACCTATAAATAAGCTAGTAATGGATTTTTCTTGCATAATAGCTAGCGCTTCTGCCATAAGAATATCCGCTGAAATTACAATTGGATTTGGATTCATCACATCTTCGACTTTTTCAGTGAGTAGGCCTTCGTGCATATGTCGTCGTAAGTCGCCATCTGTGATGATACCTTCTAAAAGTCCTTGATTGTTGATAATAGCAATGCATCCGAAACCGAAATAGCTTATTTTAATGAGGCATTCATTCATTAATGTGCCCTTAGCAAGAATAGGCAAGCGATCGCCAGTATGCATAAAATCTCCCACTCTTGAGAGCTGTTTTCCAAGATTTCCACCGGGATGAAAAGTTCGAAAATCTGTTGGGCTGAAATTACGAATGCGAAGGGTCGCAATAGCAAGAGCGTCACCAAGGGCGAGCATAATTGTCGTAGATGTTGTTGGTGCCAATCCCATAGGGCATGCCTCTGACACCATGGGATAACATAAAGTAACGTCCGCCACACTTGCTAAGTTACTATTTTCTTTTGCGGTGATCGCAACTAATGGAATATGAAAGCGCCTGCTATAATCAAGCAATGATTTCAATTCAGCTGTTTCGCCGCTATGAGATAATAATAAAAGTCTATCTTGAGGTGTGATCATCCCCAAATCACCGTGGCTAGCTTCTGCTGGGTGTACGAAAAATGCAGGCTGCCCGACGCTTGAAAAGGTGGCGGCAATTTTCCGTGCTATATGCCCACTTTTGCCAATACCACTAACAATGATGTGGTTGTTTTTCTCAGATAAAAGTCTTACAGCTGTAACAAAATTTTCATCAAGACTGTTTGATAAGTATGATAAAGCTTCAGCTTCTGCTGTAATAGCTTCCCGTCCTGCTGTTAGAATTTTATGTGCTTCTGTTGACTTTGTCATGACTTTCTATTTTATTCCTCAATTTTATAAGCCATAATGTCACCTTTTTGCCCGAATAATAAGTCCAACTCTGCCCTGAAGGGTAGATACTCAAAACTAGCATTTGCTAGATGGTGACGATTTTCACGGGTCAGCATAGCATCAAGTTTTATCTTTAAACTATGCAAATGTATTACATCAGTGGCAGCATAACGTATTTGCTCTTTACTTAATAAAGTATTACCCCAGTCGCTAGTTTGCTCTTGTTTTGAGATTTCAAGTCCTAGTAAGTCTTTGCACAAGTCTTTTAATCCATGCTTATTTGTAAAAGTACGTACCAAATGAGAAACAATTTTTGTGCAGTAAATATTCTTTATTCTGCATTGAAATGAGTACTGTAAGATGCCTACATCAAATCGTGCAAAATGAAAAATCTTTTGAGTGTCGCTTGTTAATAAGCGTTTCAAATTTGGAGATTTCGAGAAATTAGCCTCAGGAAATTGAATAAGGTGAACGTTGATGCCATCAAAAGTTAATTGAACTAGACACAGTCGATCGCGATGCTGATTTAATCCCATAGCCTCTGTGTCAATAGCTACTGTTTGACTAAATATTAAATCATCAGGTAAATCATATTCGTGAATAAATGTCTTCATCTAGTTAAAAGCATTTCTAAAAGTGAACGGCTCATAATAGCTGGTTATCTATGAATATTTCAAACCATATTTGAAAAGGGTTTATAGTCCATGTTAAAAATGCACATTCTAAATTTCTGTTGATAGTTTGATGGCAGTCTTTGTGATGGTTTTTATTACTTTTTCTAAAATATTGAATTTAGCTATTTCTCGGCCGCCCGCTCTTTCTGCTATTTCTTTGTGCTCATCTTCTTCATTTTTAAACTTCTCAATAATTTCTATTAAAGAATTATTTTCAGAAGATTGGATTAATGAATCAATTTGATTTTGATAATGAGTAACAATTATTTCTTCAATAGCTATTGTGGAAGCGTGCGCTGCCTTTTTTCCCATCAAAGCAGTGATGGCTCCTATATTATAACTCAGAATATGCCAGAAAGGTTGAAAGATTGTAGGTTTGACTTTATGTTCAATCATAAGTTGCGTGAATGCTTTAAGATGTATTTTCTCTTGATTAGCCATTTTCACAAGTTCTAGATCATCGCCAAGAATTCTTCTCATGCCTTTATATACTTGCTTAGCTCCAAGCTCTCCTGCATGATTTACTCGCAATATGGATTCTATTTCTCTCGAATTTTCCATTCTCTCCACACCATGGTAATAGTTGCTAATGAAAATGCTAGAGAAGTCCACCAACTAGCAGGAAGCCCGAATAAATACCAACTTATTTTGTCGCATCTGGGGATTTTCTGGTTTTTCATTTGTTCGTTGAGAGATTTTAACATTTCTATAGGGTTAGTTGATGGGAGTTCTATATTTGTTAAGCAAGACTTAGGCATTGCCCACCATTTCTGCTCAACTCCAATGTGAAAGATACTCAAGGTAACTCCGCCGAAAGCAATGAAGCATAATATGCAGGTAAAAAATTTTCTATCATATCCTGAAATAACAATCCCCAGAGCCAAAATGGCAACAGCCATCATAATATATCGTTGATGATAGCAAAGGCTGCAAGGTACAATATTAAACAAATATTGCGCAATGAGGCTAATGCTTAAAAGGCTGAAAAAATAGATAGCAACAAACCAATAAAAATATCTGGAATTTCTAAGGAAAATTTTTATCAACTTAAACACTTCACGATTATAAAGCCTGCTACAATTATACCAAGGCAAACAAGAAGTGCCACTGTTAAATATTTTTCAATGTATTGTTTTGCTAGAGGGCCAAAAAAATATAAGATTCCATAAAGTAAGTAAAATCGAAAGGCTCTAGCGATGACAGATGCAATAAGAAATTGGGTAATATCAAAATGTGCTACACCGCTTGCAATCGTAACAAGTTTAAATGGAATAGGCGTTAATCCTTTTAAAGATATAATCCAAAAACCATAATTTTGAAAATCATTTTGAAATCTCTCAAATGCATTATGTAATCCATAAGTTTCAATAATTAAATCTCCGATAGTCGAAAATAAATAATAACCAATAGCATAACCCAATATTCCCCCTAAAACTGAGGCTATTGTTGCGCCTAAGGCTAATCTCCATGCAAGCACACGATTTGCTAATATCATCGGAATAAGCATTAGATCAGGCGGCAAAGGAAAAAAGGAACTTTCCGCGAATGATACTAAATACATGATATATTTGGCACGTTTAGTGTTGGCTGCTTTAAGGCACCAGTCATACATGCGGTGCAAAATATTTTGTTGTTTCTCAATAATATTATTCATTACTTTTTACAAAAAATTTCAACTATGGACTTTTATAGCACAACAAATCAAACTTGCACGTGTTATTAAGGGAGATGTTATGTGTGGAATTATAGGTGTTTTGTCAAAAGATTCTGTTTCAGAACGTATATTTGATGGACTATCTAGGCTAGAATATCGCGGTTATGATTCTGCCGGTATAGCAACGATACATGATAATTCTATCCATAAAAGGCGTTCGGAAGGCAAGCTTCAATCGTTAAAAAGCATTTTAGAAAAAGATCCTATTCAGGGTTACACAGGTATAGGACATACTCGCTGGGCAACTCATGGGTCGCCGACCTATCATAATGCGCATCCCCATACCACTGATCGAGTAGCTGTTGTTCATAATGGTATTATCGAAAATTATCAAACCCTAAAAGATAATTTAATACAAAATGGAGTCGTTTTTAGTAGCGAAACGGATACAGAAGTTGTTGTGCACTTAATCGACCAAGAGTTACGAAATGGAAAGACGCCAGAGCTTGCAGTGCAAAAAACACTTTCTCAGTTAGAAGGAGCCTTTGCTTTAGCAATTGTTTTTTCACAAGATCCTAAAATTTTGATCGGAGCAAGACGAGGAAGCCCTCTAGTTGTTGGTATTGATGAAAATAATTTATTCTTGGGTTCAGACGCTTGGGCTTTGGCTCCGTGGACTCAAAAAATATGTTATTTAGAGGAAGATGACGTCGTTGTAATGAAAAATGATGACGTCAATTTCAGCTACACTATTTTTAGTGGAGAAGGAAAAATAGTAAGCCGTCCACTCAAAAATCTTAATTTAGCAACTGGAGCTGCTAGCAAAGGTGTTTATAGTCACTTCATGCTGAAAGAGATTTTTGAACAACCGCAGACATTAAGTGATACGTTTTTAGCATTGATTGATGAAAAAACATTTGAAACGCGTATTGAGTTACCTATTGATTTTACTAAGCACCATTCACGCATATTGTTGGTTGCTTGTGGTTCTTCTTATTATGCGTCATTGACTGCAAAATATTGGTTTGAGAAATATGCACGAATTCCTTGTGAAGTAGAATTGGCTTCAGAATTTCGTTATCGCGATCCAGTATTAACTGAAAATGATATATGTATATTTGTTTCCCAATCAGGTGAAACAAGTGATACTTTGGCAGCACTTAATTTGGCTAAGGCTAAGAATTGCTCAACTCTTGCTATTGTGAATGTCCCCGAAAGTTCTATGGCGAGAGCCGCCGATTATTGTATTTTAACTTTAGCGGGACCGGAAATTGGGGTTGCTTCTACAAAAGCTTTTACAGCTCAGTTGGCTGTCTTATGTGTATTAGGATTGAAAATTGCTGAACAGAGAGCTTGTCTTGATAAGCAAAATTTATTTGAGTATTTCAAAGAATTGTTACATTTGCCAAAGCTTGTGACACATGTTCTTCAAGATGTTTCGGTCTTTGATGCGCTGGGTCAAAGATTGTCCATGGCTAGTGATATTTTATTTATTGGCAGAGGGACTAATTATCCAGTTGCATTGGAAGGTGCATTAAAATTAAAAGAAATATCATACATACATGCGGAGGCTTATGCTGCAGGTGAACTAAAACACGGACCAATTGCTTTAGTTGATAAAACAATACCTCTTATTGCCATTTCTCCAAATGATAATTGGTTCGAAAAGACCTCTTCAAATATTCAGGAAGTTGCTTCGCGAGGTGCTCCTATTATTATGTTAACAAATGACTTGGAGTTTACTTTGGATTGTCGAGATTTTTGCAAAATTTTGTTACCAAAGACTGGGTCACTAAATAACTGTTTTATCTATACTGTCGCTATGCAATGTATTGCTTATTATACGGCGTTACATAAAGGTACTGATGTAGACCAACCGAGGAATCTTGCTAAATCAGTAACAGTTGAGTAAAAGTGATTGATTATTAAGAGTTATTATCAAGAAAAGATTTCAGCAGTAAGCTAAAATCTTTTTTTACATGAGAATCAAAAGATTCTAGCATCTTGTTTGCTTCTTTTGCATATTCTTGTGCAATTTTAATTGATTGGTTGAAAGAATCTAAGTTATTAAGACGGTTTTTTATGGCATTAAAAGAGTTATAATTTTCTTTATTTTCTCCAAAATATTTATGCCATATATGTTTATTTGGGTCAGCATTATAGCCCAGCAAGACAGGGAGCGTGACTTTGCCTTCTCTAAAATCTTCTCCTGTTTCTTTTCCTCTGTTTTTGTGAGTATAGTCAAATATATCATCTAGTATTTGATATGCTAGTCCAAAGTTTTTTCCAAATTTGTACAGAAAATCAGCTCTATTTTCGTCTGCTTCACTGGAGAGTGACCCTGTTTGACATGCTGCGGCAAAAAGTGTTGCTGTTTTATATTCTATAATTTTTAAGTATTCCTCAGTGCTTAGTTCTAAAGAGCACGAGCATCTCAGTTGAGCTATTTCTCCTCTACTAATTGTTGTAGATGCCTTTGCCAAAATTTCTAAGAATCTGATATTGTCTGTTTTTACAATCAGCTCGAAAGCACGAGCAAAAAGAAAATCTCCCACAAGAATACTTGTTTTGTTACCCCACAGAGTATTTGCTGTTTTTTTACCGCGGCGCAAATTTGATTCATCGATAACATCGTCATGAAGAAGTGTTGCAAGGTGTATTAATTCTATTGCTGCCGCTATTTTATGGCTATTTTTTGTTATTCCGCCGCTTAGATCGGCAGATGCTAGGCATAATAATGGCCTTAATCGTTTTCCTCCAGCCGATAAAAGTGCTTGAGAGATTTTTTCTATTAAAGGTTCTGTGGTGTTAATGTATTCAAAAATTAATTGATTTACAATTTTTAAATCATTCTCATATGTATTATGCAGATGCGAAAGAGGATCAAATTCAACTTGGGGCTTTTTTAGCAAATTATTCTATCCAATTGGCTATACAATCTATTATAATTTAGCCTGTTTAGTTGGCCCCGGATAGCATTTTGTGCAAGAGTTTTTAAAAGAAGAAGATAATAAGGCGTATACAGAGGATTCTCTTTTGAACGGTAAAGTTATTGTAAGACAGCCAGAGAAAGGTTACAGATTTTCTATTGATTCTGTATTGCTGGCGGCAGCTGTTTCTATGGATAATGGGGAAAATATTTTAGATGTTGGTGCTGGAGTTGGCGTTGCTGGTTTATGTCTGGCTTATCGTTTTGAGCATTTAAGGGTGGTAGGAATTGAGTGTCAAAGAAATTTAGTACGTTTGGCAACAGACAATATATTGCTTAACTCTTTTAGAGATCGCGTTGAAATTTTATATGGAGACCTGCAAAATCCTCCTCCTCGCTTGGCTGCTGGGAGTTATAGCCAAGTGATCTCAAACCCTCCTTATTTTGATATTTCTCAAGGTCGTGCTTCTCCTTATTATTCAAAAGCAATTAGTAATCATACGGGGTCATCTACTATGGAAATATGGATTAAATTTTGTCTTTTGATGTTAAAACCCCTTGGAAAGATTACATTTATTTATCGAGCGGACATGCTAGATTATCTTCTAAGTTTGTTTTACGGAAAAGTGGGGCAGATTAATGTTCTTCCATTGTGGTCGTCAAAAAATCAGCCAGCTAAGAGGGTAATTATTCAAGGTACAAAAGGAATGAAGGGAGGATTAAACCTTTTAAAAGGGATATCCATGCATAATCAAGATGGCTCTTTTTCAGATGAAGCGAATGCAATTCTACGAGATGGTCAGCCTATTTCTTTTTGTAATGGAGGCTTACATGGCGTGTATTAGTTACATGTGGGTTGTTGCTGGCTTGATGGCAGTTATTTTCTTTTTGCTTTGGAAAAAGATAGGGATAAGAGATATTCCAGGTCAAAGATCTTCGCATGTGCGGTCTACTCCAACAGCAGCTGGTGTTTGTGTGGGTTTTATATTTTTGATTTTTTTCTTTTTAGCCGGAAATCAAGAAATAGAGCTGGAAGTTATTTCATCTTCATCATTAGCAGGATTTGTAATTCTTATCCTTGTTGGGTTTATAGATGATTGGAAAGAATTAAATTATAAAATAAGATTGCTTAGTCATATGATTTCTGTTGGCTTAGTGCTGACACAACATAATTTAAACATAGGTGATTATTGCGTATGGCTTTTTGTAGGGGTCGGCTTAATAAATGCATGTAATTTTCTAGACGGATTGAACGGGCTTCTAGCTAGTCAATGGCTTTTAACCGTGGGATTTTTGTTATGCTCATTTGGTTCATTCAATAGTATTTTTTGGATTCTATGGGTTGTGATTCTCGTTTACTTATTTTTTAATTTTCCAAGAGCAAGAATATTTATAGGTGATACAGGTAGCACAATTTTAGGTTTTTCCTATTTTATTGTTATTTTTTCCCTAGCTTTTAGGCCTCATGGATTGCCTAGTTTTATAATTGCTAATGATAGTTTTTTGATTTTTTCTTTATTTCCTCTAGCTCACGTATGGGCTGATATAATATTCACCATAATAAAGAGATCAATTGATAAGCGTTCTATAGTGAATTCTTTTGGTGATTATGGGTTTCATTATCAGGCAAAATTTTTTAAAAGCCATACAATTGTTTCGCTTATTTATTTAGGATTTAATTTGCTTTTAACTTATTTCTCAGCTTTTTTATTCAATAATCATCATTATATATTTGCTGTGTGCTTTTTGTATATCGTGCTACAAATTCTATATTGGATGTTCGTTTACAATTTATCAAAAAAATATCTTTGATTTTATTTCAATCATTTTGTGTATAGAATTAAAAAATAAAGTTGTGAAAATTAAAAAATGAACTTCTTAGAGATTAGTTGTTTGTTCTTATTGCTTCCTTTCTTTGGGGCAATCTTTTCATATATAAAAGCTTACAACGACTATCGGTCTGGGATCTGGTTTTGTATATGTTCTGTTTTTTTAAGTTTTATTGCGAGCTGCTGTATTTTTTACAACTTTATAAGCACACAACTTGTTGAGACTATTTATCTTTTTACGTGGATAAAATCTGGAACCATTAAAATTGATTGGGGATTTTTTTTGGATCCTCTTAGTATTTTGATGGTAATGATCATTACATTTATTTCTTCTCTCATTCATGTTTATTCGATGGAATATATGAGAGAAGATCCTAATAAAATGCTTTTCTTTGGTCATCTTAATTTTTTTACTTTTATGATGATATTTTTAGTAACAGCTCCAAATATGCTGCAGCTTTTTTGTGGATGGGAAGGCATTAGCTTTATTTCTTATCTATTGATTGGCTATTGGCACAATAAGCCTGCGGCAGTTACAGCATCTATTAAGGCCTTTTCGATCAACAGAATTAGCGATGTTGGATTAATACTAGCCATAGGATCTATTTTTTCTCTCTTTCATACACTTGATTTTGAAAGCCTTTTTATGTTTTTGAAAAAATCAGAATATCTGCCGGATGCTATGTGGTTAAATATTATTTGCCTATTTTTATTTTTTGCGGCAATGGGTAAATCTGCGCAATTTGGCTTGCATGTCTGGTTACCTAATGCAATGGAGGCTCCTACTCCAGTTTCAGCGTTGCTACACTCAGCTACAATGGTTACAGCTGGAGTTTTTTTGGTTATACGTTTCAGTTCCTTATTTGAATTAGCATTTCTCGCAAAACAAGTAATGATGTTTGTGGGGGCGTTGACAGGATTGGTTGCTGGCCTGATTGCATTAACTCAAAATGACATCAAAAAAATCATTGCTTACTCAACTTCTAGTCAACTCGGGTTGATGTTTATGGCTTGTGCCGTGGATGCATACGCAGTCGCCTTTTTTTATCTGTGCGTACACGCTTTTGTCAAAGCGTTAATATTTCTGTGTGCTGGAAGTATCATTCATGCGATGTCACACGAACAAAATATAATGAAAATGGGAGGTTTGAAAACACACTTGCGTTTCAGTTATTATGCTATGCTTGCAGGGGTATTGGCTCTTATAGGATTTCCTTTGACTGCTGGTTTTTATTCAAAAGAATGCATTGCGTCATCGATTTACTTTGCTACAATTCCCTTTTCAAGTTTTTATTTTAGTATTTTTTTAATTTTGGTTTTTGTTACTGGATTGTACGCTTGGAGAATTTTCTTTGTAGTATTTTATGGGAAAGTTAACGCAGGAGACCAGGTGATAGCCCATATTCAAAAGATAAGAAAGGTGATGCAATACCCAATAGATTTATTAATTCTTTGTGCTGTATGTATGGGATATATAGGTTTTGAGCTATTTGTAAAACAATCTTTTGGTTTTTCTTGGGGTGACAGCATTGTTGTCAGAATGCCCGAATATATTCCTTTGTGGATGAAATTATGCATGTTTATAGTGAGTTTACTGGCTTTTACAGTTTCGTATTTTGCTTGTAATTTAAATAATCGTAAACTGTCGACTTTTTTGGAAAAATTTTCAAAAATCTATGAAACTCTAAAAAATGGATTATATCTAGAGGAGTTATACTCTCAGAAAATTATCTTTCCACTTTTGAGGCTTGGAAGTTCTTTTTATCAAATAGGAGATAGGAAAATAATAGATAAATTTGGGCCTGAAGGTGTGCCTAAATTAGTATTTAAGGCAAGTGAATATCTAAAGAAATTACAGACGGGATACTTACCTCATTATGTGTTTATAGCTATTTTTGGTGTAGTGCTAATTTTAACTTCATGCATAGCAATACGTATATTTCCAAAAGTTGCTTCAGAATTTTTATTTGCGGTTGGACATTTGTGAAAATACCGATTTTATCTTTAATGACACTATTACCGCTTCTGGCAGCATTCGTTTGTGTATTAGTGAGAAAACAAAATAGTGAAAATGCAAGAAGAATAGCAGGCTTTGCTAGCTGTATTAATTTATTTTTAGCTGTTAGTTTATGGATTTTTTTTGACGAACACAACTCTGATTTTCAATTTTATGAAAGTCATTCATGGGTAAAAAATGCAAGTATTGACTTTCAATTGGGCGTGGACGGGATATCATTATTTTTTATAATTCTATCTGCCTTGTTATCAACATTGATGATTTTTGGAACTTGGTATTCTGTTAAGGAGCGTCTGCGAGAATATTCTATATTCTGCTTAGTATTGCAAACATTTATGATTGGCTGCTTTGCAGCAACAAATTTATTTTTGTTTTATATTTTTTTTGAAGGTGTGCTTATTCCTATGTTTTTGATTATAGGAATATGGGGTGGAGATAAAAGAATTTATGCAACGTTAAAATTCTTTCTTTACACGTTTTTTGGCTCTGTTTTTATGCTATTGGCCATTTTGAAGATTTATACAGAATTTCAAACACTAAATTTTATTGATTTACAGAATTTCCATATTGGTTTCAATTTGCAAATACTATTATTCCTGGGTTTTGCTTTTTCTTTTATGATAAAGACTCCTATATGGCCCTTACATACATGGCTGTCAGATGCGCACGTCGAAGCTCCATCCGGAGGCTCTGTTCTTTTAGCAGGAATTCTGTTGAAAATGGGTGGATACGGTTTTATACGCTTTTGTCTGAGCCTTTTTCCGGAAGCTAGTCAGTTTTTTGCTCCATATATAATATTTCTAAGTGTAATAGGAATCATTTGGGCTTCATTGATTGCATTTGCACAGTCAGATATCAAAAGGTTAATAGCTTATTCTTCCATAGCTCATATGGGAATCGTAACTCTTGGAATTTTTTCTTTTAGAATCAACGCACTCGTAGGTTCTGTTGTTCAGATGATTAGTCATGGACTTGTTTCGTCTGCACTCTTTTTTAGTGTAGGCATGTTATATGATCGTTTCCATACGCGTGAAATCAATAATTTTGGAGGTATTCTAAAAATAATGCCAAATTTTGGGGTTATGTTTATAATTTTTATATTTGCTTCTATCGGTTTGCCTTTTACTTCCGGTTTCGTTGGTGAAATATTAATACTTATTGATAGCTTTTCGGTTAGGCCTATAGCTACCTTCTTTGCTTGCTTTGGAATGGTTTTTGGGGCTGCGTACATGTTAACTCTTGTGGGTAAGTTGCTGTATGGAAAGCTTTCTACGGAGTTGGGCCTTGATTCCAGGTTAGATATAGACGATTATTCATTGCATTTAAGTTTGAAACCTTTAGAAAAATTTGTGTTAATAATTTTATCAGTTATTATTCTCGTGCTTGGTGTTTATACAAAGCCATTGATGGTGCCTATTAGAAAAGCAATACTGAAACACAGCTTAATAAAAAGTGAAGTTTCCGGAGGTGTGAATAGCGTTTATGCTGGATAGTGTTTTAAAATCTATTTCGGCAGTGCCCGAATTCATTCTTTCGATAAGTACTCTTATCTCATTATTTTGGGGGACTATAAAGCAAAAAAAAATAGATAGAAATATGGCTGCTACCGCTATAGTTTCTTTGATATTGTTATGTATTTTATTGTTTTTATCTGGGAAATCTGAACAATTTTTTTGGAATAGCCTTTTTATATATACGTCGTTCTCTGTGCATTCAAAAATCATCTTATATTGCTATTCTGCAGTTGCTCTCTTTTTCCTTTTTTCTTTTTTGGCTGAATATAAAATTAAGCAATTTGAGTGGATTTTTATTGCTATATTTGTTGTTATTGGTGGTTCTGTTGCTCTTTCTTCTAATCATTTTTTGACATTATTCATTGGATTAGAAATGAGCCATTTAAGCCAGTATATTTTAGTAAATGCAGATAGAGATGCTTCCAATACTAATGAGGCAACTATTAAATTTTTTACAATTAATTTAATTAGTACTGGGCTTATGCTTTTTGGTGTTAGCCTTATTTATGGTTTTACAGGCACTGGATTTTTTAACACGGTCTATTATTTTTTTGAGAGTTATAGCAGCAATTTTGAATACGCTGGTGCAATAGTCGGAATGATGTTTGTGCTGATGGGTATATGCTTTAAATTGCCAATTTTCCCTTTCCATGCATGGATTCAGGATTTGTATCAGGTATCTGCCTTACCAATTATTTTATTTATTGCTTCTATTCCGAAAATTATCACTGTCTTTAGCTTGTTGCACCTTTTAACGTATCCCTTTCATGGAGCTTTTATTTGTTGGCGATATCTATTAATTGGGCTTGCTATTTTTTCTATGATTTGGGGATCTTTGATGGCGTTGCGTCAGCAAAATTTGAGAAGAATGTTTGCTTGCAGCACTGTTAGTGACATGGGTTTTTTATTAATCGGACCTTCAATGGGAGGTGATTTTGGTTTAAGTTCTGCTATTACTTACATTATTTTTTATACATTGAATATACTAGGAGTTTTTTCACTACTTATTGTTTTTGAAAAGAACTGCCATCGTTTAAATGATATACGAGATCTTTCCGGGATAATTAAGGAAATGCCACTATTAAGCGGTATATTTTGCTTTTTAATTCTATCGTTTGCTGGAATACCTCCATTCCCAGGATTTTTCGCGAAAATATATATTTTAGAAAGCACTATTAACAGATCTGCCTATTTTATAGCAATATTATCGGTTTTAATAACTGTTATAAATGCGGGATATTATTTGAATGTTTTGAAATTTTTTGTTTTAAAGTCTTCAGCTCTTAAAATTAATAAATTTACTTTATCTGAAAAATATTTCGTGAAAGTCATGATAGTGTTAATTATTATAGCTTTATGTGGAATGGTTATATTTCCACTTAAATTGTTAGAAATTGTTCACTCTATTGCTGTTTCAATCTTGTTCTAATGGTCGAAAGTCGTTCTTCAAGAATGTATTTTTGAATGAATAATATTTCGAAGTTCTTTTGGATCCTCAAATTTCAATTTCACATTGAGAACGGAAACCTTTTTTTTGAATGGTTCTGGAATACGCAAAAAATCTTTGGCTGTTGTTATTAATCCAATTTTTCTACGTTTTGCCATTTTTAATAGCCGTTCTATTTCAGGAATGGTATAAGGGTGGTGATCTGGAAAGGGGATGAAGCGTTTGACTTCAAAGCCATAATCTTGAAGAGTACGATTGAATTTTTCTGGATATCCTAACCCAGCAAAAGCAATAACGGGTTTTGCTTTTATCTTTCCTGAAGCAATTATGTGCGCACGGGCTGCTTCAGGAATGTTTTTAGGTAGAGCTTTCTCTCCTATAGCGATGATGAAATCAATTTTTTTTACTCTTCGGGAGAGTGATTCTCGCAAGGGACCAGCCGGAAAAACAAACCCATTCCCAAATCCCTGCAACGTATCTACAATAAGTAGGTTTAGATCTTTATGTAAGCTATTATTTTGTAAGCCATCATCCATTATTATTATGCTAGCGCCATGGTTAATAGCTAATTTTGCAGATAAGACTCTATTCTGCCCAGCCCAGGTGGGTGCCTTTTTTGCTAATAATAAGGCTTCATCTCCAACTTGCAAATAACTATGTTTTTTGGGGTCTACTTGAATGGAATCTTTAATGACTGCCCCATATCCTCTGCATAGAATATGGGGAGAATGATTCATTTTCTTCAATATGTCGACTAAAGCGAGTACTGTAGGAGTTTTCCCAGCTCCTCCCATCACCAGATTGCCTACGCAGATAACAGGTACTGAGACCTTGTGAGTTCTTGTTTGTTTTTCAATCCATAAGCTGACGCATTCGTATATCCAAGCAAGAGGTTGTAGAGCTATGCTTAGCATGGTTTTTTTTTGCCAGAATTTAGGAGCTAAAAGAAACATTAAAGTTACACGAGCGTTTATTGGAAGTATGAACAAAGCATGCAATGCTACATAGAATTATATCATATCCTAATAAAATTAGCAGAGTATTTTCATTACCTAAGTTTAAAAAATTCATAAAAAGTATCAGAGGCGTAATTAATGCAGGTAACATGCCTACAAGTATTCTTAATGGATTTAATAGATTAATCATAAGAATAGATGTAAATGATACATGCAAGACTGCCCATTGCAAAAGGATAAGAGTAGAATGAGAAAAAGATATTTCAAAACATGCGATGATGAACATTGGTAATAATGTTATTGTTAATTCACATGCAAACTTTGCAAAAATGTAAAAAATGGAAGGGGTGCCACTATAAATACAGTGATCATGAAATCCGTCATTCACATCTTCTGCGTACAGGCTATATTGCTGATAGGTCGCAATAATTGTTCCAAATAAGAGCAACGTTATGGGCTGCATCGTTACTCCAAGGATACGATGAGTAAGCACCACCCAGAGAAAAAGAAAAGCAGCAAGAAAAATTTTCTTAGAGTGAGCTAAGATCAAGACAGCAAAAATATTCTTAAAGCTCATGATTTAATAGATGATTTTTCGAATTTTTTACGTTCATTTGGATCTAAGATTGCTTTTCGGATACGAATAGATTTTGGTGTCACTTCAACTCGTTCGTCTTCTTGAATATAGGTAATTGCTTGCTCTAGTGTCATTATTTTAGGTGGGGCTAAACGAATAGCCTCATCTTTTCCAGAGGCTCGCACGTTGGTAAGTTGTTTCGCTTTAAGTGGGTTTATTTCAAGGTCATTATCACGATTATGCTCCCCGATAATCATGCCCTCATAAACTTTTGTGCCATGCTCAACGAACATAATGCCGCGATCTTCAAGTTTCCATAAAGCATATCCAACTGCTTCTCCAGTGCCATTAGAAATAAGCGCTCCATTTATGCGTCCTTCGATAACACCCTTAAACGGTGCATATCCATGGAAAAGACGATTCATAACACCAGTTCCGCGTGTGATTGTGAGGAATTGTCCGTGAAAGCCAATAAGTCCTCGTGAGGGGCCGTGAAAAACGATTCGAGTTTTCCCTCCTCCTGAAGGAAACATGTCTTGCATTTCCGCTTTGCGTAAACTCAGGGCTTCAACAACTGTTCCTACGTATTCTTCATCGACATCAATAACGATTTCTTCAATTGGTTCAAGCTTTTGACCTGTTGTTTCGTCAGTTTTGTATAGCACGCGAGGGCGGCTAATTGAAAGTTCGAAGCCTTCTCGGCGCATGGTTTCAATTAGTACTCCAAGTTGAAGTTCTCCTCGTCCAGCTACCTCGTACGCATCTCCATCTGATGTTTGAGTAATGCGAATCGCTACGTTTCCTTCGGCTTCGCGCATTAATCGTTCGCGAAGTACTCGAGAAGTAAGTTTTGTTCCTTCCTGGCCAGCCAATGGTGAATCATTTATTGAAAATGTCATTGCCAATGTGGGAGGATCAATAGGTTGAGCTTTGATTGGTTGTGTAATATCTAATGCACAAATTGTGTCTGCGACGGTGCTTTTCTCAAGGCCAGCAATAGCAATAATGTCGCCAGCTTGAGCTTCATCGACGGCTATACGCTCAAGTCCCCGAAAACTTAGTAATTTTGCAATACGTCCCTGCTCGACTTGTTCGCCGGCTTGATTCAAGACACGAATAGGGGTGTTAATTTTTACGATTCCTGTCTCAACGCGCCCTGTTAGAATCCGACCTAGGTAAGAATCATATTCTAAGGTTGTTACAAGCATAGAAAAAGAGCCTTCTGCTTTTTGGCGAGGAGCAGGGACATGTTTTGTTATCACTTCAAACATAGGATTAAGATTTTCTTGTGGCTCGTTAAGTTCTTTTATTGCCCAGCCATTTCTTCCAGAGGCATATAGTATCGGGAAGTCTAATTGTTCATCGGATGCGTCCATTGCTACAAATAGATCAAAGATTTCATTTAAGACTTCTTCAGGGCGAGCATCTTGTCGATCAATTTTATTAATTACAACAATGGGCCGCAATCCAAGCTTTAAAGCTTTTCCAAGAACAAATTTCGTTTGAGGAAGAGGTCCTTCCGCAGCATCAACCAGAATCACAACTCCATCAACCATACTTAGAATACGCTCAACTTCACCGCCAAAGTCGGCGTGGCCTGGTGTATCAACGATATTAATACGATAATCGTTCCATGTTAAAGAAGTGCATTTAGCGAGAATAGTAATGCCGCGTTCGCGCTCAAGATCATTACTATCCATGGCACGCTCAGCAACTTGTTGATTAGCACGAAAAGTTCCGCTTTGTTTTAAAAGATTGTCAACGAGAGTTGTTTTTCCATGGTCAACGTGAGCAATAATAGCGATGTTACGAAGTTGCATTTTTCTTATTTTTTATTTGTTACGAAGTCGAATTATATATTGTTTAAAAGAAAAATTCAAAGAAAAACTAGTGTTCACGAAGCAAGATATGTTTTTTTAAATAAATCTTTTGACAAAATTTTTAATTCATGGCATCTCCAATCTAAGAAGAGTTTTTATTTTAAGGAAAAATAGTGACGGAGCTATCTTGGGGAGTTAAGCGCACATGTAATGCATGTGGTGTTCGTTTTTATGATTTGCGTAAATCTCCTATCATTTGTCCAAAATGTGGAGTGACTTGTGAACTTTATGCGGCTGGACGCAGCAAACGCGAGCGTAATGTTGTTAAGGAAGTGGCTTTGCCGTTGGATGATTTCGATTTGGCTTTAGATAATGTGGATCAAACTGTAGTTGATCCGGCTTTATTAGAGGAAGAAGATCAAGGATTTGGTGATTTACCTACTGATTTAGATGAAGATGCTCACTAAAGAGATCTGATTCTTTAGTATTCTACGTTTGTAAGGAATAGACCAGAAGCAGGTGCAGTTTGCCCTGCTTTTTTTCTATCCTTTGCTTCTTGTATTTGAATGAAGTCTTTAATGCTAATGGATCCGGTGCCGACATTTTTTAAAGTACCAATCATTATTCGCACTTGGTGATGCAAAAATGAAGGAGCCTCAATAGTAGCAATAATTATTTCACCTTTTCGTTCTATGTGAAAATGTGAAAGAGTTTTAACTGGGCTTTTGCTTTGACACTGACTATCACGAAAGGAAGAGAAGTCGTGAGTGCCGATAAGGCATTTTGCGGCTTTTCTCATGTGACTTATGTTTAGCTCTTTTGGGACATGCCAAATTTTCTTATTGCAGGTAGATGGTGCAGTCCTATTAAGGATGAAGTATTGATACGTGCGTTTTTTAGCCAAAAAACGAGCATGAAAGCTACTATCAACTTCTTCGCAATTTCTAATGCATAATCCTTTAGGGGCTAAGAAATGGTTGAGAGATTTCTGAAGGCGATAAGGACTATAAGGGTATTCTAAATCAGCATGAGCAACTTGACCTGTAGCATGCACCCCTGTATCAGTACGACCAGCTCCGTGCACTATAACATCATGTTTTACGAGAAAGCTCAATTGATTTTCAAGAACCTGTTGGACTGTAGGCTCTATAAGTTGCCGTTGCCATCCAAAAAAATAAGCACCATCGTATTCAAGAATAAATTTATATCTTTTCAAAGTATTAAAAACTTAGATGGTGGGCCCTGAAGGATTCGAACCTTCGACCCCCTGATTAAAAGTCAGATGCTCTACCGACTGAGCTAAGGGCCCTACGACTTACTTTATACGTTTATAATGAATTAGCGGTTGAAGGTCAATCTTTTTTCTGGCATGAAGGTTAAGTAAGTGTTTTTAAGAAATTTTTAATTTTCCCTAAGTTACCATGAAAGTATAAGAATTCAGAGAAATATGCGGATGCGCTTTGTTCAGTTATTGAAAACCATGAATGCAAATTGGTTGATACAGGCAATATTAATTTTAATCATTTGTTTTTTGTCCTTATGGTTTGTTTCTTTGAGGCTTGGTAAGCCAGTTGTGCGTTCCATTTGTGTTTCGGCCATGAGTACTGAAAGATCCATTGATCGCGAGCAAAGAGTACGTGTTATAGAGGCGCAAACGGTAAATCTGGGAATTGTCAGCAAGCGTATTAATACAGTTGGGCATTTGAGAGCAAATGCCATGGTGATGATTAAGTCGGAGCTTTCTGGAAGAATTGCTGAGGTGCTTTTTACAGAAGGAAGTCTCGTTAAAAAGGGGGACTTAATAATTCGTTTCGAAGATGCTGAATATAATGCAGCTATTCAAGTTGCTGAGGGGGAATTTGAACATGCGAAGTCAAATTTTGAAAGAATTTCTAAACTGTATGAACAAAAAACCGCCAGCAAAAAGCAATTTGATGAGGAAAGTGCAAGACTTAAAATAGCAGAAGGGAAATATTTGCAAGCTAAAGCAAATTTAGAAAAAGCTAACATTAGGGCGCCTTTTGACGGAACCATCGGTATTATGAACATAAGTTCGGGAGCTTTTGTTCAAGCAGGAACAGAGCTTGTGTCAATTGTTGATAATAAATCGGTTAAAGTAACATTCAAAGTACCAGAGAAAAATATTCATGACGTTGGGCCTGGTCAGGTCGTGGAGATAAAAGTAAGTGCCTTTAAAGAGCAGGTGTTTTCAGGGATAGTAGAAGCAATTGATGCTAAAGTTGAGCAGGAAAGCCATAGTATGCAGGTTAAAGGAGTAATTCCTAATCCTGATAATTTATTGCGAGATGGACTATTCGCAAATGTAAGCTTGATCATAGGCGAAAAAGGCAATTCGATGACAGTTGATGAAGCGTCAGTTGATCGAATTGGTGAAATTGAATATGTATGGGTGGTTGAAAGAGGGCGAGCTGAAAAACGTCGTGTATTGACTGGATCACGTGAAAACGGGCAAATTGAAATTATAGCAGGTCTCCAGCCGGGGCAAATTGTTGTGACTTCAGGACAGATAAAACTTAGCGATGGTGCAAAAGTAAAGATTTCCAATATGCCTGATCCTTCTGCAAAAATAATGTTGTAGCTGAATTATGCGCATTTCAGAGGTTTGCATTGAAAGGCCAGTTTTTGCATGGGTGATGACACTCATTCTGGTTCTTTTAGGTTTAGTTGGGGCGTATAGGCTTCCTCTGCAAGCTCTTCCTACGGTTGCCAATACAACAGTTACGATTGAATCTTCGTTACCAGGAGCAAGTCCTGAGGTTGTTGAAACAACACTTACTCGTATCATTGAAGACGCTGTATCTAGTATTGAGGGTGTTGATCAGATTGAATCAATTAGTAACTCAGAAGAATCAAAAGTAATTGTCATGTTCCGCCCAGAAAGACGAAGCGAAGATGCCGTTAATGACATTCGAGATCGTCTTGCTAAAAACCAAGATAGGCTTCCCATGGAAGCAACTCAGCCTATTCTAACAAAGTCTCGTGCTGACGATAAGGCAATCATTACACTTGCATTAACTTCCGCAACTCTTGATACCGGTGAGCTTCATGATTTTGCAAAGCGTGAATTAGAAAAAGATTTAGAGGCGGTAAGTGGAGCGGCGCGTGTTGATATCCTGGGAGCTAGCGAATATGTAATGAGGATTTATTTAAATCCTTTAAGTTTAGCTGCTTACGGTATTACTGTTTCTGAAGTGTTACACCAAGTTAAGAAGCAGAATATTGAAAAGCCAGCAGGCAAGCTTGTTTCTAAAGATCGTGAATACTCCATTACAACAATTGCTTCACTAGAAAAACCAGAAGAATTTGAAAATATGGTAGTAGCACCAAGAAAAGATTTCTTGGTGAGATTACGAGATATAGGAAGAGCCGAGATTGATTCGGACGATAAAAAAACAAAAACCTACTTCAATGGGAAGGCTGGAATCAGTATTGGTGTCGTAAAGCAATCTAACGCGAATCCTATAGAGGTTGCACGAGGGGTAAAAGCTGTTGTTGATAGGGTAAAAAAGAATCTGCCTGAAACAATTACCATTCATGTTGCGAGCGATACAACAACTTTCATTGAAAGATCGATCCATGAAGTTTATCGCACGCTTTTTGAAGCAACTTTATTAGTTGTTCTGGTTGTTGTTTTCTTCTTACGATCAGTGCGCTCTTCGATTATTCCCTTGGTTACAATACCTGTTTCTTTAATAGGTGCCTTATTTTTAATGTATTTGCTGAACTTTACATTAAATTCTTTAACTTTGATGGCAATGGTGTTGGCGATAGGTCTAGTGGTTGATGATGCCATTGTGGTTCTCGAGAATGTGCATAGAAATCGCGAATCAGGCATGAAGCCCTTTGAAGCAGCTTATAAAAGTATTAAAGAGATTAGTTTTGCAATTGTTGCAATGACGCTGACTCTTGTTGCTGTATATGCGCCAGTCTCTTTGGCGACAGGACGCATAGGAAAATTCTTGGTTGAATTTTCTATTACTTTAGCTGGTGCGGTTTTATTGTCTGGATTTGCAGCCTTAACTCTTTCTCCAATGATGTGTGCTCGCTTATTGGGAGATGAAGATCATAAAAAAACGGCAACAAACACTTCTGAAATAGCATTTTGGAATAGATTCAAAGAATATTTTCTAACAGAGCTTTGGATGGTCAATCTTGAAGAAAAATATGAATATATTTTAAATCTGCTTATGCCAAAGAAGTTGATTGTTGCTTCAAGTGCTATAGGTTTTGCTTGTTTGGGATATATGACATATCAATATCTTCCAGCAGAAACAACGCCTTATGAAGATCAAGGGTTAATAAAAGTAGAGGGGCAATCACCACAAAGTGCTACTATTGCTTATACAGAACGCTACATTCAGATGCTTGATGCTGCCATCAACAAAATCCCTGAAGTTGAGCGTCGCGTTATCACTATTACGAACCCTTCCTTTGAAGGAAGCATTGTTTTAAAGAATAGTTCTGAGCGACAAAGAAACACGGAAGAAATAGCTAGCGCTTTGAGAGAGGCTATAGAACCGATTACTGGTATTCAGGTGAAAATAGATTCTGGATCAAGTGGAGGAAGTGGTAGCGAAAGCGGTAGAGTTGTTGATTTCGTTGTGCGCGCTAATAAACCCTTTCAAGAGCTGCAAGCAATGGCTGGTAATTTACAAATGGAACTTCATGCGGCTGGTTATTTTCAAGGTATGTTCAGTGATTATCGTGGGGATGTAGCTGATTACACGGTAACTGTGTTACGTGATAAGCTTTCTTCATTGAATATTGAACCAGATGCAATTGCTGAAACGATTTCTGCGTTGATTAAAGGAAAAAAGGCTGAAAAATTTAAGAAGAACAACAAGACATACGATGTTATGGTGCAAGTTGAAAATTCCTCACGTCAAAGCCCTGAAGATATTACAAATTTGTTTGCTAAGGCTGGCGATAAAGAAGGTACGTTGGTGCCTTTATCTGAGCTTGTTGTTGTAAACTCTAGAGCTGGTCCTGTTGAGATACGACATACAAACCGGGCTCGTTCTGCGATGATCTCTGGGCTTTTGAAGCCAGAGTACAGTATGAAAGATGGAATCAGAATCGTTGAGGCCATCGCAAAAGATTTAACAACAACAGATTATCGTATTGATTTTATGAATGAGGCAAAGAGATTCTTAACAGAAGGGCCAATGATGGCGCTTGTTTTTGGATTAGCTATTGCCTTTATATATTTGATTATGGCTGCACAATTTGAGAGTTGGCGTGATCCTTTCATTATTATGCTGAGTGTTCCTTTATCCCTTACTGGTGCTGTGATTACGCTAGCCTTTATGCATGGGGGCAGCTTGAACCTATACTCAAATATCGGATTAATTACGCTTATAGGGCTTATTACTAAACATGGAATTTTGATGGTAACCTATGCTAATCAGATGCGTGATCAAGAAGGTGTTGGCATAGAAAAAGCAATTATACAGTCTTGTAAACTCCGATTGCGACCTATTTTGATGACAACTTTTGCGATGGTATTAGGGGCATTACCTTTGGCGCTGGCAACAGGTGCTGGTTCAGAAAGTAGAAGACAGTTAGGGTGGGTTATCGTTGGGGGTATGACGATTGGTACCTTGTTTACTCTTTTTGTTATTCCTGCATTTTATAGCTATTTTACTAAAAAACAGCGTGAAGTTTTAAAAATCAGTGTCGCTTAAAATTTTTGATAATGGAATTTTAAGGAAAAAAATTCAACATAAGTATTCCACTGTTATTGATTTGCAAAATCTTCTGACTCAAACGCTGCAACAGCGTTTATCATTGTTTTCAAAAAAATTTGTTTCTGAAGTGTGGCATGAATTAGCCGGCTGCCGGATTGAGAAGTATTTTGTTGAAGTTAATCCAGATATGATTCCCTTTAGAGGTGTTGGTTTTGATCTTGCTTGTAGTGCTGGGCCTTTGATGTTTACAAATGATGTTCCGGGAATATTAAAGCAATGGCATCAGGCACTTAGGCATAATGGAGTTTTCATGGCTTCTTTTATAGGCGAGAATAGCTTAATGGAGCTAAAAGAATGTTTTTTTAAAATAGAGGAATCCTTTTCAGTTCCTCATCATTTGCGTTTCTTTCCAACGATAGCAACAAAAGATGCCGGGATGCTTATGCAACGGGCAGGATTTTATTTGCCAACAGCAGATCGTATTCAGCACGTTTTTAAAGTGGGATCTTTGGGTGAGCTGTTAAATGCGTTGAAAGCTATGGGTGGAAATATCCTATATGAAAAATCAAATAGTGCTATTACTCGAGGATTTTTAAAAGCTGTTGAGAAAGAATATTTTAATCGTTATTCTTGCAGTGGTCAGCTTCTTGTTTCAATTGATATTGTTTGCATGACGGGATGGGCTTTAAAAGATAATAATGAACAACAAATAAAAAATGGTATGAGATATTTATGATACGAACAACAACTCTTGAAAATGGCTTGCGTGTTGCTACCGATAAGATTGATCATGTTGAAACCGTTGCGCTTGGTGTGTGGCTTAATATAGGAACGCGGCATGAGAAAAAGTCAGAGAACGGTATTGCGCATATGCTCGAACATATGGCGTTTAAAGGAACATTAACGCGCTCGGCTCTCGATATTTCAAAAGCCATTGAAGATGTGGGCGGATATATGAATGCTTATACCTCTCGTGAGATGACGGCTTATTATGTTCGGGTATTACGGAAGGACGTGGAACTTGCTGTTGATATTCTGGCAGACATTTTACAACATTCTGTATTTGATGCTGAAGAATTCTCTCGCGAACAAGGTGTTATTTTGCAAGAAATTGGCAGATCAAACGATACGCCAGATGATGTTGTTTTTGATTATTTCCAAGAAACATGTTTTGGAGATCATCCAATGGGATGGGCAACTTTGGGAACTGAAGACATCATTAAATCTCTGACCCCAGCAGCAGTGAAATCTTACATGGATCGCCATTATGGAGTGAAAAACATGGTGTTTTCTGCAGCAGGTCATATAGACCATGATCAATTATGTAAGCTTGTAGGGAAATACTTTACTAAATTGTCTGATAAGGGCGACCAAACGCCGTTACCAGCAAGCTACAGAGGAGGGGACTTTAGAAAATCGAAAGAGTTAGAGCAAGTGCATGTTGTGCTTGGTTTGCCCACTGTTAACGTGTTCGATCCTACATACTATGATTATATGATTTTGGCGTCTATTTTGGGTGGTGGTATGGCTTCTTGGCTTTTTCATGAAATTCGTGAGAAACGAGGTCTTGTTTACACAATTTCTGCTGATCAATACAGTTACTCAGATGCTGGTATGTTAACAATATACGCAGGAACGAGCCCAAAGGAAGTTGGTCAACTATTACCTGTTGTATGCGATGAGCTTAAGAAAGCGACGCATACTATTACAGAAGAAGAAGTTAATCGCGCAAAAAATCAAATGCAAGCAGGGCTTCTGATGGGGCTTGAAAGCACCTCACATCGCTGTGAACGTTTAGCAAAACAAATGCATTTATTTAATCGACCAATTCCGATGGAAGAGATTCTTGAAAAAATAAATAGAGTAAGCGTGCAAAGCGTGCAAAATTCTTGCCAAAGCTTGTTGAGCGGAAGACCAACGTTAACAACACTCGGTTTGATTGATCAAGTTATGAGCTTTGAAGAGCTAGAAACAGGTTTGGCTGCTTGAAACGTAATGTTTCAAGCTTTACCAATATTCGTATAGGCTTTGATAGCTTTAAAGTGATGGCGCCCTTGATTCATCTGACTTTTTAGCTCTATCAGCTCTTTTTCTGTTTGAATGAATTTGTTTTCTACAAAATGCCTTAATTCGCTGAGTGAAGAAGTAATGGTACTTTGTTCACTGATTGGCAGCATTTTGCATTGCTCCATCAGTCTTTGAAGGTCAGTTTCGATTGCATTGAAATGCTCGTCGGTTAGCGCAAGGATTTCATTTTTATCATTTATTTGGGCAATGCTTTCATTTGGCCATTTATCTATTTTTTGTTTCAAGGTGCCTATTTGGTTTTTTATATTTTCAAGTGTCACGATATTTCTCCTTATCCTATATTGTTGATTTCTACGCCAAATGCTACTGGTTGCTGGAATTCTTTCATTATGACTTGTCCGCGAATACTTACAAAAAGACACTGATTCTTACTATCAAAATGATCGAGGGAAACTTTGATTTTTTGTAGTCTAGGCTCAAAATAAGCAATGGCTTTCTCGAAGAAATTGCTAATGTGTGCCCATTGTGTTTTATCGGAAGGGTCTATAGATGTTAAATCAGGAATGCCGTACATCCAAGGCAGGCCAAGCCCGTAATCTTGATCATGATAAAAGCTATAAATTTTTGCTGTAGCACTAAGGCGAGTGTTTAGTAGATTTGTTACTTCGCTAATAATAGATTCTAAAACTTGAGCTCGGTTGAGGAATAATTTTTTAGGGTGTTCTTGAGATGTGCCGAGTTTATCGTCAACTAATCTATCAAAGAGAGAAAGTTTATTACTTTTTTTTGATTTAGGTTCAGGTTTTGTTAAGAATGAATCTAAACTCTTGTCTTGTGACTTAGCAGTGATACTCATTGATTAAACGAATGGAAGCCAACATAATTATTATGCGGTTGACTTCGCAATAAAATCAATTCCCAAAACTAAGAATTACTTACTTGTATTTTTGACAAAGTCTATAAGATAAACTTTTTGTCCAGCAGCTTGACCTTCCTTATATGCAAATCGAGTAATTTGCATTTGTTTCGCTTTAAAACGAATGGTTACAGAAGGTGCTGCAGCTGTTTGAGCCAGAAAGAAGGTACTAACGATTTGTGCATTTTGAAAATCAAATTCTTCTATGGGCACGCTATGCTGACTTATGTTGCCAGTTTTGCGAAAGGTAATATTGACTGCCTGTCCATTAGCAATAGTTTCTATGGCTGTAATATCAACATCACTAGCAGGTAAAGTAAATTCAATTTCATCCATACCTAGACTTGCAGATGAATTGGTTGCAGAGTTAGAAACATCACCGCTTTCATGGCGCCAAACGTTCATCTTTAGGCCACTAATAACGGCCCATTGTTCATAGCCAGTTACTTGACTACTGGTAATTGGATTTCCTGAATAAACAATTTTTGCATATAGGTCAGCTGAAGATGATTGAGAGCCATCGCGTGCACTGGGATCACTGATAATTATTTTATTTTTATCTAGTTCTGATATGGACATGATTTATCTCCTTACGCAGATGGTGCTGCTGGTAATTTTGCAACCAGACGAATTGAAACGGTTAAATCCTCGAGTTGGAAATGTGGTCTAATATAAGCAACCGCTGTGTATGACCCCGGCTGTCCAGGAACATCAAATACATCAATTCGTGCTTCACGGAGAGGGTACTTTGCTTTTACTTCTTGAGGAGCGCCATCATTTAGTAACACATACTGAGCAATCCAAGTATTCAGATAATGCGCAACATTGTCTTTTGACATAAAGCTGCCAATTTTATCGCGCATAATGACTTTTATATAGTGAGCGAAGCGGGAAGCTGCCATTATATAAGGTAGTCTTGCTGAAAGATTAGCGTTAGCTGTTGCATCGTCAAGATTATATTTCTTTGGTTTTTGTGAAGTTTGTCCTCCAAAAAACGCGGCATAATCAGTTCCTTTGCAATGACATAAAGCAATGATGCCATTCTCACTTAATTCTTTCTCGCGGCGATCTGTAATGTTAACTTCTGTAGGGCATTTTAACGCAATATCACCATCTGGTGTCTTGAACGTGTAGGCAGGCAATCCCTCAACGATTCCTCCGCCTTCAACACCTCTGATTGCTGCGGTCCAACGGTATAAGCTAAATGCGTTACACATACGTTCCGCTAATACAAACGCGGCATTTCCCCAGCAGAATAAATTACTTTCAGCAACTCCTACGTCTTCTTTGAAGTTTAATCCTTCAACAGGGCAAGTATCTGGCCCGTAAGGAAGCCGCATTAGTACTCTAGGTACTACCAGACTTACATAACGAGAATCTGGAGCATTTCTAAAGCTGTGCCATTGTACAAGCTCTAAACTATCCATTATCTTATTAATATCCCTAGGAATATTTAGATGCTCGAAGCTATCTAAATCAAACAATGTTGGGTGTGCCGCACTTATGAAAGGTGCGTGTGCGGCTGCAGCTACGCCAGAAATTTTTTCAAGCAAATCCATATCCATTGGCGATCTGTTGAACTCAAAATCACCGACTAAGCAGGAATAAGGATGGCCGCCAAAAGTACCATATTCTTCTTCGTAAACTTTTTTGAATAATTGGCTCTGATCAAATTCAACAGCCTTATCCAGATCATTTTGAAGTTCTTGGCGGGTAAGGTTAAGTAACCTTAGCTTTAGATGTTCACCTGTTTCAGCTTTATATACTAGATATGACAGGCCTCTCCAAGATCCTTCTAATTTTAAAAAGTCAGGATGATGCATAATCTCATTCAGTTGGCTTTCAATAAGTGCATCAATGCGATCCATATGATATGCAAGATAATGGCCGGGAATGCGCGGCTCATTTTCTTGAGGTGTTGCTAATTGCAATAAAATTTCTTTTAAAATATTTAGAACTACAGGCTTTTGAGATTCATCTCGAATCATTTTACCATCTGTAAAAAGCTTATTAAGATCATCACCTGATCCAGCTGTAACTTGATCAGATAGCGCTTTTTGCTTTTTGCTGTCTGCCATGATATCCGATAGCATTGCTGCAAGGATATCGTTTCCATCAAGTTTATTCATTAGATCTTTTAAATGACAGCGTGCATCATAAAGTTTGCTTAGATCATCAACTCTTTTAATGATGCTTAATGGCTCGAAATCCTCAATTGAGGTAAAAAACAACTCAAGAGATGTTTCAGTTTTATCAGCGCTTAGTTTGTAAGGAACGGTAATTGCAAGACGTGGCTTGATTGCTTCCAAGACTTGAGGAAAATTGTCTCTATCGATTTTAACAAATTTTCTCTCTTTTAGGGGAGCTAGAGGATTCACTAAGTGACCTGATAAGTCTGCAAGAATACCTACAACAAAAGGTAATTCTTTCATTTCAATAGCACTACCTATTTCAACGTCATAAGTGATTTGGACACGTGGTGGGCGCACGCGGTCGAGTTTATGCTGAATACTTTCGACCATATGTTGTTCCTCATTTTTATAATGTTTTGGGCATAATTCGCCCAATTATCTTTAATTACTATTAAAACGAAGCTTTATTAAAATTTCGTTAAAATCCTGATATTTTTTAAATACTAGACGAACGAAGTATTTGATTTTATGTTTAGTCATGCAGAGAAAAACCAAAGCATGGGTATGTGTTGATAAGCATAAGCTAGGCACGTGGAGGCAAGCGGAAGCACTAGCATGTTCATGGCTTAAAACATATGAAAGAAAACCAATTTGTTTACCAATTTGGTGTAGGTGGATGCCGCCAATAATTTTTAAATTCTTACCTGACTTTTTAAAGAAAATGTCCGTTCATGAATTAGGCAGAGAAGTGCCTGAAATTATTATTGCAGCTGGCCGCCAAGCAATATTAGTAGCGCTTGCTTTCAGAGAAAGTGCCAAAACAGTTATATTGATGAATCCGGGTGTTTCAACAAAAAACTTTGATGTAGTTATTGCGCCAGTACACGACAACATAACGGGAGAGAATGTTGTGATAACAGAAGGCGCACTGCATGGTATTAAAAATCGGCAATTGGTATTTCCAAGCTATTTAAAAAATTATTCAAAACCACGAATAGCTGTTTTATTAGGTGGGAACAGCATACACGGGGATTATCAAGAGCACTTAGCTATTAAAATGGCTGATGATTTAAAAACTTTGCTAAATGTGAATCCTAATTTTATGGGTGGCAGCCTTATTATTACTCCTTCAAGGCGGACGCCACCTAGCTGGTTGAAAATTTTTGAGAAGAATCTTAAGGGCATCTCATATTGGATATGGGATCAGAAATCTGAGAATCCATATCCTGACTTGCTAAAAGGCGTAGATGCCATTGTTGTTTGTCAAGACTCCATTAGTATGGCAAGTGAGGCGTGTATAACCGGAAAACTAGTTTTAATTTATCCAACAGGTATTAAAAAATCTAAGTTCAACGTATTTTATCAACAATTATTTGCGAAAGGTTATGCACAGCCTTTTAGTATAAATGCTGCTTTAAAGAATTCTCCAGTTTTAAATGAGCTAGATAAGGTTGTTACAATGCTTGAAAAAATGAAAATATTGGCAACTTAATTAATGTTTGAGACTCTTTAAATATTTAGTATAATCAGCCAGCTTCATAATTTAAATACGCGAATAATGTGGAAGTTTGTCGTTTTCATTGGAACATTTCTGTGTCTTTTTCAAAACGTTGTTGACGCAGCTGATATTTCCTCTGTCATTAAGACTCCAAGCATTGTAGCCGGCCCTGATTACGCAAAAAGCAAACGAGAGCATAAATTAACTACAGATGCCGACATTACTGGGGCGGTAGTAGCGCAAAAATTTATCAGTGAATATAAGGTGAAAGATTTTTCAAACTTACTGAAGGTAGAAAATATTTTGAGTTTAGGCTTGTTGCTTGGCAGGCTTAGTATAATTGTACTTATTTTCACAATAGTGAGAAGAACAATTAATCGTTTCACGACTCGTTTTGTTGGCTCAATCATAAAAAGTAGTTATACACCTCAAAGGCAATCTGAGGCTCAGGCTGTGGCAAAAACAGCTGGACCCATACTAAACTCAGTTCTTCACTGGATTTTAGTGTCTATAACGTTATTGATTATTTTAGCAGAAATTGGGGTGGACATTATGCCAATTGTTTATAGCTTTGGAGTTTTAGGTTTGGCGATTTCAATTGGTGCGCAAACTCTTGTAAAAGATATTATCTCAGGTATTTTAACGCTACTTGAGGGTATCGTGTCGGTGGGTGAAATAGTTCAAATCAATGGAAATATCGGAACAATTGAAGCTATGTCTCTCAGGTCCATAGAATTTCGTCATGCAAACGGAACTATGCAAGTTGTTTCGTTTTCTGATATTAACAGTCTTATTAATTTATCACGAGATTATTCCATATGCACAATTGTTGTTCCTGTTGGGCACGAAGCTAATGTTGAAGAAGTTGAAAAAGCTTATAACGACGTGTTTAATGATTTAAAAGCAAGTAAAGAGTGGGGTAGTCAAATTGTAAGTAAGCTTGATCTTAAAGGAATAGCTTCGATTACAGAAACAGCTATTTACTTTAAAGCTTGTATACAAATAACGCCGGATCCTTACGATTTGTTTGGGCAAGAGTTTCGTAAACGACTTTTCATGAAGATGAAAGAATATAAGATTTCGGCTCCAAAATTTGCTAATGTCATGATCGAAAATTAATGAGAGTTTTATATGCTAACATCTGCTGACATTTTATCAATTTCAGAATTTGAGAGAGTTCGCTCAATAAAACGTAAAGAAATATTGCAGTTAAAAGAAAATCGTCGCCTTGCTGTGGGACCAGATATCACCTTTTATTTCGAAAACGTTCAAACGATTTGGTGGCAAATCCAAGAGATGTTACGTATTGAAAATGGAGGCGAGGAGCAAGTGGCTGATGAATTGGGTGCTTATAATCCCTTGATTCCTGTGCGACAGGAAAAGGGATATGAACTATCTGCAACGATGATGATTGAAATTGATGATTCTGTGCGTCGTAAAGTGGTTTTGAATCAGTTATTTGGTATTGATCAGCATATTATGTTTGAGCTGCAAAATGCTACCATTCCAGCTGCTAGCATAGATCCGTCTGAAGAACGAAATCGTGCAGAGGATCATAAAACGTTAGCAGTACACTTTTTGAAGTGGTTGGTGCCCACGAATTTGGTTGGTAGTTTTTTGAGTGAAGATGTGCATCTCACTATTAATCATCCTTATTATTCCTTCAAATCATTGTTATCACAGTCTTTAAAGGAAAGCCTTAAAAAAGACTTGGAGATAATGTCCTAAATTATTTCTTTAAAGTGAAAGTTTTTAAGTCAGATTATATTATTAAAATTTTAAAGAATTATCTTGCAAAATGTATGTGTTTTTTCCATTATAAGCCGTAATTTTAGTAATGGAGGTTTTTATGAAAATCAAAACATTAGGAGTACTTATTACTACAATTCTTTGTGTCTCTTGTGCAGGAGATAGAGGCATAAAAATAAAAAATGAAACGATGATGCCTATAAATATAGTGGTTCGTGCCAAGGAAAATAAAGCACCCACCAATCCTGTAATTATTTCTCGTGTTGTGAACCCAGGCAGTGAAACCATAGTAGATTTAGCTCAGCCTAAAGATTTCAGAGGGGTGACTTTCTCTATTCAGGGAACAACTGTTACTGGTCCAGGGCTTATTCCTTTAACAACAAATGAATGTATTTTTAGCAGTAGCAACGCTGCTAGTGTTGTTTTCACATCTAAGATGGATGGGACTATTATTTGTGGTGTAACACAAATAAGAAATTAAAATTTTTAGATAAAGAGCTAATGTTGATTAAAATCAGCGTTAGCTCTTTATTGATGTACTAAATAACTGTTATAAATGGTTCACTGGATCCTCGCGCCTGCTTACGCAGGCTCAGGATGACGGTAAATATGGATCCCCGCATCCAGGCCTATGGCCTTTTGCAGGGACGGCGAGTATACGCGTCTCCCTGAAGAGCGTAGATCTCGTAAGGGCCCAGCTCTATATTATCGATATTATACACTGGACCCCGTTTTCCAACGGGGAGTCTATCGTTTTCTTCTTTATTGTTTTCCCTCTTTTCACTGGGTCTCAGCCTTCGCCGGGGTTTCGCTTCGTTCGGCTTCGTTTCTCTTGTTTTCGTTTCATTGTGTTTTATGCGACTCGTTTTAGGGGTGCCGTATTAGGTTGATGCCGTATGGCCTCTATCTCCGTTACGACCGGAGTCCGCCCGTTACGACCAGGCGTTCGTCAGTTCACGCTCTATACAGCTTGCCACACCATACAGTCGTGCTGCGATACCTCCATTACTACTGGGGTCCGCTCGTTACTACCAAGCGTACGCTCATTACTACTGAGCATTCGACCTCGCCTTTCGTTAGG
>JAJTEE010000024.1 GCA_021298215.1 Alphaproteobacteria bacterium
CTTCCATGCATGTATCTTGCATTACTTGAAAGCCATAACACTTCATTTTTTACATTGTGCGGCTTCCACTGCATGACATGAGCTCCCTGCAGGGCAATTTTTGCTGAAGCTAGCTCATTATTAATTGTGATAAATTTTAAACCAATTTCATTTTGCGTAATCTTGTAGCTTTGAGCAGCTGATATATTTTTCTCGCTTATCATTTTAAAAATTAAATTTCCTCTAACTTTGAAATATCTCGAATAGCGCCTTTATCTGCACTTGTAGTCATTAACGCATATGCTTTTAATGCTTGGGACACTTTTCTTTCTCTTGGTTTTGGTTTCCAACCGTTTTTTCCTTTAGCATTCATCTTATTTTTTCTTTGAGTAAGTGTCGTATCATCAATTATTAAATTAATTGTTCTATTTGGAATATCGATTTCAATTTGATCGTTTTCTTCAATCAGTGCAATCTCTCCCTGTTCTGCAGCCTCAGGTGACACATGTCCAATACTTAATCCTGATGTTCCTCCAGAAAATCTGCCGTCAGTTAGAAGTGCACAAACCTTGCCAAGATCTTTTGATTTTAAATAAGTCGTGGGATAAAGCATTTCTTGCATGCCAGGGCCACCTCTTGGTCCTTCATATATGATTACAACAATATCGCCGGCAACAATCTTGTCTCCTAAAATAGCTGCAACAGCTTCGTCTTGAGATTCAAAAACGCGCGCGCGTCCATTAAATTTCAATATACTTTCATCAACGCCCGCCGTTTTAACGATGCAACCATTGCGTGCAATATTTCCAAAAAGTACTGCAAGACCACCATCTTGGCTGTATGCATTTTCTTTGTTACGAATACATCCAGAAGATCTGTCGTCATCTAAAGTTGGGTAAAGCATACTCTGACTAAATGCTATCGTTGTAGGTATTCCTCCTGGCGCAGCGCGATAAAAGTTTTTTACTTCCTCATCTTTGGTTGTGACAATATCCCAATGATCTATTGCTTCACCCAAATTTTTAGAGTGTACTGTCGAAACATCTCTATGAATTAATGATGCGCGATCAAGCTCTCCTAAAATTCCCATCACACCACCGGCTCTATGAACATCTTCCATATGGAATTTGGCTGTAGCAGGGGCTACTTTTGCTAAGCAAGGTACTTTTCTTGAAATGCGATCTATATCCTTCATCGTGAAATTTACTTTAGCTTCGTTGGCGGCAGCCAGTAAGTGAAGTACGGTGTTTGTAGAGCCTCCCATAGAAACATCTAAGCTCATTGCATTTTCAAAAGCTTTAAAATTTGCAATATTTCTAGGTAAGACACTTTCATCATCTTGTTCATAATATCGTTTTGCTAAATCAACAATTAGTTTTCCGGCATTTTGGAATAACTTTTTTCTAGCCGCATGTGTGGCTAGAGTACTACCATTGCCGGGCAAGCTTAGTCCTAAGGCTTCCGTAAGACAGTTCATTGAATTTGCTGTAAACATTCCTGAACATGAACCACAAGTTGGGCAAGCTGATCGTTCAATTTGATCAGAGTTTTTATCAGAAACTCTTGTGTCGGCACCAGCCACCATAGCATCCACTAAATCTAATTTCTTAATTTCATTATTCCAATTAACCTTACCAGCCTCCATGGGACCGCCTGATACAAAAACTACGGGAATATTAATTCTGAGCGCAGCCATGAGCATACCCGGTGTTATCTTGTCGCAGTTCGATATACAAACAATGGCATCTGCACAGTGAGCATTTACCATATACTCAACGCTATCTGCGATAAGATCTCGGCTTGGTAGGCTATATAGCATGCCGTCATGGCCCATAGCTATCCCATCATCCACTGCAATAGTATTAAATTCTTTCGCAACACCGCCATGTTTTTCAATTTCTCTTGCTACAAGCTGTCCTATATCTTTTAAATGAACATGTCCCGGAACAAATTGAGTAAATGAATTACAAACTGCAATAATTGGTTTTGTAAAATCTTCGTCCTTCATGCCTGTGGCTCGCCATAATGCGCGTGCACCAGCTTGATTTCTTCCATGCGTTGTCGTTTTAGAGCGATATGCGGGCATAATGACCTCTTACAATTACAATCAATTTAAACAATTATTTTAACTTATAATGACTACAAACTTATGCTTATTCATCCGCAAATAGACCCTGTAGCACTTAATCTTGGGCCGTTTCAAATTCATTGGTACGGAATCATGTATCTTTTTGCTTTTATAGGATTCCTTCAGTTGGGCAAAGTTCAAATCAGAACTCGTCCATGGCTATCCTGGAATGAAAAGATGCTGGATGATGCTTTTTTTTATGGGGCTATCGGTGTTATTGCAGGCGGTCGTTTAGGTTATATCTTATTTTATCAACTGCAATATTATTTGCAGGAGCCGAATGAAATTATTGCATTATGGAAAGGCGGAATGTCATTTCATGGCGGGTTTTTAGGTGTAGTTATTGCCATGATTTTCTTGGCTAAAAAATATAAAATATCACTACTCTCGATCTTAGATTTCATTGCTCCTTTGGTTCCCTTGGGGCTTGCTTTTGGTCGCATTGGAAATTTTATTAATGCAGAATTATGGGGAAGACCTACCCAATTCTTCTTGGGCATGATTTTTCCTAATGTGGACGATGTTCCAAGACACCCATCTCAACTTTACGAAAGTTTCTTTGAAGGCTTGGTTCTCTTTGTATTGCTTTGGTTTTATTCAAAACAAAAAAGAGAAACAGGTCGGATAGCTGCTTTATTTTTAATACTATACGGAACATTTAGATTTTTAATTGAATTTACAAGAGAGCCTGATTCGTTCTTGGGCTTGCTCATCTTTAATCTTTCGATGGGGCAATGGTTGTCCATTCCCATGTTCTTAGCTGGTATTTATCTTTTTAAGAAAAACTAACAACAGCGTTTTATACCGCTCCATTTTTTATCGAGTGTAGCTTGATAAAATTTTTGCTTACTCATCAATTTATGTTTTTTTGAACATTGCTTATGGTTCATCAGATATAAATCATATAGATCATCTCCTGATATTCTGCGCATGAATTCATATATTGATTTAATTACTTTTAACATAGTTTATTAATTCTTTTTGAAAAATGAAATTCTTAACATATCAACAACAACTGTCCACAAAATAATCAGCAAAAATAAAGTAATAAAAGCATCTAATTTTTGATTAAAAATTAATTGGTATGTAATAGAAATTTTACTATCTTCAATAAGTCCAGCATTTATTTTTTCTGTCAGATCTCTTGCCGCCGCAATAAATCCAACTCTAATATCTTGGCTAAATATTTTTTGATAAGCAGCTGTCGTCGTTACAATAATCAGCCAGATTAAAGGCAATCCTGTAACCCAAGCGTATTTTAATTTATTCGATTTGATAAGAATGCCAGTGCCCACAGATAAAGCAATTGCTGCAAGCATCTGATTTGCGATACCAAACAAGGGCCATAAAATATTTACGCCGCCATTTGGATCTATCACGCCAATATATAAAAAATACCCCCAGCAACTCACAACAATTGCACTGCTTAAAATAATAGATGGCATCCATGATGTTTGACCAAATTTCGGATAAATGTTGCCAATCATATCTTGTAACATAAACCTTCCAACACGAGTGCCTGCATCCAGTGTAGTAAGAATAAATATTGCCTCGAACATGATGGCAAAGTGATACCACATCGCTAATAAGTTTGTACCAAAAGCTTTACCAAATATATTTGCCATACCCACTGCTAATGATGGCGCGCCACCTGTTCTCGCGAATAGGGAAGTTTCACCCATATTTTTTGCGAGCAATTCCATTTCCTCAGCTGTGACTTTAAACCCCCATGCGTTAATTTTTTGAATTGCGCCTGCAGCCTCTGCCCCAACAACACCTATAGGGCTATTGATTGCAAAAAAGACTCCAGGCTCTAAGACTGTTGCGGCTATCAAAGCCATAATAGCTACAAACGACTCTAGAAGCATCGCGCCATAACCAATCATAGGAATATATTTTTCATTGTCTAATAATTTAGGTGTTGTACCCGAAGCAATTAAAGAATGGAATCCAGAAATTGATCCGCAAGCGATGGTGATAAAAACAAAAGGGAACACACTGCCGCCAAAAATAGGTCCTGTACCATTAGTAAATTGCGTTAATGCTGGCATTTTAATTTCTGGTTGCAGGGTTATAATTGCAACAGCCAAAACAATCACTGTGCCTAATTTTACAAATGTAGATAGATAATCTCTCGGAGCTAACAGTAGCCAGACTGGGAGAACTGCTGCTGCAAAACCATAAAAAATAACAACCCATGCAAGTGTTAAGCTGTCATGATCAAAATAGATCCTTAACGTTTGCGAATGATCAATCATTCCTCCAGCAAAAACAGCCAAAAGCAATAATCCAAATCCAATTAACGACGCTTCAAGCACTCTTCCCGACCTGATAGATCGCAAATAAATACCAATAAAAATTGCTATCGGTATAGTTGCAGCAACTGTTGATGTTGCCCAAGGACTGTGTTTCATGGCATTCACAACTACCAATCCTAAAACGGCAATCAAAATAACCATGATTAAAAAAGTGCCGATCAATGAAGCAGTCCCACCGATTACACCAATTTCATCTCTAGCCATCTGTCCTAAACTTTTTCCATTGCGCCTCATTGAAAAAAATAATGTAGTCATATCTTGCACAGCGCCGCCTAACACAGCCCCTATAAGTATCCATAGCATTCCGGGAAGATAGCCAAACTGTGCCGCTAATGTAGGCCCGACTAGTGGCCCCGGCCCAGCAATCGCAGCAAAGTGGTGGCCAAATACAATCCATTTATCTGTAGGAATAAAGTCTTTGTCATTTCTAAGTCTTAAAGCTGGTGTTTTTCTATGCTCATCAATAACTAAAACTTTTGCTGCGATCCAGCTTGCATAAAATCTATAAGCAATCATGTAAATACATACAGCAGCAGTAATAAACCAAACTGCATTGATGCTCTCATGACGGCTCAATGCAATTGTAGAAAATGCAAGAGCTCCCAACAAAGCCACTAAAATCCAAATTATATTTTTTAAATATTTTTTAATCATGATGTTTCCGAATTTGATCTCTAAATTAATTTATTGCCTTATATATCTTTGATATACTTATTTCCCATTTATTCTTTAATTATATGCAATTACTAAAAATTAAAATAACTAAATTCATTTTGACCGCGTAAATCTTATCTTGGCATCTCATAAAATTATTCTTGGCGTTACTGGAGGTATAGCTGCTTTCAAAGCTGCTGAATTAACTCGCCTTCTCGTTAAAAACGATTTTGATGTTCAAGTTGTGATGACCGAATCTGCTTGTCATTTCATAACACCGCTTACGTTCCAAGCTTTATCGGGCAAAGAAGTGCTAACAAGTTTATGGAAAAGTAATGCTAGTAATGGTATGTCGCATATAGAACTATCAAGAAATTACGACCTCATAGTTATTGCTCCTGCCAGCGCTAATTTCTTAGCAAAATTAACTCATGGTCTTGCTGACGATCTTTTATCCTCTTTATGTTTAGCGAGAACTTGTCCAATTGCTTTAGCACCAGCTATGAATGTTCATATGTGGACCAATGAAGCTACTCAACGCAATGTTTCTCAGTTGAAGAAAGATGGTGTCTTATTTTTTGGTCCGGACTCAGGAGAGCAAGCTTGTGGCGATATAGGACTTGGAAGAATGACGGATGCTGAAGAGTTATTTAAATCAATTCAAAATCATCTCACCCCAAAAATACTTAATAATAAAAAATTGTTAATAACTTCTGGTGGCACAATTGAAATGATAGATGATGTAAGAGGTATTACAAATCTTAGCTCAGGGAATATGGGTTTTGCTATCGCCAATACAGCTGCGTCTATGGGTGCATCAGTCACTTTAATCACATCAACAAATCAAAATTTTTCAGGAAATATAAAAGTCATTCATACAAGCGATGCACACTCTATGCATCAAGCGGTTCTAGAGCATATCAACAATCAAGATGTTTTTATTAGTGTTGCAGCTGTTTCTGATTACAAGCCAAAAGAAAAATTTAAGGGTAAATTAAAAAAGAGTGATTCAGACATGACGCTTCAACTCACCCCTACGATAGATATTCTTAAAGAGATAGGATTATCTAAAAATAAAATCTTTAAAGTAGGCTTTGCAGCAGAAAATGAAAACCTCATTGAGAATGCACAAAAAAAATTGAAGGCAAAAAATTTAGATTTAATTGTGGCAAATTTAATTCATGAATCTATCGGTCTTGAAGATACAAAGATTTCAATAATTGATAAAAACAATGTTATTGATTTACCAAAATCAAATAAAATAGTTGCAGCAAAAGCTATTTTGAAAGAAATAGCTCATCGTATACATTCGGATAAATAATATGAGCCTAATTATTGATTTTAAAATTTTGGATAAACGTATCGAGGAAATGTTACCTAATTATGCGTCACCAGGCTCAGCAGGTCTCGATCTTCGTGCATGTACTGAACACGTCCAAACGATTAATCCTGGGGAAACCTTTCTTATACCCACTGGTATTTCTATTTTTATTAAAGACCCTGCTTATGCAGCCCTTATTCTTCCCAGATCGGGTTTGGGTCACAAACACGGGATTGTTTTAGGTAATTTGGTGGGCTTAATTGACTCAGATTACCAAGGTCAGTTGCTAGTTTCTTGCTGGAATCGTGGTGAAAATGCCTTTCTGCTCAATCCTATGGAGCGTATCGCCCAGCTTGTGATTGTCCCCGTTATCCAGGCCAAATTTAACCTGGTAGCTGAATTTCCCGAGACTGAACGAGGCGAAGGTGGCTTTGGAAGTACAGGTAAAAACTAACGAATTCACTTGAAAAGACAGTGGGTTATGTGGTTTAATAGCACTCTTTTTCGAAATTATTGTAACAAATAAAGGATTTAAATT
>JAJTEE010000015.1 GCA_021298215.1 Alphaproteobacteria bacterium
CTGTATGGTGTGGCAAGCTATATAGAGCGTGAACTGACGAACGCCTGGTCGTAACGGGCGGACTCCGGTCGTAACGGAGATAGAGGCCATACGGCATCAACCTAATACGGCACCACTAAAACGAGTCGCATAAAACACAATGAAACGAAAACAAGAGAAACGAAACCGAACGAAGCGAAACCCCAACGAAAGTCGGAGTCGGGGGCCCATTACTCAGCACTTAGCGTCATTGCAAAAGAGAAGAAAACGATAGACTCCCCGTTGGAAAACGAGGTCGCGTGTATAATATCGATAACATAAAACTGAACCCTCAGGGAGACGTGGTGAGGTACACGGGCCTTTACGAGTAAAACATTAGCTTTGCGCGGCAACCTCTTAATCTTTAACTGGACCCCATTTTTCAAAGGGGCGACGTAAGAGGTCAATAAATGTGACGTCCCACGACTTAACCACTGGATCCATTCCTTCATCACACCATAAACTTACGTAATCAATCGTACGGGTGTGCATCCTCGTGTCCTGAGCAAAGCAGAACCCTACGTAGGATCTAGTCGACTAGCATCCGAGGTATACCGATCATATTCTTTGCTATGCTTCATTATAGCTACAAAATAAAAAATCCCCGACGAAAACACCGGGGATCTGAAAAAGAGAACATTAACTAAAAACCAAAAAACTTTTAGCTTATAACGTTGATATTACGCTTCCATTTTGCACCAGGCTTTAAATCTATACTCGCGTTTTGATGTACTACAAGCTTGCGCACTATAACATCTTGTATGTCTGATGATCCAATCTCAAAAGTTGCGGAATCGCTACTTCTGACATAGTGTCCGGTATTATTATTATCAAATCCTGCACTAGGCAATTCTCCAGCTTTAACACCATTATTATAAAAATTAGAACCATCAAAACTATAACCATCCGGTAAACTCACATTGCCAGTGATGGTATCTATAGTTGATCCGCTAGGTAAAGCATCAACAGCAATTTCGTCTAGCTTGCAAGTAACTCCGTCTGTACTAAAGTTAAATCCATCTGGTGTCGTTACCACATCAGGGATTGCTTGATGAATACCACCATCGCCTGCACTATAACCATCAGGATAGTTCACTGTACCATCAGAATTAAAAGATCCTCCATCTGGTAAACTTCCGCCAAACGCTATATTTCCGCTATCATAACTCCACCCACTTGGATAATTCGTCACCACATCCACTTGATGCTCATGAATTCCAGTATCCTCCGCTGTGTACCCAGCCACAGGATCCGAAAACCCACTTGTTGGCAATATCGCATTACCATTTTCCTCAAAAGTTATCCCAGCCGGAAACCCAGTCTTTGATAACCCTGATGATGATAACCCAGCCGGATAACTCGTTACCACATCCGCTTGCTGCGCATGAATTCCATTTTCTTCTACTGTATAACTCGTTGTTGATCCACTTGGGATAAAGGAAGATTCATTAATAGTCCCATCAGAGTTGAAAGTTCCTTCTCCTGGCAAACTTGCGCCAAACACTATATCCCCACTCGAATAACTCCACCCGCTCGGATAGCTCGTTACTACGTCCGCTTGCTGCGCATGAATGCCATTGTTCTCCGCTGTATACCCTGTTACGCCACTAGGATAATCACTCGTTGGCAATATCGCGTTACCATTTGCCTCAAAGGTTATCCCAGCCGGAAACCCTTCCGTTGATAACCCCGCTGACGATAATCCAGCCGGATAACTCGTTACCTCATCCGCTTGCTGCGCATGAATGCCATCATCTTCTACTGTATAACCAATAGTTGAACTATCAGTCTCCGCCGTCGACAAATCAACAGCCCCATCTAAGTTAATTGTTGCACCATTTGGTAAACCAGTAGCCTTAGGGCAATTAAGAGCTGAAAAACTAGGGTAGGTATAGTAGTCAGAGGTATTTTCCTCCAAGCCAGTATGCAAATTATAAACCCGGTCTGCTAGGAAAAAATAAGACGTAGTTTCTCTGGGAACAATCACATCAGGATCAACGCTAATAATTCCTCCAGACATAACTTCAGCATCACCTAAAACGGCCCCAACGTTAGCTTCTGTGATTTCTAATATTGATTCTGCATCCACCACCGTCTTTCCAGCGCTTGTCTTTGCCCCGCTTGCCGCTGCATTTCCTACTTTAACTTTTCCTTTTTGTATTTCCACTGTTGCCGTGCTATTGCCCGTAAAAATAATAGCTCCTCCCGAGCCATTGCCTGCAGTATCGTTTATAACTACTGTCCCTGAATAATTAGTATTATCTACTTCGTCACTATCAGTGGGATCAAGGGTTACAGCTGCCAACTTATCAAATGACGTGATAAAAACAGTAGAAAGCAAAATTTGAGTAAATTTTTTCATGATTATTCACCTTATTAAAAATATTCATACTGAATTCAATAATAGGAGCAAATAATTAATAAATATTTTATTTTAATTGATTTAATTTTGAGAAATATTTTTATAACCCTCCTTTAGTGCGCATTAAATACGAGGAGGGTTTTTATACTATAGAGACATCACATCCCCTAAAGAAAATGAGGAGTTATCAGCATTTTTAACTAAAACACTAAGAATGGAAGATGGATTTAAAAAACCAGAAGCTAATGATCTATCCGTAACGCCACCATTTTCATAAAAATTTTTCTGATCAAATGACCAGCCAGTAGGTAAATTGATTTTTCCTGTACTCATTTCCACAGAAGAACCAGACGGCAATAAATCAAAACCGGGTATTTGTAGGCTTCCCCCTATTCCACCTATCCTAGAAAAAACAGCAGGAATATCACAAACATTTCCATCTTCAGCATCTTTTATATTTTTACTTCCCAAATAATAGTCCGTGGGAAGTACTACCAAGCCATTATCAGCAATATTCGAACCAGAAGGTAAAGATGTAACACCATCAAAATATAGAGATACTTCCGAAAAAGTATATCCTTCCAGCGCCGTAACTTTAACACGTGATTCTGTCTCATAAAGACCATCAGATAATACCACAAAAGAAGAAGCCTCTAATGTGGCTATAATAGAAGTAGTTAACAAAGATAATGCTATTTTCCCAAAATTTTTCATTCATGCACCTTTAAAGATAGAGTTACCACTAGAGCGATCGTAGGTTAAAAAAATTAACAAACTCTTTAATTCAGATTTTCTAAAAATATATTTTGTCGAATTGACAGAAAGCTCTCAAAACGCTTATCTAAACCATTAAGTTTGAATATCGTTTTTATGTCGTACCCGTTTAAGAGTGTAGAAAAGAAGTGGCAGCAATATTGGCAAGAAAACTCTTGCTTTAAGGCCGATGATGAAGGTAATAACCCCAAAGCATATATCCTAGAAATGCTCCCCTACCCTTCAGGTCGCCTTCATATGGGTCATGTTCGTAACTATACCCTTGGCGATGCGATGGCACGCTTTAAAACAGCCCAAGGATTCCGCGTGCTTCATCCAATGGGGTGGGATTCTTTTGGTCTTCCAGCTGAAAACGCAGCTATGCAAAATAATACGCATCCTGCCATTTGGACGCGTCAAAATATTGCCGAAATGAAAAAACAACTTATTTCTCTGGGCTTTTCTTACGATTGGGACCGAGAAGTCAGCACTTGTGAACCCGAATATTACGGCAAGGAACAAGCTATCTTTTTAGATTTTTATGAAAAAGGTCTTGTCTATCGCAAAGAATCTTGGGTTAACTGGGATCCGGTTGAAAACACAGTACTTGCTAACGAACAAGTCGTTGATGGCAAAGGCTGGCGTTCAGGCGCCCCTGTTGAAAAGCGCCTTTTAAATCAATGGTCGCTAAAAATTACCGCCTATGCCCAAGAATTACTTGATGATTTAACAAAGCTTTCAGGATGGCCAGAAAAAGTTGTCAAAATGCAAGAAAACTGGATCGGCAGGTCCGAAGGTGCTTTAGTACATTTCAAGGTGCCCGTCCAAAATACTGACCTTGTTATTTACACCACACGTCCTGAAACACTATATGGTGCTTCGTTCATAGCTCTAGCATCCCAACATCCAATCGCACTCAAAATCGCTAAACAAAATCCTAAAATTGCCGAATTCGTCGATGAATGCAAAAAAATGGATACCACCGAAGAAGCCATGGCAACAGCTGAGAAAAAAGGTGTTGCATTGGGAATTAGTGCCATACATCCTTTAACCGGCCAAGAAGTGCCTATTTATGCCGCTAATTTTGTACTCATGGATTATGGCACCGGCGCACTCTTTGGCTGTCCAGCACATGATGCGCGTGATTTTGAATTTGCCACAAAATACAATCTTTCTATCAAGCGCGTGATTGAATCTGAAACTGAACTTCCGCACACAGAAGTTGCCGGAAAAATGATTGCATCAGATTTCTTAAACGGACTCGAATGCACCACAGCCAAAGCAACGATTATCGATCATTTAGAAAAAAACAACTTAGGTAAACGCCAAGTAAACTATCGTTTGCGCGATTGGTTGGTATCACGTCAGCGCTACTGGGGTTGCCCTATTCCTATTATTTACTGTGATCATTGCGGTGCCGTTCCCGTTCCAAAAAATAGCCTACCTGTAAGCCTTCCCGAAGATGTCACTTTTGATAAACCAGGGAACCCATTAGACCATCACCCAACATGGAAGTACACAAATTGCCCAACATGCACTAAGCCAGCGATCCGAGAAACCGATACGTTGGATACCTTCTTTGAGAGTTCGTGGTATTTTATGCGCTACACATGCGCGAAAGCCGAGCAACCGATCGAGAACAAAATGGCGGAAAATTGGCTTCCTGTAGATCAATACATCGGTGGTATTGAACATGCGGTGCTCCATCTCTTATACGCACGCTTTTTTACCAAAGCGATGCGCGATTGCGGCTATGCAAATATCAGTGAACCCTTCAAAAATCTTATGACTCAAGGCATGGTTTGCCACGCAACTTATAAGGACAATCAAGGTAAATGGCTATATCCAAATGAAGTCGATAAGACGCAATCAGGCTTTATCAAAATAGCGGATGGCACACCAGCGACTCAAGGCCGCCAAGAAAAAATGAGTAAATCAAAGAAAAACCTTGTCGATCCGCAATCTATTATTGATGGTTACGGCGCTGATGTTGCACGCTTATTTATCATGTCCGACACTCCTCCAGAAAAAGACTTCGACTGGAATGATGATGGCCTTGAGGGAAGCTGGCGCTACATCAATAGACTATGGCGTTTAGGAGAAAAAATTCGTGATCATAAAAGTACAATAACGACTAAAAATGCCGAGCTTAAAAAAGCTGCACATCAATACCTTCATAAAATAACCCAAGCCTATGAAGCATATGCCTTTAACAAAGTTCTTGCTTTTTGCCGTGAGCTTACTCATGCAATTGATAACGATATGGATTCATGCGATGCTTTAACAGTTACAGAAGCATTCAAAATGTTGATACAATCTATTAATCCTATCACGCCGCACTTAGCTCATGAACTTTGGGAAAACCTTTTCGGTCAAAGCTTTGTCGATGCGGCTAACTGGCCAAAAATTGATACAAGCCTATTAGTTGACGAACAAATTACCATGGCCGTTCAAGTTAATGGCAAATTACGTGGCAGCGTTAGTATTGCTGCAGATGCTTCTGAAGAAACAATCATCGCAGCATCTAAAGAAATTCTTACTGTAAAACAAGCATTAATTGGACAAACAATTAAAAAGGTTATTGTTGTCCCTAAGCGTATTGTGAACATCGTTGCATCATGAAATACTCTCTAGTTTTTCTTTTCTTGTTATTAACGGCATGTAGTTTCACCCCGATGCTTCAAACTAACGAAGCAGATATTGATAAAGACGTGAAACTTGTCGTTGAAAACATCAATAAAGATGGCAATAGTTACACTGTTCAAATGATGCGCCAACGATTAAGGTGTGCTCTCTCAAATCTACAGTTAGACAACCAATATAAGGTTTACATCCGCCTTAATGAAGAAACTGGCAACCTAGCATACGCTACCGACGCAACAGCGATGCGCGCCATGATGCGTTTTACAGCCCAAATTATCATTAGTTATCAAGGGCAAACCCTTTATGAAACAAAACTTGCCAGCGTTACCTCCTACTCGCAAAATGCTAACGATGAATTTATCAATCAAAGCGCCGCACAAGGAGCCCAAGAAAGATTAATCGAAGGCCTTTCCATCGATATAAGCCGAGAAGTTCAGCGCTTTGCTAAAGATCAAGAGCAAGAAAGAGCCTCTAATGTTTAGCCTTTTGGAAAGAACCATAGCCTTTAGATATTTGCGTTCTCCTCGTCAAGAAGGTTTCGTTTCGGTTATTGCAGGGTTCTCCTTTATAGGCATCGCGCTTGGTGTTGCGACACTTATTATCGTTATGGCCGTCATGAATGGATTTCGTGCAGAACTTTACCAAAAACTCGTTGGTATGCGAGGTCATGTCATGATTATGTGTGGCCCTGCTCAAGGTGAATGGGAACATGCTTTACACATAGCTAAAAGCCATCATCATGTGAACTTTGCTTATCCTGTCCTTGAAAAACAAGCGGTCTTGACTGTTCACGGACAAGCAAGAGGTATTGGGGTGCTTGGCATGCGCGCACAAGATTTGGCGCAACGCCCTTCTATCATGAATCAAAATCTAAAAGGGAATTTTGGTGAATTTTCAGGCAACAAAATTGCCCTCGGCGCCCGCTTAGCAAACGCCCTAAACGTTGATATCGGCCAGTCCATCACTCTTCTTCTTCCTGATGGAACACGTACTCCGTTTGGGAGTATGCCTAAACAGACCAATATGCAAGTCGTTGCCATATTTGAAATTGGCATGCATGAATTTGATAAAAATATGGTTTTCTTACCCTTAGAAACAGCTCAGCAATTTTTCAGCAGTAGCAATTCCATTAATCACATCGATTTAATGCTGGACAATATACAAGCAAGTACTAGAGTTATTAGAGACCTGCAAATGCAGCTTTCTTCCGGCTTTGAAATTGTAGATTGGCAACATAGTGATTCTCAAATCTTTCAGGCTGTGCAGGTTGAGAAAAACGTTATGTTTATCATTCTAACTCTTATCATTATCATTGCTGCTTTTAACGTTATTTCCAGCCTTATTATGCTTGTCAAAGATAAGACGAGAGACATTGCTATCTTGCGCACCATGGGAGCCAGCAAAAAGAACATTTTGAAAATCTTTTTCTTAACTGGATCCTCAATAGGCATTGCTGGAACACTGCTTGGAATGATTCTTGGACTAAGTTTTGCCCTCAACATTGAAAAAATTCGAAAGTTCATCGAAAAACTTCTTGGCACTAACTTATTCAACGCGGAAGTTTATTTTTTAAGCCAATTACCAGCTAAGATCATTTGGGAAGAAGTTTTCTTAGTAGCACTAATGGCACTATTTTTAACTTTTATTGCAACCTTTTATCCCGCCTATCGAGCATCGCGTCTTGACCCTGTTGAAGCGTTGCGATTATGATTGATAAAAATTTAAGATAATTTTAATTATGAGAACCTTTTACAAATTAGTACCAGCTGTATTTTTCTTCACAACCTGCCTATTTGCAGATCCAGTACGAGGTATGTTTGCTTCCTTAAACTTAGGAGCATCCGTTGCTTTTCAAAACCACGATTATACTGGACCAACTGGAGCAGTCGATAAGCAAAAAAAAACAAAAATTGCTCCAAGTTTTGGGGTGAGTCTTGGTTTATTAAATCAAATTGAAAAAACAAAAGCCGTTGTAGGTGGAGAAGTTAGCTTTACTCTTCCTCAATCTCGGCAAAAATACGCCCTAAATGCTAGCAGTGGCACAGCAGATGGCAATTTAACCATTAAAAATCCATATATTTTAGGTGTTTATGGTATCGCCGGCTTAATGCTAACACCTAAACTTATGCTTTACGGAAAAGCTGGCTATGCTTGGATGAAAACAGAACTAAAGTACACAGACTTACGTAATGAAAACCCCAATTTTCAAACATATAAAAAGACGATGAGTGGACTTGGAGGAGGCGCTGGAGCTAATTATTTACTTACGAACAAAATTATGCTTGGCGCTGAATATGTCTATTACGCGCCCAAGAGCATAACACCACGTAACAATAACAGTTCACAAGGTGGCCAGTTACGTAAGTTCGTCTACCACCCTTCCATTCATAGCCTAAGTATGAAGTTAAGCATGTTATTCTAATGCGCAAGCGCGATCGAGAGAGCAGCCGAAAAGATCGTCACGAACGACGACATATACCGAAAAGAAGAGAATATGGGAGCTCGCACCATAAAGAAAAGGCGTTAAAACATCACATCGGTATTTTTATCCCTAAACGTCTTGGTGGCTTCCTCTCTCCGTGCCATCGAAAAGATCCCTTCGCTGGCATTTACATAGATGCTGAACAAGCCAAAGGTTTTTACGAAAATGACGTCATTGTTTACTCACTTCCTGCATCGGGTAATTTTCAGTTTATCAAAAATTTAGGCTGTATCGATTCAACGAAAACATATACCCAGATGGGGGTCCATGCTTATAGTTTACCTCATACTTTCAGCGCAGACGCTCAGCATATTGCAGATAAGGGCTCCATTCCTAATCTTGACCTTAGAATAGACTTAAGAGATATACCTCTTGTCACTATTGATGGGCCTGATGCTAAAGACTTTGACGATGCTGTGTTTGCCATAAGCGATGAAGATCCCAGGAATAAAGGCGGCTGGAAAGCAATCGTTGCGATTGCTGATGTAAGTCATTATGTTCCATTAAACAGCGCTCTAGATAAAGAAGCGTATTTAAGAGGAAACTCGGTTTACTTTGTTGATAAAGTTATCCCAATGCTTCCCGAGCAGCTCAGTAATAATTTATGCTCACTTCGTCCTAATGAAGATCGTGCTTGTTTGGCTGTTGAAATGATTATTAGTGCAAGCGGGAAGATTAAATCACATCGCTTTAAGCGAGGACTCATGCGCTCACGAGCCAGACTTACTTATGAGCAAGTTGAAAAAGCAATCCATGGACAAACAGATGACATTACAAAGGATTTGTTAGACTCTGTCATCCAGCCTCTCTATGGATGTTATAAAAGTCTTAAGAAGGCAAGAGACCTGAGAGGCACCATTCAAGTTGAAACAGTTGAGAATGTGTTTTTGCTAAATGAAGATGGCTCAGTAAAAGGAGTAAAAGCCAAAAATCGATTAGAAAGCCACCAAATTATTGAAGAATTCATGATTGCTGCAAATGTTGCAGCTGCTAAAACGTTGCAAGCAAAAAACTGGCCCACTATTTATCGCATTCATGAACGTCCTGACAAAATGAGACTACAAAACGTTTGTGCCCTTGCAAAAAGTCTTAGAATGCCTGTTAAAAAATTCGATAATAAAAACATCATTAACTCTCTTAACGAGATCTTATTTGCCGCAAAAAAATTACCATACTCAAAACTTTTTAATGAGCTTATATTACGCTCCCAAGCACAAGCTCGATATAGTTCACATAACATGGGACATTTTGGATTAAATTTAAGCGCATATAGCCATTTCACCTCACCTATCCGCCGCTATGCAGACCTGATAGTACACCGTTCTTTAATTGCAGCCTTAGAGCTTGACAATATTAAGCATCAACCTATCGATCTAGATCTTGATGGTATAAGCGAACATATATCAAAAACAGAAAGAATAGCCATGGAAGCCGAACGCGAAGTGCAGGATCGTTTTATGGCCAAGTATATGCAGCAGCACTTGGGGTCTATTTTTGATGGAACTATTGTTGGCGTAGGAATTCCAGGAATTTTCATCGAATTAGATAACATCGGAGCACAGGGATTTATTCCAAAACAAGAGCTTGGTAATGATTATTTTATTTTCAATGAAACCCAGCACTGTTACGTAGGTAAAAGAACACGAAAAATTTACCAAATTGGAAACCGTGTAAAAGTGGTAGTTACTAATGCAGATCCAATTCTTTGTTCCATTGGATTTTCTTTGGTTAAAGAGCAACGAAAACAGCGTGTAGAAAAAAAGAAAAAAACTCACAAAAAGCCCGTTAGACGAGTTTCTAAGGGGTAACTTTTTTTTCAAGAAATTCCTTATTACTACAAACAGCCAGTAAACATAATAGCAAGCTTATATCATAAGTAACCCAACCAAACCCCTTCTGCAGAGCAAATTGTTGTTCGAATCTTGCTAATGTAGTACAAGCTCCGAATCCCACGACAAACGCTGTTAAAATAGCTTTAATATCACCGCTTTCCTTATACAGTTTATAAACAATTCCTAAAAGGGGAGTTATAAAAAGAGAGGTAAAGAATGAAAATAATACTTGCTGCAAAATATCCACCACAAAATGAGCCGTGATAAAGACTGAGATTATCCCAATGGATAGAAGAGCAATTAAAGAAAATTGAAGGACTCTATACAAGTTATATTTCTTACATATCCAGGCAGAAGGCATAAAAAATACAGCGCACAAAGAATAATACATAACACTTCCTAGATCTGCAGCCGGTTCAATTATTTTAATATTTAGGGAATAATAACTCCCAAAAAAGTAATGATAAAAAATACCCGCAGCGCATGCTGCTCCGAGCAATCCCGCGAGTAATTTTATACGTAAAGATGCTCCCTTGATATCTTGCAAAGATTTATTTACTAGGTCCAAAGATTTTTGTAGAGATTGATAAATTCCTACAGCAATAATAGAAGCTAGTAAGGGCAAAACGTACCAAAATCTCAAATAGTTTAAAGGAAGCTCTATTAAGTAATAGGAAGCTAATTTTGCAAAAAACATTACACCCAAGAATAAAGCGCTGAGCCTGTAACAATTTGCAAAGGATCTCCGATCAAGGATATACAAATATGGAAGAATGAGAGAAGCAGTTTCCAAAAGACTATAGAAGAACCTAAAACAATAAAAACCGCTTCTATACGCTTCATTACTTTCCAAAGAAATACAAAATGCCGCACATAAAGCAGATATTATTACAAAAATTTTCGAAACAAATATTATAGCTTTGTAAACTCCTTCTCTTTCAGCACGCAATCCAACAAAATAAGATCCAAAAATTCGCGCAAAAACAGTCACAATAATCCAGTAAGATAAGTCTAAACGATTTTGTGTAAAAAAGAGATCAGTTACAGTAAATGTCTCAATATATTTATTAAGAAAAGCTAAATTTAAACAAGAAAACATCTGACAAAAAATAGCCAGTAAAATCAGTCCCACTTCCTTTGTTCTTATAGTTTGCATATTAATCAGCCCAAAATCGTTTTAAAAATTAACCCCTCTCTTGCGCTTTTTGTCAAGTTAGTAATCTGTATTTGGCATATAGAAAAAGCATGATATGGTTATGCATCATAAAGGAGTTAATAGTGAACTGCTCGCACCACCACAGCCATCTTGTCTTTCAAGCAACTTGGGCCGCCATTTCCGTCGCTTTTTGCCTTGTTGCTACAAAAACACTTGCTTGGTGGCTCAGTGGATCCTTGACTATTCAGGCATCACTTCTTGATTCTTTATCTGATTTTTTTAGCTCATTAATCAATTTTTTAGCAGTTCGGTACTCATCGAAACCTGCAAATGAGGAATATCGATTTGGCCATGGAAAAGCTGAAGCTCTCGCTGGATTCGTACAATCTCTCCTGATCATTGCTAGCACTGGCTGGATGGTGTACCACGCTTACCAACATCATAACATGCTGCACCATATTGAACACCACTCATTGGCACTAATGGTAATGGTTTTTTCGACAATACTTACCTTAGGACTTGTAGTGTTTCAATACTACACAATCAAGCACACCAATTCTATTGTCATTAAAGCTGATTTTCTTCATTACCAAGCAGATATTTTGAGCAATATAGCAGCGATTATTGCCCTTTTATCTCTCACATGGTTTGGTATTGCTTGGATTGACATAGTCTTCGGTGTGGGTATTGCTATGTTTTTATTGGTGGGCAGTTGGCATATTCTAAAACAAAGCTCCAACGTTTTAATGGATAAAGAATTAGAATATTCAATTAGGCAAGATATTTTGAAATGTATACTGGAGCATCCCAAGGTTCTTGAAGCACATGACTTAAGAACACGAAATGCGGGGCAACAAAACTTCATCCAAGTCCATATCACTCTTGATCCATCTCTTCCTTTAAAGCAGGCACACATCATTAGTGACGAGGTTGAAATCCGCTTAAAAAAATCCCACCCTAGCGCTGAAATATTAATTCATCTTGATCCTTTAGGATATAAATCTCTTTCTGGAGCCTCTTTATGACACCTGCTGGAAAATTACAGTCGGTAATTGAACTTACAGAAAACATGCAGGCAAACCAACAAAAGCCAGCGGACGCTGTTATGCAGAGTTATTTTAGGAATCGTCGTTACATTGGAGGTTCTGATAGGCGCTCTATTGGAGATTGGACATACAGTGTTTTAAGGAGTTTACAAGGCCTGCAAAACGCCCTTACAAAAAATACACCGCGCCTTTTAGTCTTTGCTCATTGCATATTAGAAAATGAACAAACTCTTCAAGACATTAAAGAATTGTGTAATGGGTATGGTCCATCGCCTTTAACTGAAGATGAAATGGATGTTTTAGAAAATCTAAAAGAGTACTCAACATACGCTATCCCTCTCTGGCTAGAGGAATTTTTAAAAGATAAAGATCTTGTGAAAAGCCTGCACGAACAAGCAAATTTCGATATTCGAGTTAATACCCTAAAAAATAATCGTGATGCTGTACTCAATGTACTATCATTGGAAGGATTTGAGACATCGCCAACTCCTTTTAGCCCTAATGGAATTCGCTTTGGAAGAAGAAAACCTCTAAATACGCACCCTTTTTGGCAAGATGGCTCACTTGAAGTGCAAGACGAAGCATCACAAATTGCAGGTTTATTATGTGATGCTAAACCTGGAATGCAAGTTCTGGATTACTGCGCAGGTGCTGGAGGAAAATCTCTTAACTTAGCTGCTACAATGAAAAATAAGGGTAATCTTACCTTAAGTGATATCCATCCCTATCGATTACAACGAGCTAAAGAAAGACTGCGAAGAGCTGGTGTTAGCTGTTATCAACTTAAAGATATCAATAAAGATAATAGCTGGTTTAAAAGGCAGCATGACAGATTTGATCGAGTTCTTGTTGATGCTCCATGCACGGGTACCGGCACCTGGAGAAGAAACCCTGACTTAAAAAATCGCTTAACTCCCACTGATCTTGAAGAGCTAACAAAACTGCAACAAGCTATACTTAGCCAAACCCAAAAATTTGTAAAAGTTGGGGGCAGGCTGATTTATGTTACTTGCTCCGTATTAGAAGCAGAGAATAACAAACAAGTAGATTGGTTTTTAAAGGAATTTTCCACATTCAGGCTTCTCCCTATTACAGAAATATGGAGAGAAATATTTAAAATTGAGTGTCCTTTTAATACTTTAACCGCTCAATTTTTACCACATATTCACCACACAGATGGTTTTTTCATTAGTATTTTTGAAAAAAGTAATAAGGAAAATTAAATGGAGCTTTTTACCTATTTCAGATCTACAGCAAGCTATAGAGTACGGCTCGCCTTATCTTATAAAAATCTTGCTTATAAACCACATTATATAAACTTAAGAACTAACGAACAAAACCAACAATACAAGGAAACTAATCCATTTGGTTTAGTACCAACTCTTACAACTGAGCAAGGAATCATTTTTCAATCGCTAGCAATAATAGAATATCTAGAAAGGACCCACCCAACCCCTTCTTTGTGGCTCAACAATCCATTTTTGCAAGCACAAGCAATGAGTATTGCCCAAGCTATTTGTTGCGATATACACCCGCTTAATAATCTAAGAATTCTAAAATATTTAGAAAGAAATCTTGGGCTTTCAGAAGAACAAAAAACTGATTGGTACCAGCATTGGATACACGAGGGGTTTAAGCCTCTCGAAAAGCAACTTAGTCAAATGGCAAGAAATTTTTGTATAGGCGATAATCTTTCAATTGCTGATATTTGCTTGGTTCCACAAGTATATAATGCAAACCGTTTTAACGTTAATTTATCAGCCTATCCTACGATTAAACGTGTTAATGAATACGTGTTGGCGCAACCCTGGATAAGAACTACAACGCCAGAAGAACAAGAAGACGCAATTTAAATTTTCCTAATTTTTCCCCAAGGAAAAGCAGGACCGGGGTCTATTTTTAACTTAGGAGCAACATGTTCATGGCCCACTATACGCTCAATAGTAATTGGAAATTTAGTCATAAGATGATTCAGTAATTCTTTCAGCGCATTAATTTGTGCATCAGGAAATTCTGGCCATGACCCAGTAAGTGCATATCCTGCATAATACCCTCCGTTTTGCAATTCAATCCCTATGGAAAAATCATTTACATTCTCTCTTCCCTCTAAAGAACTAACACCAGCATGCCAAGCACGCTTTTCCGCTGGAACTAATTGGTAAATTGAACCATCCTCATCAATAACATAATGGCAGCTAACTCTTGATTCTCTGTTAGGATCCGTCAGAATTTGTAAAGCTTCATCTAGAGTTGCAACATCCGTATAATGTAAAACCACACAGTCAATTTTTGCTGCTAGCGGCCGCTCATTAAAGTTAGGAGAAGGATATTGAATAATCTTCATCATGCATTTTTCCATTGTTTTTTAACGCATACTTACGGCACAATACCGGTATAAATTCTATTTAGAGACATTTTATGAGTTTCGTCAAAGTCTTATGGGGATTAGTTATAAATTTAGATCTAATCGTCATTGCTCTGTTTGTATTTGGATCATGGCGCAGTTTATGTAATAAAACATGCTCTTTGCAAAAACCTATAATGAGTATATTTGCTCTCCTTTTGGTATTTATACTGGGTGATTTCCCTTTCAGTGGCCGCGATATTTTAAGGCGATTGGAAACACAATTTCCTGTGCTTAATATACCTCATGATGTTAAGGGCTTAGTCATAACTGGTGGCAGTTTATGCTTATTCGAAACTGATATACGCGGTTCCGCCGTTTATCATAAAACAGCTGGCAGGCTCTTTGATGCTCTAAAAGTTGCCCATGCTCACCCTCACACAGAAATTGTTTTTGCAGGAACTAAATTAGAAGGCGATGAATTTCAGAAACTCGCAACTTCTTTAGGAATTGCACCAAAAAGAATCCGAATTGTCAGCAATGAACAACTAGTTTCTTTAGAAGAGGTTGCTGAAGAAGCATCTAAACTTATAGGTGATACAACAAATAAGAAATGGGCATTAATTACTTCTGCTTTTTTAATGCCGCGGACCTTAAGCATTTTTCAATCCAACAACTGTAATCTAATCCCCTACCCTGTAGATTTTCACACAATAGGACATACACACGATAAAAAAGCAACAACCTTCTTTAAAAGATTAATTGTGAGTTTTCAAGATCGTTTAGGTTTAATTGCTTGGAACATAGCTTGGCGGGAAATTGCCGGACTTTGCAATCTGCGACTTAGCGGGAAAACAACAACCTTTTTCCCACACATTAATGCAAAATAAACATAAGGGTTTACTTTGGATATTGGGATGGTGCGTAACATTTACCTGTGGTGTCACCATCTCCAAATTTTTAAGCACATCAACAAGCAATTTTTCGTTGTTTTGCATACGCTATTTTTGCGGCCTACTATTTTTCTTGCCTATTTTTATTCCTCAAGTTACTACTCTTGCTAAAGTTAAATCCAATCCATGGCTCCATGTAATAAGAGCACTATGCATCGGAGCTTCTACTTTATTAACCTACCAATCATACCGAAACTTACCCCTTGCAATTGCGACAAGTGTGGGATTTACTGGACCTCTTTTGGCCTCATCTTTTGGTATGATTTTTTTAAAAGAGAAAATCAATCATTTTAAAATAACAGCACTTATAGCCGGATACTTAGGTGTTTTATTCATTGTGCAACCCCACAATACGGATCTGAATTTATACTACGTATTTATAGGAATTAATGCCTGCATTTTGGCAGGATTTGCCAACACACTTGCTAGAAAATTAAGCTATATGGACCCTGCTCTTGCCATTATGTTTAGTAGCTCTTTCATTTTAGGCCTTATAGCTTCCATTGGCTTCTTTACAGCTGATATGCCTGAAAACTGCTTTGATCTATTCCTCTTATGCTTAGTCGGGCTTTGTGGATCTCTTTCTCAATTTGCATATATAAAAGCGGTAAGCTTCGCCGAAATTAGCTTTATCGCTCCTTTTGAATATACTCGCTTGCTGCTCGCCGTTCCTATAGGATATGTCTTATTTGGCGAAAGCATAAATATCTTTCAAGTTTTTGGCATGACCCTAATTATTTTTGGAAGCCTATATCTTTCCAGAGGAAAGAATTATTAAGCATTTTAGCTCTAATTTTGAATCACGATCTCATTAGAATGCGCAAAGTTTAATAACTGTCTTGATTTTTCTTCTAATAAATCAATATCGAGGCTATCAGGGCGTAGCAAGTAAGCTTCCCTCTCAAGCTTTTCTTTTTCTTGTGTCAGTTTACTAAGCACAATTTCTTGTTCTTGCAATTTTTTATCTAGGCGAATCCAGGCAAGTATACCTCTTTGACCTTGAAAAATATGATACGTGAAGTATGTCAAAAGCAAAACAATAGTAATCGGAAAAACAATATTTCTGAGTTTATTTTCCATAATCTTTCTAGCAATTTATAAGAAAAATTGAGCTTTCTGCCCTAATTCTTCTTCTATTCGTAATAATTGATTATATTTAGCCAATCGATCCGTTCTAGACAAGGACCCTGTTTTAATTTGACCAGCATTCGTTGCCACCGCAATGTCAGCAATGGTTGCATCATCAGTCTCTCCTGAACGATGTGACAAAATGACACCAAAAGCTGAAGATTGAGCTAAACTTATTGTTGCTAATGTTTCTGAAAGTGTGCCAATTTGATTCGGCTTAATCAAAATAGCGTTAGCTGCTCCTTTTTCGATTCCTTGCAATAAACGATCGGTATTCGTTACAAATAGGTCATCCCCTACAATTTGTACTCCAAGCAACTCAGCCGTCATCATTTCCCAGGCATCCCAATCATTTTCTGCAAAACCATCTTCGATTGAATAAATGGGATAATTCGCGCACAAGTTTTGGTAAAACTCAACTAAATCAGGAGCTGTAAAGCTTTTATTTTCCCCTTTAAAAATGTACTTTCCATCTTTATAGAGCTCAGATGCAGCTACATCTAGGGCTAACATTACTTCTTCCCCTGGTTTGTAGCCTGCACTTTCTATTGCTTTAATAATTACCTCAAGGGCTTCCTTTGTACTGCCAAGGTTTGGGGCAAAGCCACCTTCATCACCAACTGATGTAATGTGTTTTGACTGCCTTAAGATATCTTTAAGATGATGAAAAATCTCTGCACCCATACGCAAAGCATCGCTAAATTTTGCTGCTCCATAGGGCACAATCATGAACTCTTGAATATCTAAGGAATTGTCTGCGTGAGCACCACCATTAATAACATTCATTAGAGGCACCGGTAAACGAAAAGCCTGAATCCCACCAAGATACCGATATAAAGGATGACCATAATGATTTGCCGCAGCTTTCGCACAAGCAAGGCTCACCCCCAAAATAGCATTAGCTCCAAGCTTACTCTTATTTTTTGTGCCATCAAGGGTAATTAATGTTGTATCTATTAGCTCTTGGTCCGAAACATCAAGGGACATCATCTCGTCAGCAATTATCGTATTTATTGATTCAACCGCTTTTAGAACACCCTTACCTAAATAGCGATTCTTATCCCCATCTCTAATTTCCACTGCTTCAAAAATTCCTGTTGATGCACCACTAGGCACAGCTGCACGACCAAAAGCGCCGCTTTCCAAAATAACATCCACTTCAATCGTGGGATTTCCTCGAGAGTCTAGAATTTCACGAGCTTTAATATCAGCAATTAAGGCCATCATTTTAGGGTTTTAAATTTTGTTCATTATGCCAACTTTGCGAGTTGTAGACAATCTGTTAAATCAAACGGAAAATAAATTCATAATTTAAATATAAATTAACTATATTTATTCAAAATAAATAATTAATTATTATTGAGTTTATTTATGAAAAAATTATCTTATTTATTGTTTCTTCTTACAATTGCTGGCGAAACCCTTTTTTCCTCAGCAGATAACATAATGAGTGATGAAAATAAGGAATATTGGTCAGATCATTATGCTCGCACCACACCCCCTTCAGAAGCTTCTACCTTCGCTGTTTTTGTGTTAAATAGCTATCTTCTACCTGAAAATATTACGACACTCACAGAATTTGGTTGCGGTGGAGGTCGTGACAGTAAATTTTTTGCTTCGCACGGGTTAAGAGTTGTTGCAACTGATAACGCCAATAGCGTTATTACGCGTAATAGTGAAAGCAATATTTTTGGTAATTTACAATTTTGCGTTACTGATGTTAGTGATTTAACTGCATTGAATACATTAGAGGCAAGTGAGGCCTATTATGCACGCTTCTTTTTACACTCGCTACCGCAAAGTACACGCAATCAGTTTCTTTCCTGGCTTGGCACTATTCATAAAGATGCATTGCTATGCTTAGAATTTCGCACCGATAAAGACCCGATGAAGGAAAAATCTACAGCATTGGGTGATACTACCATAGCAAAAACTGATCATTTTAGACGTTTTGAATCAAAAGACAGCGTGAAGGACGAACTCATAGAAAAAGGATTTGGAGTTCTTTTTGAAATAGAGTCAGCGGGCTTATCTATACATGGCGATGACGATCCAGTATTAGCAAGACTTATCCTAAAAAAATTGAGGTAAAGGCATGAAGATTACAAATCTATTTCAGCGAACAATAACCTTGCTATTAGCAGTTTTTGTATACACATCTGAAATTTTTTCTACCGAAGAAGAAAACTTCAGAGAAATAGAGGAATCACAACAAATATCTCGTCTTTTACCTACAGGAGAAAGAGAAGAATTTGCTGCAAGCACTATACACCCTGCTTTACCACGTGAAATATACCAGCTTGTAGCTGATTTCCAAATGGTAATGAATCATTTTGAAATTCCTTTCTTTTTTTCTTCCGGAACTCTTTTGGGCGCAGAACGTAATGGCGGAATGATAGCTCATGATGACGATGCTGATGCTTGCATATTAGAGGAAGATTTTCCAAAATTGGTCAAAAAATTACCCGTCTTCCTGGAGTTGGGATATGCATATCGGATTCCCAACGAAGGTTGGAGAGGAATTAAGATAGAAAAAATACTGGAAATAGAAACAAGAAAAATAGATGTATGCCTAGATGTATTTATGCTTACTTTCAAAGATGGAACTTATGGGTATCCAACAGGTTGGCCTTGGCCAAGACTTACTAGAGAGCAGATTTTTCCTCTTAAAAAAATAAAATTTGGGCATGTTAGAATTAATGCACCTTATGATATACATGATTATTTAAAGCAGCACTATGGTAGAACATGGAACACGCAAGTAGTGAAATATAATCACTTAGGTTTAATTGGCGATGAAGAACAAACCTCCGCCTCTCCTCGCTTTTTGCCAGCTGGTCCTCTTGGACCTATCTATGATAATTCTACTATTCTTACTCAAACCTTTGCTGATTTTGAAGAAAATGCAGTAAATCAACTACTTGATGCAGTTAAAGAGGTGCCGGCATTACCTCAAGAAATAGAATATACACCTGAGCTAAAATTAATCGATGGATTCTCAATATTACAAGGACAAACACCATCAGAAAAAGGTTCACGTTGGCTAATTAATGGATGTACAAAATTTTTATTTAATCCCTCTAGAGGGGAAGGAATCTACCAAATCCAATTACATGGCTACACCAACGGATATATTGAAAGAGTAGCCTTTTTACACGAAGATACGGAAGAAAATAAAGGAGTACCTGTCGCTTGGGAGTACGGCGCAACGATGATATTTCCAAATTTAGAGGGAAGTTATCCAAGGCGTCTAATACTGAAAATGAATTCTGCAATACCCTGCGAACGTGATCCAGAATCCCACGAATGCAGAGATATTTCCTTTTTTCTTCGAGAAGCAACAGTAACTTTCACTGAACCTCATACCGCTTAAAAAAATTTAGCATAACAAATGAAGAAGCTGCGCCAGATAATAGATTAAAGTGTTTACGATATGGAATGAGAAAGAGCCGATTAAATAAAAAATAAGCAAGAACATCTGTTGGAATATTTTGTCACGAGAGTGATAACCAGATGTACTGCTATTTAGTTAGGGTAAGTCTCAAAGTAGCCCTATGTTATTTTCATCGCTTAAGAAAATTTATTGCCCATTACTCGAATTAGAAAGCTAAGAAGCCGTAGTCAGAGAGATTGAAGTTGATGCGATCGTATTTTGGTGGCACTCGCAAGGGTAAACGTGGTGGTGGTGGAGCTGCTAGGAAAGCCCCCAGTGTTTTAAGTTTGTTAAGAACAGTTTAGTGGTGTACCCAAAGCAAATTTTCCTCTACTTTTAAAAAAAAACGAGTGACGATTTAATAACCCTAATCCAAAAACTCAATTGAACCAACTAAAGCAATGGATAAATCCATCTTAATCCAGTCTATCTGGTACAGCCCAATATCTTTACTTTAAAGATCATTTGGGCCTTACGCTGAAAATATTCAAAGCTGTTTGACTAATCGGCCTGTTACCAAATTTCCCTATTTGATTCCATGAATCCATTCTATGAAGACGGATTAAATGGCTGTTACCTTCTCTTAAAAATAAAATTTTTGTAGAAGGCTTCATTACGCAGTCGATATAGGATATCATGTAATTACAACCTGTCCATTTTAGTTGCTGCTGAGGAGTTGGGGTAATTCTTTTTACTTCTTCCGGCATCCTGTACAGATTATCAATTTTTTCTAAATAAGCTGATACAAGCTCTGAATTAGGAGCTGCTGCTATTATGGTATGATCAAGATAGCCCTCTCCAGCAAGTAGTAAAGCATACTCATATTCATCCAGTAATGGGGTTATATCTCTTCTTATTTCTACTCCCAAATCAGTATACAAACCGCCTGTTTTTTTCATTATCCTCATTCTTAGAACGTCATTTGCATTTGTGTACCTATTATCCTCTAATAAAGCATCAAAAACATGTAGACCTTCTGTTACATCCTCAACATCTCTTAGTGTTTTTATTTGAATTCCTACATTAGCACTTAAAAGAATCTCTATAGCATTAGGTATAAGTGAAGGATCCTGACACCAAAAATAATGTTGCCAACCTCCTGAGAGATTTAAGGTTCTCACACTGTTAATATATTTTTGTAGCTTGTCTAATGGTGGCTCACAAGGACTATGTAAATTTGTTAACCATGTTCTATTAGAAATGCGGGGTTTTGGAAAAGCTGGGCTGTGTAAAATGCTGGGGAAAGCATAGTATACAGACGTTGATAGAGCCGATAGTTGCAGCCTTTTCTCATTTTTATTTTGTGTATTTCTAAAAATTACTCTAGACATTTCATGAGATGAGTCCCAGGCGAGATTAGTGAGCTGATATTTCTGCTCATCATAATCTTTTCCAAACCATTCTTCGTCTGAAATAGGAGCATTTGTTGATGATCGCTGCCCAAGGGTAGCATTACCATTCCATGAATGCATTTGATTGACATCTATAAATGATTTAGAAAAGGGAATTGCAAAAAAACTATCTTTATCAGGATCACTATATATGTCAAACATAGCCGTTAAAATGCCGTACGCACACCATGGCACCAATGGATTATTATGGCCTATTTCTCTGTACTGATGTGGCACCCTATCAATATTATCAAGAAAATTAAGCACTTTATCTAAAACAAGGTGGCCTTTGGAAGCTCCAAAGGCAGTTCCCGCTAACAGACACAGTTCGCGCATCATAAAAATATTAAAATGACGGCATAAGAAAGATGGGTGCATGTTAAACTCTACACCAAAGTCTGTGTACATACCCCCTGTCAAGAAAACAGTATTTACTCTTGCTATATCAGAACAAGCCGTATAGCGCCTATTATTTAGAAGTCTAGCGAATAAATCTTTACCTCTAAATTCTGGCCATATTTCGTTTAAAAATTTAATATTTACAGAATCTTGAACTTCTGGACATTCATCAATAACGGTTTTTAGGTAAGCTTGGACCTCAAAACTCTGCCTATCAAACAATGCTGGATTTTCTTGTTCATAAAACAACCATAAATTATATTCAAATGAAGGATTTTCCTTAACTTGTTTTAAATAGTGCAAGAGCCGATCTCTTGGGATTTTCGATGGAGCTTTTCCGCTTATCCAAATATTGTGTCTTATCTCTTGTATTAATGGGTTTAAATCACTTATCGATCTTCGCTGAATTGCTTCTGTTAGAGTACGTTGACTTTTTAGTAGATGCAAATGTCTCTTATCGAGAACACTTTCCATGCTGAGGCCATTTTGTCTGTAGAAACATTCTAAGAACTTCCTATGGGGCAGAAACCAGGAAGTGCTTACTCCTAAAGAGGACCAATCATCGAACGTGTAAGGAATTTTATTACCAAAAACTTTTTTCCCTGTATCAAGAAACTCTTGTTCATATAATTGTTGCAGCAAAGATGGTTTAACCAAATCATCTGGGGTTAGATTGTTCATAGTGATGCGCACTTCATTATTTTCAAAGGAAATGTTATACGATCCAGAAAGCGTAAATTGTCTAAGCCAACCAAAAGGTATCTCAAATTTATATTGCCCTCTTTTGGGCACAACTATATCAGCCGTCTGAAATAAAGACATATAGCTTGGCGAACCTCCTGAAGGTAAAAATTCTCTAAGTTTTTCATCGGAAAAGACTATTGATCCTTGCTCTGTTAAAGATCTATATGTTCTATAAAAATGATTATTAAAAGCTACCAATTTACCCGAAATTTCTGCCCCCATTCTTCCCTTATGTTGAATCGTGTAACTTAGAGAGCAATCAGCATTTAAAGGATTATCAACAATAATTTTTGAAGGCTTGTATCGATCAAGACACCAGTTCACTTGGTGTTCCAAACATGAAAAAGTAGGAAGCCCTTTTTGATCAAAGTTCGCATCCACTTTGGTAGGATCAAGAACCCCTTCTCCTCTGATTACTTTTATATCACGCGCAAAAGGGCTATCTCCAAAGGTAAAGGTAGGCGTTTCACCTGCACCATTAAAAGAAAAGTCACCAGAAGAAAAGTTGGTTATATAGTAGCCAAACGGTAAAGAAATCCTCATTCGTTCATTTAGACTTAATCTGAATGATTTCTTTTGAGCAATACCTACTGTACACACATCATCTGTTGTATTGCTTATTTTATGGATATTGGAATTATTTTCAAAACTAAAGCCTTCCAATGAATATATTCTTCTTGTTTCACCTGGCACTAAACTTGTCTCAGATTTTATAAAAATACTTAATACGGCTTCTTCCGATCTTGCATTAATGATGTCTACTTCATTCAATCTGCAGGATATAAAAACACTATTATCAACGCAATATAACGACGAAAAGATCATTAAAGTACTCAAAATAATTTGAAAAGCTAATACTTTTTTCATAATTGTTCTCTATTAACTCTTGCTAGTAAGTACGTAAGTTTGCGATGTTAAAGGGCGAATAGAATCTTGAGATAGAATGCTTGAATCAAAAAGCATATCTCTTCTTAGTTCTCCGTTCTGATAAAAAGCCAAAGTTAGGGCTGATTCATATTTGACATAATGCTCCGCTACAGAATGTTCCCTTAGGAAGGATCTTCTTAAATTTCTTAAGTAATGTATTGATTTAGGATCTGAATTATGGTGATACACTGATATCTCGAGAGCCCTTTTGATAATAGGGTGATTAGGACATGCAGCGAAAAGTTCCGTACTAAGCAATGGGAATCCAGAATCAAGGCTTGCGTAAAAACCAAAATTGTGAAGGGGAAGCAAATTTTTAACAATTTTTGCATTAGAGCTTCTTATTACTCCGCCATATTCTAAAAGAACCTTGTACTTTAAAAGAGCTGTAGCAGCGTTAAAAAAGGCATTTGCCATATCAGGTTTTCCTGTAGCGTTAGCTTGCTTACCACGACCGATGAAATCTTGAATATTTACAACATCCGTTGGTCTTGTGCCTTGAATATTAAGAAAATCAGGAAAGATTCCTTTTATTTCAACTTTATCAGCAACATCACCCAAAGCGCTTCTTATCGCATCGGCATCGTTATCTGTCCAAATGAATTGCTGCCAACCCGAATTTAAAAGAGCCCGTGTTGACTCTATGAGATTGGTCCTTTGTATTTCATTTTGTAGAGCACTTCCGGAATTACCAATGATAAATGAGTGAAGAATAAACGGAGTTTTAGTTATATATGGATGCTCTGAAATAGCTTGATTATATTGCAAACCAGCATCGTGAATTGCTTGGAATTTCTCAAAAAGTTTTCTTTGAACGACATCTTTGGTTACAGTATTAAATAAGTGGTGTGATAAGCCCATGACTTTAAAATATTCAAAAAATGGATGTGCTACTCCAGCCATTATGGATAAGCTTCTGCTGGAAATGGTTTTAGAAAAAAGTTCAGCAGGCCCTACAACTAAGCTAAAATACGTTGATGCAGTATTAAGGTAAGATACAAAATTACATGAATTCTCTGAGGTTATTCTTCCTATATAAGCTCCTTCGAAACCTGGGATCATTATTCCTTCTGGCGGAACTTCTATAGAACGCTGCAAAATAATTGCTGTTGAGTCGACGCAATCACGACAAGGTAATACGCACACACAAGAGAATTCTCTTTGATCTGCATCAACTATTTTCCCGTTTCGTGGGGGTATTACTTTGTAAGATGAGGGAAATAGTATTGTTCTTGCAATATTTAGAGCAAAATCTTCTTCGTCAAAATCAGGCTGATAAAAATAACTCACTACGAGAGATGCTGAATCGTAACTAGTGTTAGTGACAGAAACAGTGCGTAGTTTTAATCTTTCAAGTTCATCGCTTAGAGAAAGACCTCCTTCTGAAGCAGCGATATTTGGTAAACTTAAAGTGATGCAATAGATGACGAATAAAAAAATCATATAGCATATGTTATCTATTTAATAATTAATAATCGTAATAAATTATGATTAAAAAAAAGTAAAACTAATAATAATATTTTTAAA
>JAJTEE010000025.1 GCA_021298215.1 Alphaproteobacteria bacterium
AATTAAAGTGACCGATGCGCCCATAGACTCAGCAGTATTAGCGATAGCAGCACCCATATTACCTGAGCTAAGATTTGTAATACCTCTTACATCATCTATCATTTCAATTGTGCCGCCAGAAGTTATTAACAACCTTTTATTTTTAAGTAATTTCGGCGTAAGATGATTTTGAATTGACCTAAATAATTCTTCAGCATCCATCATTCTTCCGAATCCTACATCACCACAAGCTTGGTCGCCTGAGTCTGGACCAAAAAATAAAACACCATCATTTTTTAATTGAGAAACATTGCGCTGAGTGGCTGTATTTGTCCACATATGGACATTCATGGCTGGTGCTAAAGCAATTGGACAAGACCTTGCTAAACATAAAGAAGATAAAAGATCATCAGCAAAACCATGTGTTAATTTGGCAAGGAAATTAGCACTGGCTGGAGCAATTACAATAAGGTCATAATTTCTTGATAGCTCTATATGCGACATCCCATTGCTAGCGTTACTTTTCCATAAACTTGTTAATACTTCTTTGCCCGATAATGCCTGGAAAGTAAGTGGTGTTATGAAATGGCTAGCAGACTCAGTCATGACAACTTGAACGTCAAAATCGTTTTTAATAAGAAGGCGAGTTAATTCAGCAGCTTTGTATGCAGCTATGCCTCCAGTAACGCCAAGAATAATTTTATGAGATGCCAAGATAAGATTTATGTACTTACAATGAAATTAGTTTTTTTAATTTTTATTAATTGCATATAATTAAAAGAATAAATGGGAAACAAGTATATCAAAGATATATAGCAATAAATTAATTTAAACGCCAAGTTTGGATACATCATGATTAAAAAATATTTAAAAAATATAGTTTGGTTTCTAATAGCTATATTGGGAGCTATTGCTTTTTCTACGATTGCACTGAGTCGAAATGAAAGTATCAATGCTGTTTGGTTTATTACAGCAGCTATATGTGTATTCATGATTGCTTATAGATTTTATGCAAGTTGGATTGCGGCAACAGTTTTAGTTATTGACGAACACAAAAAAACGCCAGCCTTAAGACTAAGAAATGATAAAGATTTTATTCCTACAAATAAATGGATTGTATTTGGTCACCATTTCGCTGCTATAGCTGGACCGGGACCTCTAGTAGGCCCTACATTAGCCGCACAGTTTGGTTATCTTCCAGGAATGTTATGGATACTCATAGGTGCTGTATTGGGGGGCGCTGTTCAAGATATGACTACACTATTTTTTTCAATGAGACGTAATCTGCAACTATACCCATAGCAATTTTTATTGGCATTTACTTAAGATCCATCAGATCAGGAAGAGTGCTTGAAGCATCTTTAATTGGATTTGGATTATTGCTTCTAGCTGTTTTTGCTGGAGGTTTAATTGATCATTCGCAAACCTTAAGAGCTTATTTTGATCATGACAGCTTGACATTGGCGTGGGCCGTTATTTTTTATGGCTTTGCAGCAGCAGTTCTTCCGGTTTGGCTTCTATTAGCCCCGAGAGATTATCTATCGACTTTTGTAAAATTGGGCACAGTGATTGTTTTAGCTGTTGCAATTATGACATTGCAACCGGAGATTAAAATGCCTGCATTAACTCAATTTACTGACGGCACAGGCCCTATTTTTGGGGGAAGCGTATTCCCTTTTGTTTTTATTACCATAGCGTGTGGTGCTATTTCCGGATTTCATTCTTTAATAGCATCAGGTACAACCCCTAAATTATTAGATAATGAAAAATATATTCCTATGATTGGCTATGGAGCGATGCTTCTAGAATCTTTCGTAGCCATTATGGCCTTGATAGCTGCAACAGTATTAGAACCAGGTATATTTTTTGCAATTAATAGCCCTGTGGGTGTGGTTGGAGCAGAAGCTGCGGGTGCCATTCAAAAAATCAATTCATGGGGATTTAAAGTGACAGTTGAAGAAATGGAATTACTTGCAAAAAATATGGGTGAAACATCACTTTTTGCAAGAACAGGTGGCGCCCCTTCATTGGCAGTAGGCATGGCAAATATATTTGGCAAAGCTTTTGGTACAAATTTATTAGCGATGTGGTATCACTTTGCTATTATGTTTGAAGCAATATTTATTCTAACCACGCTAGATGCAGGAACTCGTGTGGGAAGATTTATGTTACAAGATATGATTGGTAATATTTATCCGAGGTTTGGTCGAACATCATGGATGCCATCTATTATTTTAAGTAGCGCAATTGTTGTAAGTTGCTGGGGATATTTTTTATATATTGGTGTGATAGATCCCAATGGTGGTGTAAATATTTTATGGCCCCTGTTTGGTATTGCAAATCAAATGCTTGCAGCTATTGCATTGTCTGTAGGTACTGGCATTCTTATCAAATCAAATAAATTAAAATATGCTTGGGTAACAGGTTTGCCTCTAATTTGGCTGATTATTGTGACGACGACAGCTGCTTATCAAAAAATATTTAGTCAAGATATTAGGGTTGGATTTATCGCAGCAGCAAGAGATCTGACAGATAAAATAAATATAGGACTCATTGAGGATAGTAAAATGTCCATTACTCACCAATTAATTTTTAATCAAAAATTAGATGCCTTTATTACTTTATTTTTACTTATTATTTTATGGACAGTTGTTGTTGATATGTTAAGAATTTCTTTTTTCAAAAAGAATTAATAATCTATGTTAAAAGTAATTAAATCAGTATATGAATTCATACGAAGACTATCAGGGGACGATCTCTACGATCTATATTTGAAGAGTCATAAAAAATGTTCAAAAAAACATAAATTGATGAGTAAAAAAAATTTTTATCAGGCTACAATTGAGAAAAAATGGAGTGGTTTAAAACGCTGTTGTTAGTTTTTCTTAAAAAGATAAATGCCAGCCAAGAGCATTGGAATAGATAGCCATTGACCCATTGAAAGATTTAAAAAGAGCAAGCCTAAGAATGAATCAGGCTCTCTTGTAAATTCAATTAAAAATCTAAACGTTCCGTATAGTATTAAGAATAAAGCAGCTATTTGGCCTGTCTTCCTTTTTTGATTGGAATATAACCAAAGCAATACAAACATAACGAAACCTTCAAAGAAGCTTTCGTAAAGCTGAGATGGGTGTCTTGGGATGTCGTCTACATTTGGAAAAATCATACCTAAGAAAAATTCTGTTGGCCTGCCCCATAGCTCCGCATTAATAAAATTTCCAATACGACCAAAAGCAAGCCCTAGAGGAACCAACGGGGCAATGAAATCTAAAACTGAAAGTAAAGTTATTTTATATTTTTTAGCTGTGAGAATCATAGCAATAACTACACCTAAAAATCCTCCATGAAATGACATGCCGCCTTTCCATAACGCAATGATCTCAATCGGTTCTCGAAGATAATATTGCAGTTGATAGAATAAGATGTAACCTAATCGACCGCCGGCAATGACACCTATAGCCCCATAAAAGAAAGCGTCATCTAGCATCTTTTCATTCCAGGATAGCCACGGACGTGTTTTGATTTGAACTTTACCTAATTGAAGAAATCCTAAAAAAGCGAAAAGATACATGATTCCGTACCAATGAATTTGAAACGGCCCAAGACTAAGCGCTACAGGGTTTATTTGGGGGTGAATAAACATAAATTTGTTGTCATTATAAGTTAAAATAATTGTTTAAATTGATTGTAATTGTAAGAGGTCATTATGCCCGTATATCGCTCTAAAACGACAACTCATGGTAGAAATCAAGCTGGTGCTCGCGCACTTTGGCGAGCTACGGGAATGAAGGATGAAGATTTTACAAAGCCAATTATTGCTGTTTGCAATTCATTCACTCAATTCGTTCCGGGGCATGTTCACTTAAAAGATATAGGACAGCTTGTAGCAAGAGAAATTGAAAAGCATGGTGGCGTCGCGAAAGAATTTAATACCATTGCAGTGGATGATGGTATAGCTATGGGTCATGACGGCATGCTATACAGCTTACCAAGCCGAGACCTTATTGCAGATAGCGTCGAATATATGGTAAATGCTCACTGTGCAGATGCCATTGTTTGTATATCAAATTGCGACAAGATAACACCTGGCATGCTCATGGCGGCTCTCAGAATTAATATTCCTGTAGTCTTTGTTTCAGGCGGCCCTATGGAAGCTGGAAAGGTTAATTGGAATAATCAAGTAAAGAAATTAGATTTAGTGGATGCAATTGTTGCCGGTGCTGATCCAAAAGTATCCGATAAAAATTCTGATGAAATTGAACGATCAGCCTGTCCAACTTGTGGCTCTTGCTCTGGTATGTTTACAGCAAATTCAATGAATTGTTTAACGGAAGCCTTGGGATTAAGTCTACCTGGAAATGGAAGTACTTTAGCGACGCATGCGGCACGAAAAAAATTATTCCAAGAAGCTGGAAGACTTATTGTTGATCTGGCGAAACAATATTACGAAAATGATAATGAGAGTGTGCTAGAAAATGCCATGAGCCTAGATGTTTCTATGGGAGGCTCTACAAATACTGTTCTCCATTTACTAGCAGCAGCTCATGAAGCTAAAGTAAATTTTACAATGAAAGATATAGATCGCATTTCAAGAAAAGTACCTTGTTTAGCAAAAGTAGCGCCTGCTACGGATAAGTTTCACATGGAAGATGTTCATAGAGCGGGTGGTGTGATGGGGATATTAGGAGAGCTTGATCGTGCATCATTAATACATAGGGACGTTTCCACAGTTCACTCTAAAACTCTAGGGGAAGCAATAGATCAGTGGGATATTATGAGAACCAAAAATGAGGAAGTAAAAAATTTTTATCGTTCTGCGCCGGGAGGCATACCCACGACAATTGCATTTAGTCAAAGCATGCTCTATCCAACTTTAGATGATGACAGAATTTCTGGCTGCATTCGAAATAAAGAGCACGCATACAGCCAAGATGGAGGTTTAGCAGTCTTGTTTGGAAATATTGCACGAAATGGCTGTATTGTAAAAACAGCCGGCGTTGATATGAGTATGTTTGAAGCAGAAGAGTTGCGTTATACGACTAGTATTCCAACTTCTGTATTGCGTATTTTTTCTGGGCCTGCGCGAGTATTTGAAAGCCAAGATGCTGCTGTAGAGGCAATTTTAGCTGATCAAATTAAACCAGGTGATGTTGTTGTGATTCGCTACGAAGGACCACGTGGCGGTCCTGGCATGCAAGAAATGTTGTATCCGACTTCTTACCTCAAATCGAAAGGTCTCGGTAAGGTTTGTGCGCTTTTAACTGACGGAAGATTTTCTGGGGGGACGTCAGGGTTAAGTATTGGGCATGTATCTCCTGAGGCTGCTGAGCAAGGAGAGATTGGTCTGATTGAAGAAAATGATCGGATTGAAATTGATATTCCAAATAGAACAATTAATTTAATAATCGATGATACTTTGCTTGCTCAAAGAAAAATTAAAATGAATGCTAAAGGTAAAAATGCATGGAAACCTAAACCAAGAATACGAAAAGTATCTCAAGCATTAAAAGCTTATGCATTAATGACGACAAGTGCAGATAAAGGGGCTATTCGAGATATTTCAAAGTTAGAGGAACTATAATTTTTAAGATGATAAGTGAAAAAAATATATCTTCTGCCCAAAGCTATAAGATTAGCCAAAATGAAATTGGACTAAAATTTATTACAATTAATAATGAGTTAGCTTCTGCAAAAATTGCTCTGCAGGGGGCTCATGTCATGCAGTGGAAGCCTCACAATATTAAAAACGAAGTGTTGTGGCTTTCAAGTAATGCGAGATACATGCATGGAAGGTCTATTCGGGGCGGTGTGCCCATTTGCTGGCCTTGGTTTGGGGCACATCCTACCGATGGAAGTTTTTGCCCGCATGGATTTGCTAGAGTCATTCCATGGCGCATTAATGAAATTATTGACTTAGAAAATGGGGCTACCAAACTTACATTAGTGATGCTTCCAACCCCTGAAGTGAATAGACAGCTTTCATATCAATTTAATTTAGAACTCTCTATCATAATTGGCAATTCAATTCACCTAGATCTCAAAACAACAAATCTTTCTGAACAGCCTTTTTTGATTGGTGAGGGATATCACACTTATTTTGAAGTAAGCGATATAGAAAATATTAAGGTGACGGGATTAGAAAATAAAATCTATTCAGACAAAGTTAGAGAATACAAAAAATTTACTCAAGAAGATCAAATTAAATTTGATGCTGAGTTTGATAGAGTTTATTTAAATACAAGAGATACATGTGTGATCCATGATGAAGGTTATAATCGAAAAATTACTATACAAAAACAAAATAGTGAATCAACAGTTATCTGGACACCCTGGGACAAAAAAGTTAAAACTATGGTTGATATGGGCACTGAACATGAATGGAAAAAAATGATTTGTGTTGAAAGCGTTAATGCCCTTGAAAACAACGTAATGGTCTATCCGAATCAATCCCATAGCCTGATAGCTGAGTATTTGGTTCAAGAATATTAATTGGTTAATTTTATTTAAATTACTTTTAATTTAAATAAGTTTAGGAGTATCATAACAAGCGCAAAATCAATTTAAGGGCGGAAATAATATGAAATCAGTAATTTTAAGTATTGCAATGGTTGGTGCGTTCGTCGCAAATCAAGCTCAAGCTGCAGATGCTAAAGCTGCTGAAGCACTTGCTCAAAAAAGCGGATGTTTAGCATGTCATGGCGTTGAAAAAAAAGTGGTTGGACCATCTTATAAGGATGTTGCAGCTAAGTATAAAGGAGACAAAGGCGCTGAAGCGAAATTAGTAGCTAAAGTAAAAGCGGGTGGTAGCGGCGTTTGGGGCCCAGTTCCAATGCCACCTCACCCACAAGTTAAAGAAGAAGATATTAAAACGATCGTTCAATGGGTTCTTTCTCTTTAATGAAGTAAAAAAATAAAAAACCGGCCTAGGCCGGTTTTTTATTTAGATGGCTATGTTTAATTGAGTAAACAAAATAGAAAACAATACCAACCAACACCCAAATTAAAAATCTTCTCCAAGTTTCAAGCGGTAAGAAAAACATTAAAGCACCGCATGAAAAAATTCCTAGAACAGGAATAAGTGGGTGCCATTTATTTTTAAAAGTCGCTTTATTATTTTTATGAAGTTTTCTTATAAAAATTACTCCCAATGAAACAATCACAAAAGCAGCTAACGTTCCAATATTTACAATTTCAGCTAGAGCGCCAAGTGGTATAAAGCCCGCAATTAATGAAATAATGAGGCCACAAAAAACAATAACTCTTATAGGCGTATTAGTAGTTTTATTGACTTCACTTAAAGTATGAGGCAATAACCCATCCCTACTCATTGCAAAAATAATTCTTGTTAGGGCGTAATAAAGCACAAGCATTACAGTTGTAAGTCCTGTAATAACTCCAGTAGCTACAACTGCAGAAGCTCCTTGAAAACCTATTTTTTGAAGCGCATAAGCTACAGGAGAAGACACATTAAGTTCTTGGTATGGAACAACGCCAGTAAGTAATAAGGATACGATGATGTATATCATTGTGCAAAAAGCAAGTGAACCAATAATACCTCTAGGCAGATCTCTTTGAGGATTGATCGCCTCTTCAGCAGCAGTAGATACTGCATCGAAACCAACATACGCAAAAAATACTAATGAAGCACCTGCCAGAATGCCAACAGTTTTCCCATTAGGTAATGTTGAAAACCATCCATAAGGCATAAATGGATGCCAATTGGATGGGTTCACATTAAAAATAGCGACCGAAATAAATAGTGTGATGGTTAAAAGTTTAATAAAAACCATTGCTGCATTAAATTTGGCGCTTTGCTTTGCCCCTATGATTAGCAAAGACATGATTATTAATATAATGACCATTGCTGGAAGATTAACCATACCCCCTAATGAAGGGGCTTTTGATAATGATTCTGGAAGACCGATACCCATGGCTGTAAGTGCATTATTAAAATATCCAGACCATCCATTTGCCACTGCAGCAATAGACATTCCATATTCCATTAAAAGAATCCAACCAATAATCCATGCAAAAAATTCACCAAATGCAACATAACTATAGCCATATGCACTTCCACAACCTCCAATCGATGAAGATAATTCTGCATAGGCTAAAGCCGCAAAAGCACATGCAAAACCTGAAATTATGAAAGACAAAATAACTGCGGGACCAGCTTGATTTGCAGCAGCTATGCCGGTTAAGACAAATATACCTGTACCAATAATACAGCCAATACCAAGTAGTGTTAAATCTAGTGCACTTAAACATTTTTTTAGATGAGCTGGATGTTTATGATTTATATGTTTTTTTCTAAAAATTTTTGCAAATAGATTATTCATGACCTAACCAATCTTTATTTGTTAAAAAATATGTATATAACTTTTCTTCTTTGCTGCCTGATTCTGGTTTCCAATCATATTTCCATTGAGCCATCGGCGGCATCGACATTAAAATTGATTCAGTGCGGCCATTAGATTGCAAACCAAATAAAGTGCCGCGATCGAATATTAAATTAAATTCCACATAACGACCTCGTCGATAAAGTTGAAAGCTTCTTTCTTTTTCTGTGTAATAAGTATCTTTTCTTTTTTGAAGAATAGGTAGGTATGCATTTAAAAAAACATCTCCTACAGATTTATTTAAATTAAAAGATTTATCAAAACCTAATTGATTAAAGTCATCGTAAAAAATACCTCCAATACCTCTAGGCTCGTTACGGTGTTTTAGGTAAAAGTATTCATCACAATTTTTTTTAAATTTCGAGTACAGTTTTTTGTCGTAATGATCAAGCATAGTTTTAAGTGTTTGGTGAAAATGAATGGCATCTTCGTCAAAGCCATAATAAGGAGTTAAATCCATACCACCTCCAAACCACCAAATATCCTCAAGACTTTCTTTTTTTGCAATAAAAAATCTTACATTCATATGCACTGTAGGGGCGTAAGGATTTTTAGGATGCAAGACAAGAGAAAGACCCATAGCTTCCCACTTTCTATTTGCTGCTTCTGGATGAGCAACGCTTGCTGAGCGTGGCAGCTTATCACCCAAAACATGAGAAAATCCAACGCCTGCCCTTTCAAATACATTGCCATTTTCTAAAATGCAAGAAGTGCCACCTCCACCTTCTTTTCGTTGCCATGAATCATTAATAAAATTTTTTCCATCAACAAGCTGAAGTGTTTCAACAATCTTTATTTGAAGGTTGTTAAAGTACTCATAAACTACATTTGAATTAATCATTTTATTTTCCTTGATACAGGATTCATTGTCCCAGTCTACAAAAACAACTTAAATACTGGATTAAGTTTTGATGAGTCAATTTAATTATTATCTAACGCTCTGAAACCTATATCTTTTCGATATTGCGCTCCATTAAATTTGACAGTATTGATAGCCTCATAAGCTTTTGATTGAGCTTCTTTGACAGAATAACCAAGCGCTGTAACAGCCAATACCCTACCTCCAGAAGTGAGAAGTTTATTATCTTTAAACATTGTGCCTGCATGAAAAATATAAGTATCAGAAATGATACGGTCTTCAATATGAATTTCTTCATTTAATTCTGGAGTTTCAGGGTAGCCTGCTGAAGCTAAAACGACAGCTAGTGCTGTTCTTTTATCCCATTCAATTTCTGTTGAGTCAAGATGTCCAGTTGATGATTTGTAAAGTATTTCAAAAAAATCACTTTTAAGCCTCATCAGAATGGGTTGAGTTTCAGGATCTCCCATTCGACAATTGTATTCCAATGTTTTTACTTCACCTTTTTTGGTAATCATTAATCCTGCGTAGAGAAATCCAGTAAAAGGAATACCATCATTAGCCATACCATGGATGGTCGGGTAGATAATTTCTTTCATAACTTTAGAGTAAATTTCATCAGTAACTATAGGCGCGGGTGAATATGCTCCCATACCGCCGGTGTTAGGCCCCATATCTTGATCTAGAAGCCTTTTATGATCTTGGCTCGTTGCAAGTGGCAAAATTGTTTTACCATCACAGATGACCATAAAGCTAGCTTCTTCACCTTCAAGAAATTCTTCAATAATAACCTTGGCTCCAGCATCACCAAATCTATTATCTACAAGCATAAAGTCGATTGCATCATGAGCTTCTTTTAAAGTCATAGCGACGATGACACCTTTTCCTGAAGCTAATCCATCTGCCTTAATTACAATAGGCGCACCTTCCTTATCAACATAGCTATGGGCTTCATCAGGCATTTTAAATGTTTTATATTTTGCAGTAGGGATTTTGTGTCTATACATGAAATCTTTAGCAAAATCTTTAGAGCTTTCAAGTTGAGCAGCTTTTTGAGTGGGCCCAAAAATATTTAAATGTTTAGATCGAAATAAATCAACAATACCTCTAGAAAGAGGTAGTTCTGGGCCAATGATAGTCAAGTCAATTTTTTCTTCAATTGCAAAATCTGCAAGAAGATTAATATCAATCAGATCAATATTTTTGAATTTTGGATTGAGGTGAGTTCCCCCGTTACCTGGCGCAACAAAAACAGAATTTACTTTATTACTTTGAGAAAGTTTCCATGCCATTGCATGTTCTCTGCCGCCACTTCCAATGACTAGAACTTTCATAAATTAATGCCTAAAGTGACGATATCCAGTAAATAACATGACGAGACCTAATTCGTCGGCAGCAGAGACGACTTCTTCATCTCTAAGACTTCCGCCAGGTTGAATGACGCATTTTGCCCCAGCCGCGGCCAGCACATCAATACCATCTCTAAAAGGAAAGAATGCGTCTGAAGCGACGACTGAATTTGTTAGGTCAAGATTTGCATTATGAGCTTTGATCGATGCAATTTTGGTGCTGTCTACTCTGCTCATTTGGCCTGCACCGATTCCTAATGTTTGATTATTTTTACAAAATACAATCGCATTTGATTTGACATATTTAGCAACGCGCCATGCAAAAAGCATATCTTCCATTTGCTCCTTATTAGGTTTGAGTTTCGAAACTACTTTGCAATGATCCATATCGATATTAAAATTATCGGGCGACTGAACTAATAAACCACCACCAATTTTTTTTAATTCAAAAGCATTAAAGTTGTTATCTAATGTAACTTCTAACAATCTGATATTTGGTTTTGATTCAAATACTTTTAGTGACTCAAGATAACAATCTGATATTTGGTTTTGATTCAAATACTTTTAGTGACTCAAGATTGTAAGATGGAGCAATTACAACTTCTACAAATTGTGTAATAATTTGAGATGCAGTATTTATATCTATAGATGTGTTGCAAGCAATAATGCCGCCAAATGCAGAAGTTGGATCAGTTAGAAATGCTTTTTTATAAGCGTCCAATAAGTTTTTAGAGGATCCTACTCCGCATGGATTGGCATGTTTTACGATGACGCAAGAAGGAAGCTTAAAGCTTTTAACACATTCCCATGCTGTATCTGCATCATTTAAGTTGTTGTATGAAAGTTCTTTACCCTGTAATTGTTTAAAGCTTGCCAACGAACCTTTATTAGCTATTTCATCAACATAGAAAGATGCACTTTGATGCGGATTCTCGCCGTAACGTAATTCCATTTTTTTGTTAAATACGAGATTAAGTTTATTGGGGTAAGTTACACTTTTATTTGTATCTAAACCATTAAGATAATTTGAAATGGCTGAATCATACTTCGCAGTATGTTCAAAAGCTTTTTTAGCCAAATTAAATCTGCATTCTAGATTAAGTGCGCCATCATTTTGCTTTAAGGCATCTTCAATCATTTTATAATCCGAGGCATCAGTGACTACAGCTACACCATTATAATTTTTAGCTGACGATCTAATCATTGCTGGACCACCGATATCTATATTTTCAATAGCTTCAGAAAGAGGACAATTTTCTTTGGATATGGTTGCTTCGAATGGGTACAAGTTCACGACCACCAAATCAATTAAAGGAATATTAGATTTATTCATCGTTTGTAGATGTTTTTCGTCATCTCTTTTTCCGAGGATGCCGCCATGTATCTTTGGATGAAGTGTTTTTACTCTCCCATCAAGCATTTCAGGGAAACCTGTATAATCACTGACCTCGATGACAGGAATATTATTGTCAGCCAATAATTTTGCCGTACCTCCAGTAGATAAAATTTCAACATTAAATTTAATAAGCGTCTTAGCGAAATCGATAATGCCTTTTTTGTCTGATACGCTTATAAGAGCTCTTTTTATTTTAATCATGACTAGATATCAATCTTATGTTGTTTTAATTTTTTTCTGAGGGTATTCCTATTAAGACCAAGAATTTCTGCAGCTTTACTCTGATTACCTTTTGAAATGCCCATAATATAAGTTAATAGAGGCTTCTCTACTATACCAATGACCATATCGTAAACATTCGTTGGATGCTCGCCGTCCAAGTCTTTGAAGTATTGATCTAAAGATTCGTTTACACAATCTGGAATATCTGTTTTCTTTTCCATTAAGTTACCAACATTTCTTCTTCGTACTTTATATATGGCGATTCGATCGAAAGAAAATTAAAATAATCTTCGATCGTTTTAATTTGTGCATCGATTGTTTCAATTGTATTCATATGGTGTCTAAAATTTGCAGAATTTTTTAATCCTTTTGTGTACCAAGAGATATGTTTTCTTGCAATTTTTAATCCTGCGTTTTCACCATAAAAATCATAAAGCTCTTTCACATGAGCAATCGTAATATTTTTGATTTCATCAGTAGACGGGTTATCTAAATGCTTTCCTGTTTTGAGATAGTGATCAATTTCTCTAAAAATCCAAGGTTTACCTTGGGCAGCTCTTCCGATCATTACCCCATCTACACCTGTGTAGTTCAAAACAAATTTAGCTTTTTCTGGTGAAGTAATATCACCATTCGCAATAACGGGAATTTTGACTGACTGTTTTACTTCGGCGATGGTGTCATACTCAGCATCACCCATATACAAACAAGCTCTTGTTCTGCCATGAATGGCTAATGCTTTAATGCCAATGTCTTCGGCAATTTTTGCAATTTCTATCGCATTACGATTTTTAGTATCCCAACCAGTTCTTATTTTTAATGTGACAGGAACATCTACAGATTTAACCACGGAAGATAATATTTTTTGTACAAGCGGCTCATCTTTGAGAAGTGCTGATCCTGCCATGACGTTACATATTTTTTTTGCAGGACATCCCATATTAATATCGATAATTTGAGCACCATGATCCACATTAAATTGAGCTGCATCAGCCATCATTTTTGGGTCAGCACCAGCAATTTGAACTGAGATTGGATCTACTTCACCTTCGTGATTTGCGCGACGAAGTGTTTTTTGACTACCGTATAAAAGTGAGTTTGATGTCACCATCTCACTTACCGCCATGCCAGCGCCAAACTTTTTACAAAGTTGACGGAAAGGACGGTCTGTGACGCCAGCCATGGGGGCGACGACGAGATTATTTTTAATGGAAATGGAGCCTATTTGCACTGTCTTTTATATTTACTTAGGGGAAGTTGCCTATTTTATAGGCAAATGGCTTTTTATAAAAGTGAAGACTTTAAATTACTTATGCCATTCATAGCCCAAATTGGCTATTTTTTCTTGTATTTCCAATATAGCTTTATTAACTAATTTTGATGAGCCTTTAACGCCAAGCTCGATAGTTTTTACAGGGTTTAATTTTGGCAGACTAAAAAGTTTAATTTCTGGATATTTTTTTACAATTTCATTCATCAAATCAATTAATTTACTCTCACTCACATCATTAATCCAAATCGAAGCTTCGGCAAAATCATTTTGATTTAATAATCCTTGATAATGTGTATTGAGAACCCATTCAACCATTGGCCATGCCATTTCTGGAAACCCTGGCAAAAAATGATGATGATTGATTTTAAATCCAGGTATTTTATTAATTTCATTTGGAATTAATAATGCACTATCTGGAATATCTGCCATCAAAACTCTTTTTGGATAAGCTTCATCACCAAAATGTTCTTCAATGAGTTTGACAGCTTCATTATTTCTGATTAATTGAAGATCAAAAGCTTCTGCTGCAGCTTGACGTGTGAAGTCATCTGGTGTTGCACCAATGCCGCCAAACGAGAAAACAATAGTCTTGGAGTTTGTTGACTCTTTGATAGATTGAATAATACTTTTCGAATCATCTTGAATATATTTCACCCAAGACAATGAAAGCTTATATTTTTTTAATGTTTTTTGTAAAAATTCGAAATGTTTATCTTGTCTTTTGCCTGATAAAATTTCATCGCCAATAATTAAAGCGCCGAATTCCATTTTAATGTGCCGCATCCCAGTTCAGTCCAACACCAATATCAACGATAAGAGGAATATCTAGTTTTGCAACACCCTCCATTAAGCGAGGCAATTCTTTTTGTAATATTTCAATTTCATTTTGGGGTACTTCAAACACAAGTTCATCATGTACTTGCATAATCATTCTTGTTTTTAAGTGCATATTTTGACATAGCCATTGATCAACAGCGATCATTGCTAATTTTATGAGGTCAGCTGCAGTGCCTTGCATTGGCGCATTAATCGCAGCTCTCTCTGCTGCAGATCTTCTAATACTATTCGAACCATTAATTTCTGGAATCCATAATCTCCTTCCAAAAAATGTTTCTACATAACCTTTATCTTTAGCAAATAATTTTGCATTTTCCATGTATTTTTTAACGCCAGGATATCGGGCAAAATAAGTTTCTATATAATTTGCGGCGGCGCTACGTTCAATGCTGAGTGATTTCGATAAACCAAAAACACTCATTCCATAGATCAATCCAAAATTAATAACTTTGGCATAACGTCTTTGTTCATTAGAAACGCTATTCAGCTCACACCCAAAGATTTCAGCTGCCGTAGATTTATGTATATCTTCATTATTCTTAAATGCATCAAGTAATCTTTTGTCTTGAGATAAGTGAGCCATAATTCTCAATTCGATTTGAGAATAGTCTGCAGATAAAATTGATGATCCTTTGTTTGCAATAAATGCTTCTCTTATTTTTCTACCTTCTAATGTTCTGATCGGGATATTTTGCAAATTAGGATCTGAACTTGCAAGGCGTCCTGTAATTGCCACTGCTTGGTTGTAGCTGGTATGAATGCGTCCAGTGTTAGGATTAATCATTTTTGGTAATTTA